>SYMJ01000098.1 GCA_005805505.1 Verrucomicrobiales bacterium | reverse complement strand
CGATGACCAACCGTCAGATCGTCCTCCTCCTACCGGAAAGCTGGGGGCGAATGCATACCCCCGCCCTCAGAGCCGCTGCATAAACGTCATACTCGGCAAACTATGGCACCTATGCGGGGAGGTGCCTCGGGTGACGCTTACGAACCTTCCGCGAGGCGACGGTGCGGCGTCTGGATGACGACCGCTTGGAGCTCCAGCACTCCGGAGGCCGAACCACGGTGTTCTTCTTCGAGGTTTCCGAACCGCTGCGACGACGATTGGGGTTCGACACCGAGGCTGCTTTGAAACGCCTGACGCTCGAGAATTCCCGCCTGCGAGGGGCCGCTTTTCTCCCCTCCGGTGCGGTGAGTCCGACATCAAACTCCGTCACGACCCAAGCCCAACCGATGACGCTTCCTCTGCTCTTGCCCGCCGCCAAGCCCGCAGCTGAAGCGCTTCAAACTGCCCGGTGGGCCGGCCTCATACCTCCGGCCCCCGCCGCACAACTGCCTCCGGTGACAGCCGCTCAAGAAATCAGTGTTTGGGAACTGGTGAACCACTACCGCTCCGATCTCCCGACGGCCAATGCACGGTATCAAAAACGCTCATTCCGCATCACGGGCGTGGTGGAACGCATGGAGCGAGGCATCGTCAGCCGCAATGTCCGGGTCTTCCTGGAAACCCCAGACCCCGCCGTGCGGCCGGTGTGCGAATGGCGCATCGACGACAAGATGCCCGCCTTCCACACCAGCCGCGACGGGCGAACGTTGATCGCCGAGAACAACCGCTCGAAGTGGCAACTGCTCGAAGCCGGCCAGACGGTGACCTTCGAGGTGCGTGCGGCCGGGATGGAGGACGGTTTGGTGGAATTGAAGCAGGCTCGCTTGCAGCCCTGAGTGCATTGATCCATCGATCCCGCAAGGGCCCGATGATGGAACCGGCGACCATTCACTGCGGACCATCGCGGACCATCGCGGACCGCGGCAGCCCCTTCCCCGCCGAAGACACTCTTACCGGGAGGGCTCGTCGACCTCGGCCGTGACGGTGATCTGTACGGCGGCATCCAGCGGCATGTCGGAGACTCCGATGGCCAACCGGGCATGGGCTCCGCGGGCACCAAACACCGCGTTGAAGAGGTCTGAGGCCCCATTGAGCACTTGCGGATGCCCACGGAATCCCGCAGCGCAATGGACATACCCTTCCACGCGCACCAAACGACGGACCCGGTTGATATCGCCACCAGCGGCCGCCTGGAGCTGGGCCAAGGCGTTGAGCGCGCACTGTCGGGCCGCTTGGTATCCTTGCTCGACCGTGAGTTCGGCACCGAGGCGGCCTGCGTACGCCATCACGCCGTCGCGCCAGGGCAACTGCCCCGAAGTGAATACAAGATCACCCGTGCGCACCCACGGCTCGTAGGCGGCCACCGCGCCCGGGGCTGGCGGCACCACGATTCCCAGGTGTTTCAAGGTCTCGGTGACAGTCATCGCGTTGCCCATGCTCTCAATGCGGTTCCACGACTTAGGCCGACGCCGCCGCCGGAGCCTTCGCTGCGCCGCCCGCGGCCGCCGAGAAACTCCGCCACTTCGCCTGCGGAATGAGCCCTAGCGCGATGAGCACGCATTGGCTGCCCACAAACACCATCAGCGCCGTAAAGGCCCCGCTCATAAATCCGTAGCTGTGAAGCCCCACGCCCAGCAAGTTGGTGCCGAACCACGACCAACTGGTGACGATGTTTCCGAAGATCGCGAGATTCATGATGCCGCGCTCCCGGACCATGCCACCCCAACGGGCGTGCAAGATGAGCGCATTCCACAGCACGATGATGAGGGCCCCGTTCTCCTTGGGATCCCAGCCCCAGAAGCGCCCCCACGATTGGTCGGCCCAAATACCGCCCAACACGGTGCCCACGAAGCTGAAGAGCGTGGCGAAGCACAGAATGCCATACACCATGCGCGAGAGGCTTTTACCCATGTCGCTGGTCATCACCTTCGTAAAGAATCCCAGCACCACGTACAAGATGGCGAGGAAGCCCGCAACATAGGTGGCCGCATAACCCAAAGTCACGATGACCACGTGGGTGGCGAGCCAGAAGTTGGTATCGAGCACCGCCTGGAGCATCACCATGGTGTCGCCTCCGAGGGCGAGATTGTGAGCTACGACTTGGGTGGAGAAACCAATGACCGTCGCTACCGCCAGCCCGATGGCGTTTTTCCAGAACGATTCAAGGATCAGCCCGAGGCCGACCGCGCCCCATCCGATAAAAATGGCCGAGCTGTAGAGATTGGTCACCGGCGGCCGACCCTCAAGCCACATCCGAGCGATGAGCCCCAGCGTGTGGACCACGAAGGCCAATTGCACCAGATGCAGGGACGTCTTGCGGCTCCACTCAGCGAAGTTGAACCAGAACCCACAGCTGAAGAGGAAGGCCACGATGTACAACGCGGCGGTTTTCGAGAACGGCGCGAAGCTATTGTAAAGCTGTTCGCGATCCGTCTTGTTCAAGGCCTTGCCCAGGCGCAGCGACTCCAAGTAGGTCTGGTACCCGGTCACCGCAGTATTGAATCCCGCAATCTGACTCTCACGAAAGGCGTCAGCCATCGCCGCCCAATGCCCCACCGCCGGCGACAGCGGCCGGGTGCCCACCAAGCGGATGCCTTCGGCCGCGGCTTCGGGCGAAAGTTCGGCCTTGGGCACGCGCATCAAGTGCTTGAGCAGCGGTGCTCCGAAGCTCGGATCTAGCAAGGCCTCGCCCATGCGCTGCCATGCGAAAGTGGCGTCTCCCCCGGAGGCCGGCGGGATGAGCAATGGCGGCTCGCCGCGCAGCGTCACGAAATACCGCTCGGCATGTCCGAACACCTCGGTCAGTGCATTGGTATCGAACGTGCCAGAACCGGTCATGCGCTGCTGGAAGGCCTTCACGCCGGCCGGGATGCTTTTCTGGTAATCGGCAATTTCCGCCGCGAAGCCAACCGTGTCTTGCGGGTGCACCGTATTCTTCAGTCGCAGGTACAGGGTCATGGCCTCGTACAACCCAAGGGTGGCGTTGTCGAAGGCGTTGCGGAGTGACGAATCCTTCTTGTTCTCCTGAATGTTCCGGGAGCTCTCTTCGATTTGCTTGAGGCCCGTCTCGCCGAACTGGTTCCACGAGTAGTGCTTGCCGTCTTCGCCGGCCGCTGGGTTGGGCTCCGGCAACTTGAGCATCGCCTTGAGCTCCGGGTGATCCACGCGGAAAACCTTCCAGCCATCCGCGACCTCAGGCCGGGTCATGAGCGTCAGCAACCATTCGGTGGCCGAGATGATCTTGGGTCGCTCGTACCACGACTTGACCGGTTCGAGGTTGGCGGTGTCCTTTTCGCGGATGCGCGTCAGCGAATTGCGCGCCAACGAATCGATGGGCTGCAGGCGGCCATTGAAGACCACGGGCAGGCGGCCAAACGCCCCGAAGGCGTACTCGGGGTCACGCTGTGGCCTCAGCGCACCCAGAATCCAGAATGCGAAGAGCGCCGTGATAATTAGGGGAAGGCGTTGTTTCATGTTTCAGGCGGAGCGCGTTGGGAGGAGGCAAATTCCAGCAGGTGAAGCTTCAGGCGGCCCGGGGCTTGCGGCGGGCGATGAACTTGGTGAGGTGCATGAGGAACTGAACCAACAGGCCCACTCCGACAAGAATGCACCCGAGATACGGCGTGACCCACGACGGGTTGAGGACTACCTGCAACGCACTGGTACCGCGGCCTCCGTCGGCCAATTGCTCTTTGCCCATTTGATACTGGAAGAAAGTGTAACCGCCATACCGCAACGGTGAATTCATGTAAATGTCCACCTCGCGGTCTTCGTGCGACTCGGTGTTTCGCAATCGTACCCGGCTCTGGAAATTCTTAGGAATGTCCGTGCCCGGGTAGGTCTCGTGGGTGGTCTTGAGCAAGGTCAGGGCGAAGGGTTTGTAATCGCGCACCGGGCGGTACTCGAGGCGCCACTCCGTTCCCTCCACGGTCACGGTCTGAGACTTCAATTCACCGGAGAGGGCCCAGGTCCCGAGGCTCGACGGCCCCGAAAGCTCGATCACCGCGGCCGGCACATTGCGAGCATCCATGGTGCGCGTCGGCGGTTGCTCATCGATGACGATCCGGGCGCCCACGCCTTGGGTCGCCGCGGGCGGGCGGTTGGAATCCATGACCGGAGCGCGCAGGCGAATCCGGGCGTTTTCATAGGCCTCTTTCACCCGGATGGCGAAGGGCAGCAACTCCTGGCGCAACTCGGCCCCCGGCTTCAAACGAGAGGCCGGGATAGACACCACTTGGTCGAGAGTGTTGCTGCCGGCACTGCGCAGGAAGGCCAGTTCGAAGTCCATCGACGACTCGGAGTAGTTTCGAGTGTCGCCCTCGCGGAAGCTCATGATGCTCTCGCGTGCCAGCATGTCGGTGGCCAATTGTCCCAACAGCAGCAAGATGATGCCGATGTGCGTCAGGAAGATACCGCTCTTGGACCACGTCCACTTAAAGCGGGTGAAATGAGCCACGATTAGGTTGATGACCAGCATCGTTCCCAACAGGTATCCGCCGGGCAGCGGCACCACCGGGAAGGTGGATCCGTGCGGCGTCCAATAGGCGAACCAACTGCGGAAGTACCGCTCCTGGGCCACGTAAAGACCATCGCTGGTTTGGCCCAACGTTCCGAAGAACACTACGACCACACCCAATCCCAGCAGCACCACCGTGAGGCGCAGGGACGACAGGAACTGGAACAACTTGGAAATCATGGGCGAAAATCGGACGACGGCCGGTCGCAATAAATTGCATCAACTTGACGGAAAGCGCTCGGGATTTTTCAACCCCGGTCGCGGCCCCTCATTCAGAAGCGGATCGAACGAACAAATTGCTCGAAAGCGTCTCGGTTTTGGGCGGCAACGGCCGCCGGAGCTGTCAGCTTGAAAAACCACGAAACCTCTCCGCGAGCCAAGATGGCCCCCAAGATCGTCTTCTCGGTCCCCACCAACTCTACCCAGGTGCCGCTGTCGCCCCCGGCCGTGGCCACTGTCTTGGAGTTCGCAGCCAATGCCCCGGCTTCCAACGGAGCCAATCCCACTTGGCCGCGCCAGCGATTCACATTGGCCAAGAGCCCGCCGCCATTCCCAGACAGCTTACTAATGGACACATCGCCATTGCCGGCGGCATCCGGGATATCGAAGGACGCCAAGCGCATAGGCTTCGGTCCAGCGGCTTTCCAGCCAGAGGGCACCTGCCAATTCGGGAGTCCGTCGGCGCCACCACCACCACCACCACCACCACCGCTCGCCCGCTCGGAACCGCCTGAAACAGCCGCCGGCGATGCGGGGGCTGGGGCCGACGACGAGGCCGAGGCCTCCGGAGCGGACTCACCGCCACCGCCACCGGTATCGACAGACTTCAACCAAGCCAAGAACTGCGGCTTCTGCTCGGCCACCAGCGCACTCTCACCCGTGATTTTGAAGAACACGGTCATCTCGCCGGCCGGCATGATGGCTGCCAGCGTCCGGGCTGGGTACTTGCCATCCAGAACCGCCTTCTTGCCGTCCAGTTGGTACATCACCACCTGGCGATTGCCCGCCGGAATAATGGAACGAAGACCCGCCAAGTCCGCCTCGGTCGCCGGCTCCAGCCCGATTTGGTCGCGCCAGCGGTTGACGTTTTCCAACTCGCCTCCGGCTCCGCCACCCATGGCCACCACGGAAATGTCCACCGAACGGCCGTCGGGGCGTTTCACACCATAACTGGCCACGCGCATGCCTGAGGCAGGCATCTCTTCCCAACCGGCCGGTACGGTCCAGGGAACCGCGGGCCGTTCGGAGGCACTGCTTTCCGAGCCAGCCGAGGAGGAAGACCTCGAGGTCGCAGATCTTGGAATCTCCGAAGCGGGCGGGGTTAGGGTGGCTCCACCTTGGGGATTAGCCGCAGCCACCGGCGGGGCATCTTGAGGGGCCTGATAGACCCGGACCTCATCCTTGCCACAGCCCGCGGCCATCCAGGCCAACGCCGAAACCCCCATCACCACAGTGAAACGCATGCCGACAGTCTGGACGCACACGCCAATCCGGCAAGCCACGACTCCGAATCTAGCTAGGACTCCCGTGGGATGTATTTGCGGACTGTCAGGTACACGAGGCCGCCGATGGCACTCCAGGCCAGGTTCAACGTGTAGCCCAGCAACGAGAGCGACAGCGCCTCGGCCGGCTTAACTCCAAAACCCGCGAAGTCCACGGTAAGCAGGACGACGAAGAGGTTCTCGCGGACGCCGAGGCCACTGGGGGTGATCGGCAACGCGGCCAGGCACACCACCGCCGGCACCACAAACCACAAGTTCCATCGGGGGATTTGCAACCCCAACCCGGAAGCCAGCGCCGCAAACGTGCCCACGATGGCCAGGTTGATGGCGATCGACAGCAACGCGCTCCGCCAAAGGAATCCCGGATTACGCCCAAACAGCCGGCATGAAGCCAGCGCCCTCAAGGGGCCCTTCATTTGCGGGAAACGCCCCATCCATCGGCTCAGGCGCCCCTCCTCCGAAAGGATGTCTGTGAAGAACCCGGCACCGGCACAAACCAACGCCACGACCATCATGCCAAAGATGGCCAGACCCACCCCGTCGTAGCGACGAAAGCGCACGAAGAGCGGCCAGTTGGGAATGGCAAAGATCACCGCAAACACCAGCAGCGATAGGATGCCGATCAAGCGGTCCACAAACACCGTGAGGGCCGCTTCCGCCTTCTTGTGGTGGGTACTCCGGGCGGCCGCATAGGCCTTCCAAACATCACCTCCGGTGGACCCCAACAGAAAGGCATTGAAAAAGTGCGCCACGAACGAAAGCCGCATTACCTCGGCCAGGGGCAACTCCAGACCCTGGACCCGAAGAGCTTCGCGCCAACGAAGCCCTCCCAGAAAAATGAGCGCACCGCAGAGGCCAAAGGCCACCCCCAGGCTCCCGGGATCCAACCGACGGGCCATCTCCAGAAGCTTTGCAGGGCTATGGGTCCAAGCGTATTGACGCTGCTCCCAACGCCCCATGGCATTCCAGGCTTCGGGCTTCCCCTGGGCCAAAAGGTCGATCTGAGCCTCGTTGCAGAAGATCGCGTGGAAGATGACCGCCAACAACAGTCCACAGACCGCTAGGCGGACCAGTTGCCCGAGTGTTCTTCGGGAGGAGTTGTCGGGCCGAGAATCCATTCGGACTACTCCGGCCCCCAGACGGACCGAATGTGCGCATATCCCTTGGTCACATCTTCGGGAGCCACACCGGGGTTCAATTCAATAACCTTGATGTGCTCCGGACCCACGAACGGCTTGAGGGCGACATAATCAATAACACCCGCACCGGGCGGGGCGTGATCGTGGGCTCCATCGGGGGTGAGCACCACGTCATGGATATGCAGCCCACCCAAGCGCTCGGACAAACTCTCCAAGTGCATGCGGTGGTCGATGAAACCCATCTGATGCTTGATCTGAGCGTGGCCGCAGTCATGCCAATAGCGGACGTTGTCTGGCAACTGATCGAGGAAGAAGAGCATGTCGTGGTCGAAGGGAATTTCTTCGACGGATTCCCGATTCTCGATACCCAAGAGGAGTTTTTTCTCGCCGGCCACCTCCGCCAATCGACGAATCATGTCGATGGCCAACTCCATGGGTTGCTCCTTGCGGGCCTCGCGGCGTTGCTCCACCTCAGCCATGAGTTTGATGTACTTCGGCGAGTCCCGCTTTCCAGCGGCAGCGAGGGCTTCGAGCTTGTCCTGATAATGGGCATCTCCAAAGAAGCCAGAGAGATCGACGGCCCCGGAGTGCAGCACGATCAACTTAGCTTTCAGACGCTCGGCCGTCTCGATGGTCTTGATCGAGTGCTTCCAGGCCAGATCGCGCTCACGCTTCTCCGAGGCCGAGAACTTAAAGAGGTTCGGTGCGGCGTGGCTCACGCCCATCGGCAACGGGCAGAAATTGTGCAGGGTGCTGATCTTGATCACCCCGGCTTCAACGGCGTCGATGATGCCGGGCACCAGACTGACACGGATGCCGTGACTCAACTCGGCATATTCGAAGCCCAGGTCCCGGATCTCGCGCAGCATGTCGCCTCCGTCTTGGTGGCGGCTCGAGTTCCAGCAGGTGGATAGGGAATACATGATGTAAGGTCTTTCGGCTCTAAACTCAGGGCTCTAAACTCAGGGTTCTAGACTCCTGTTTGGGAAACAAAAAGGCCGAATGCGTTCCCGAAGGAAAGCATCCGGCCCTGTTGAAAGCAAACCGCCTTACAGCGGTTGCGCCTCGCTACCGACCATCACTGGTCGGCATACCGGGCGGATAGCATCGCAGAGAACTTGGAAACCTTCATCTTACGACGCTTGGTTTCGCTGGGCTTCTCATAATGACGCTTCATGCGCACGTCACGGAGAGTGTTCTCGCGGTCCACCTTCTTCTTCAGGCGGCGCAGCGCGCGATCCACGGGTTCGCCCTTCTTCAGTTTAACTTCGCTCACTTCAAAATTCAGCTCCTTCCCGGACCTGGCGGAAACTCTTTGCAAAGTCGTCCGCATTCAGGCTCACAGCCGAGGCACCTAGGCACCTCGAACCACCAGTCGAGGCTTGGGCCTAGCGACCGGAGCCGTGAACCAAGCCTGTTTTCAGGCAGATCTGCAACCGGTTTTTCTAATTTTTACCACGGCGCGTTTAGACTCGAGGCTGGCAATGAGACCGCAGCAACGCCTCTCAACGGACGCCACATCAATGAAACTCTTGAACTCAGTGCCACCGCTCTCGACGGAAGTCCGAGACGACCTCCCTACTAGGGATCGCGTCCAAGAGCACTCACGGCGGGGTAAAACTGAGCCGTAAAGGATTTCCAAACGGCCTCGAGTCCGAGATCGGCCAACCCACCAGGATGCGACACAGTCTGAACCGCTGGACCGCCAGGCCTCCATACCGACTCATTGGATCCACCCCACAAGGCCAGGCACGGAATCCCCACGGCTGCCGCAAGGTGGGTGATCCCGGAATCATGCCCCAGAAACCCTTGGCAGCGGGAAAGCTGTTCGGCCACCGATTCCAGAGGACGGCCTCTCAAAACCTGACGTCGCGCCGCTGGAATCAACCGCTCCAGGCTGTCGAGAGCCTCGGCCTCGGCCTCGCCGCCGATGAGCACCAGACTCAAATTCGTCTGAGCCACGCAACGGCTCACCAGTTCCTTCCAGCGCTCCAAGGGCCAGTTTTTGCTAGCGCTGCCGCTGCCAGGGTGCAGGGCGATCCACCCTTCAGCACTAGGACCCATCCCGGCCCAACGAAGGCGCGGCACCGGGTCGACCTCAAAGATCGCCAGACGTTCCAAAGGTTGGAGCAATTGAACCGTGGCGGGAACCCCGGTGGATTCCACCGGCCGGTGCGGGCCTTGGATGACCTGGGCGGAGGTCACGCGGGCGAGGTTGCCACGAAAGAGTTCATCCGGATCGTAAAGATAACTGAAGATCACATCGCAACGGGCAAACCGTTCCGACTCGATCGGGTCGAGCACTCCATTGCGGGCAAAGAATCCGGCCAGCGGCCGCGATTCGATGGCGTGCGCCGCGTCGGCCAAACCGGCCCGCACGGCCAGTGTGGCTACCTGCGGGTAGGCCAACACCTCCAGTCGGGTCTGCGGGAACTGGTTCCGCAGTGCAGCCAACACAGGCAGTGTGACAATGAAGTCGCCCACGGCCCCACCGCGAATGACCAGGATGCGCCCGCGCTGAGAAGAAACCGGCGTCGAGGCATCGACAGTCATGACCCAACGGCACTACCGGAGTGCTCGGCACGAGGCAAGGACAACACGAGCTCAACACGAGCTCAACATCGGTCCAACCGGACCCACTCCCCTCACCGACAGGGCCTCACACGGCGCGACCGGGTTCTCCATTGCCCATCCACAGGCCCGGCCCAGGACAGAAATTGAACGCGCGGGACTCCGTCACACTCCCACCACCATGGAAGACAATAATGGCTGCCGGGAATCGCCACTGATAGGATCGGATCCAGTGTTGGGTTCCCTCTTTGTCCAAACGGTTTTCTGGCGCGCGGTGGCCTACCTCTCGTGGGCGCTGGTGTCGCTTCTGACCATCCGGATGTTCGATTCGGTGGAGCTTTTTGGGCTGATCAGCGCGGCCTTATTGGTGCTAGGAAGCCTGCCCGCCCTCGACGGCGGATTTCGCAACACCCTCAACCGCCGGATCCTAGGCCGCGCACGCGATGAGGAAACCTTGCGAATGCTGCAGTTTGGCCAACGCCTCTACTCGTGGTTCTGCGCCGCTATTCTGGTACTAGGAACGGTCATCCTCAGTGCTTATTCACTCACGCCCAACGCCCGATCGCTCCACCTCTCTTGGGCCTTCTATCCCCTGCTGGGCGCGGTCAGCGGCGTGGTGGCTCTGGGGTCGGCCTTCCTGCAATTGCTCACGGGTCTAGGCCAACAGCGCCGGATGTTCATGCTGCAACTCTTCATGGCCTGGGCGTCGATTGGCATATTGTGGATAGGTTTCCGGGTCGGCCTGGGCGTCTGGTCCTTCGTGCTCTCCCAGAGTCTGCCGAGCCTTGCAGCCATAGCCCTGGCCACCCCCGCGATCCGCGCAGCAGCACCCGGGCTCCGCCTTCTGGACTTCTCTTGGAACGCGGAGGATTCGGCCCGACTCAAGGAACTCTGGCCCGATTCTTCAGGCCTGATGCGCTTCCAGTTCTGGACCCTGCTGGTCTACACCTTCGATGCGATGCTGGTGGCCTGGCTGTGTCAGGGAAAGCTCGTCGGCCAGTACTTGCTGGTGGCCAACCTCTTCAGCAAACTGCGACTGCTCCTGCAATCGGCAGACGAGGCTGTCTGGCCCATTCTCGCGGCCAAAACCAACAAGGCTGAGGTCATTGCCGAAGGAGTCCTGCGCTTCAACGGCTGGCTTTGGGGCGGGGCCATGGCTGTTTCGGCCGTTTGTATTCCGGACTTTATCGCCCACTACAAGGCTGAGGATTTCTCCGGTGGCACCTTGCTCACCTCGCTCTTCGCCCTGCGCTACCTGATCACAGGCATCGCCTCGCAACCGGGCTATTGGATGTTCGGCCACGGCCACATGGACGCACTGGCCCGACTCATGCGACGTGAGCTGGTGTGCTGCCTGACCTTCAGCGTGCCTCTAGGATTGTGGCTGGGGCCGACCGGCATCCTCCTCGCCTTCATCGCGGGCTCGTCTGGCAGCACGCTGCTGCCGCTGCACGCCGCATTCGCCAAGGCCAGCGGCCGGCCTCTCTGGACGATGCTGCGAGCCTCTTGGTCCCGCGCCGCACTTTCGGCGGGATTGGCGGCCAGCCTATCCCTCTGGGGACTGCGTCACTGGGGCGGTGACTGGCGACAGACTGTGACCCTAGCCGGGCTCTGCCTGGCTACTACCCTGGGGGTTGCTTTTGGAGCAGCGCTGATCCGGGCCCGGCGGTCCGGATACACGAGCCGGGCCGAACTTGCTCGTTTCCTTTGACCTTCCGATCCCGCTTTGACCTTCCGATCCCGAAATCGCCGCCGCCCAGTCGGGCTCTACACGTCCTTCGCGTCGCCGGACACTCACTCGCTTGGCTGAGTCCGTCCCCGCAGTTACATCAGTGGACGGGAACTACGGCACCTCAGAATAGTTGATGTAGCCGATGAACATTTCGTCGTCGGTCTGCTCACCAAATCGAACCCGAGACTTGGTATCCGGATTGTAAGGGTTCCAGCGGGAATTATCGAACCCACCCGAGATTCGGATGCGACTGCCGGCCGGAAGGCGGACCGGCTGCGACAACCGATACAAGGCCTGCCAGTTGAAGTCGTACTTGGGAACATTCAGCAAAACCTGCGACGATCCATCGGGCAAGAACGCCTCATAGCGCATGGAGTCTCCGCGGAAATGCATGTGGGGGCTCAACTCATGGACATCGACGGCTTTGTCAAAGGAACGCTCGGCCACCATGCGGTGATTGCGTTCGCCCGCCGGGATGTCGATGGCCGTCGAATTGGCCGCCCCGGTCTTCAGTTCCATCGGCGGCGGAGTCGGACTCAAATACAGCCCCATCTCGGTGGCGTCGGTGGTGGCCTTCCCATTGGGCGTGTAGTGCATCTGGAAAACAAACGCACCACCGGCTGGCAGGTATTTGGCGGTCCCGGCCGGATATTCGCGCTGGTCCATGCCGGGGACATATCCGGCATAATACCCATTCAACCCACCCTGGATGGCTAGAAAATCTGCCGCCATTTGCGAAGGGGAACCCGCCTTGATGTAGAAGATGAGCGCATGGTGCACCACGGCGCGGTTACCGGGTCGGAGGACCGCCGCCCGCAACCAGGCGTTGGTCTTGAGGGTATTGTTGACCATCACGTAGGCGTAGGGCATTTGCCCGGTTGCCTGGATTTGCCGCGTGGCGATCTTGAGGGTGACATTCGGCGGACCCATGGGCCACAAACCGGCAGCAGGAGGCACGGTCTCGAGAGGATCCACTCCAGCCTCGCGCGGCGCACCCGCATCTAACCAAGCCACCAGCCGAGCTTGCTGCTGTGGGGTCAGCGAAAAATCGTTCTCGAACTTCCCGTGTGCCGGATCGGCGTGCCAGGGCGGCATCAATCCTTCGAGGACATTGGCGCGGATAGTGGCCGATTTGGCGCGCACCGTGGCGTGGTTGGTGATGGCCCAGGAACCGATCTCGCCCGGCCGGTGACAGGTGACGCACTTGCTCTGCAACAACGGGGCAATCTCGTTGCGATAGGAGGCCACTCCGGAGTCTTCATGCCGCCAGGGCTGACCCTGCGGGCGGGCGTATTCGACCGCCGGACGCGCGCCCGCGGTGAACCGAGTGAGCGCGTCGGCCAAATAGGCTTGGCGAATCGGGGCGCCCACGGCCACTTCGACCGCATCTTCGATGGCGCCGCGGTACACCGTGGTCAGAGATTCGGCCTCCAGCACCACAACCTCGCCCGAAGCCGACGCCCCATAGGATCGAGCCACCAGTTGTGCGGAATCTTGAAGCACCGGAATGGTCACTCCAGCCTGAGTGGCGGCCGCGGCCATCGCCGAGCGATCATCCATCGGATCCACCATCCAGAATTGCACGCCGGCCGCAGAATTCGCCTCGACGATGGGCTTCAGTTGCTTCCAGTGCGACTCCAGGCTCTGGGCATCGGTGAAGACCAGGACCACGGCGCGGGAATCCCCTTCGCGGAACAACTCATGGGAGAACCCTTGATGATCATTCAGGCGGAAATTGGGCAGGGGCAGCAGCGGCGGTCGCGGAGACCGGTTCAGTCGGTAAAAACGCCGCGCCTGGGCCCGGTTCTCGGGATCCATCCATTCGTGGTGTCCAGAAATGGCCCCCAAATGCAGCAAAGGACGCCACTCTCCGCCATTCAGGTCTTCGGTCCCCTCCAGAACGCCCACCGAATCGGCATCTCCCGTGAGCGACATCCGGAGCTTGGGCGCCGCACACAAGGCGTCATACACCGGCATCACCGAATCGGCGAAGATCGCGGTGGCACTGAGCGACAAACTTAAAATCAGCCCAACCCACCGGGGTTGGATCCAAGACGGATTCGGTTTCATGGGGAATTTCGGGTCAACGGCTCAAAGAATTCGGCGTTACAAAATTAATCACACTCTCATTGGTGCGGGCCAATTGCAGACGCTCGCGCGCGGCACGTTCCACAGCACGGGGATCTTCGCGGAGGCTTTGCAACCGTGCGGCCGTATCGTTGGCCTGCGCTGTCATCCGTGCCTGCTGGGTCTCCCAGCGCGCAACATTTTCGCGCAAGGCCTGATTCTTTCGGATGAGCGGCAAGTACTGGGCGACGATGAATCCGATGATACCAATGAACAGGCACCAGCGGATGGCTCGATTGAGGGCTCCCATCCATCCGAGGTCTACCTCGGAGGCGGCATCATTGCGAAGGCGTTTCATTTATAAATTCGTTTCCAGGCCTTGAGTTGGCCTTGGGCATTGAAGGTGAGCAGCAAGTGCGATTCGGCCGTGGTGGTGACATCCTGGCCACTCCAACTCCAGTACATCGAGCCACGGATGGCAGTGCTGTACGTCCGGGAGCGAGAGATCACCCAACTAGCCACGCGAGATCCATCGGAAGTCTTGGCCTCGGATTCGGGCGGACCCAACTCTTCGATCGCTTGATCCCACGAGTAATGGCCTACCCGGGACTTCCAGTCTGCCTTGCCGTAGGTCTCACAACCCACCCCCAGAACACACAGTAGCCCAACGAGAACCCATCGCCAACTGAAGACCTTCCACCCATTCATAGGACAAAAGAAATCATTTCGGACAATCGTCGGCAATCCCTGACAAAATCCTAATCTCGGCCCAAGGAGCCAAGCTCCGCGAAAATCAAAACCGCTCGAGGGCTGAACCCACTGTCGAAGCAACCGGGAGGTAGAACCACCGAACGGTTCAGCCTCCCACCCACTCACTTGGACAACTCCTTGAGAATCGCCTGCCGCTGCTCGGCCGGAAGGGCCTGCAGTTGCGCCTTGAGCTGATCGGGAGTAGCCGCAGCAGCAGCCACAGCCGGAGCCGCTGCCCCCCCGGCAGGTACTTGCAGCAATTCTTCCTGAGTCCAGTTGGCTTCGGCCGAACGGTCTTTTACCGGAGCAAGGCCATCCGCCACCATTTGTGGAGTGACCGCCGTTCCGGTGTTGCCCCACGAAGACCGGATGTAGGTAAGGACTGCGGCCAGCTTCTCGTTGGTGCCACCGATGGCCTCCCATTGGGAGCCCATGACGATGCCGGCATCATTGGCTGGGTTCCAAGTGACGTCCTTGTTGACCTTCACCGTGCCCTTGAGTCCGTGACGAACAATACGCAGAAGGCGATTCGGACCCTCGGCATTCACCCAATCCGAGCCGGCCAGCACCGGAGCCACTCCGGCTTTGCCGGCACCGTCTTCGCCATGGCACAACGCGCAAACCGCATTGTAAGCGATCATGCCGTCCCGCTTTACCGCAGCCAAAGGATCGGCGGCCACGGTGGCCACGGGAGCCGGCTTGCCATGCGGTAACTCCGAGAACTCCATGGCCTCAAAGCGACCGCTGTACTGGGTGAGATACGCGCCACCCCAGAAAAGCAGTCCGGCGATGCCGGCCACCATCCACAAGTTCACCGGCTCAAAACCCTCCACCGGATCGGGCTTCTCGCGCAGAACGGCGGCATGCAACTCGGTGACGTCGTGGTTTTCACCGCGATCTAACCCGGAGGAGGCGTTGGGAGTTTCCTGGGAATTGTTCACTTGGCCTCCTCCTTCTTAACCGGCGCTTCGGGCAGGTCTCCAGAGGACTTCAAACTGCGCAAATAGGCGACCAACTGCTCGGCCCGGCGCGTCGGAATCACTTCCTGACCGGCCGGCGGCGCAAACGTTCCTTCCAGAACCAACGCATTGGTAGAACGACCGGCTTGCCCGATGACGCGGACGTCAAACAGGAAACCATGCGGGGGCATAATGCTGCCAGGGCTGGTAATTTGCGGATTATAAAGATGGCGATAATGCCAGGCGGCATCGGCCTGACGCTCCCCGATATTGGTCAAGTCCGGGCCGGTGCGCATGGTCCCAAGCATGACCGTCTTGTCTTGAATGTAGTCGCGACTCACCGTCCGACGACGCCCCCACCCGCGCTCGATGTCCGAGCCATAACCCTCCGGGCGCACTTGCTGCGTGTGGCAGTAGACACAGCCTAGAGAGCGATAGTGTTCAGCGCCCTGCTGGGCCTCACCCGCACGGACCGCCGGGTAGATGGCCGCCGTGTTGGTGTCGGTGTGCTGGCCCAACGCCCCCATCTGACGGTGGGGAAGGAGAATTAATCCCACCCAGCTCGTCGCCAAGGTGAAGAGGATTCCCAAGAAAAGTAGCGGTCCGTAACTCATGGTTGTTTGGCGGCGGCCACCGTTTCAGCCTCACCGGTCAAGATGCGCACCACCGGCTTGCGGTAGGGTTCAAACATCCGCACCAGCAGCCAACCGACGTTAATGACAAAGGCCACATGGCCGGCGGCCAACAACAGACCCGCGAGGGTTCGCAGCTTCAGCCACGGCAGGGTAAACTGGACGACATCGAGGAAGCGGACGGCGGCATCGTTGAGCATCGTTCCCTGAATGAAACCCATGATGCTCATCGGAACCACATACAGCACGATTCCCAAGGCAACGCCCCAGAAGTGCAGCGATATGAGGCTATTGGAAGGCCATTCCCGCTGAGTGATGCGCGGCAGGATGTAGTACATCGCACCGAACATCACCATGCTGAAGAACGCGTACATTCCCAGATGGGCATGAGCAATGGTGTGATGGGTGAAATGGGTCACTTCGCTCACACTGCGGAGCGCGCTGGCCACACCTTGAAGGCTCGCTAGGGTGTAGGAAACGGCTCCGAATACCATGAATCTCAGTGTCGGACTGTGTTTCAGCTTCCCGAAATGGCCGAGCATCGTGAAATGATGGTTGATGGCCACCGTGATGACGGGAATGAGCATCATGACCGACGCGACGATGCTCACGGTAATCATCCAGGAGGGCAATGGACCTCCCACCAAGTGGTGCATGCCGTTCCAGTTGTAGAACAGCGCCAAGGACCAGAAACCCAAGACACTGAGGTAATAACTATGAATCGGACGACCGATGACCTTGGGAATAAAGTAGTAGATGGAAGCCAAACCAATCGGCGTGAACCACAGTCCGAGCACATTGTGCGCGAACCACCAGTTGACGGCCGCCTGAACCACGCCCCGGACCGGCTCGATAAGCAGCATCACCTGTGCGGTTCCGTACAACCACGGGAACCAGAGGACCGCAGCTAAAAGGTACCACTGGGAGACGTACAAATGTCGCTCGGCCCGCAAGCGGAAGGTGACAATCGTCCAGACCGCGATCAGCGCGTAGCTAATAAAAAGGATCGGAGTGGCATAGCGCGGCATCTCCAACCACTCGATGGCCGTGGAATCACCGATCAGGATTCCGCCCACGCCCACGGTGACGCCAATATTGTAGAACAAGTTGGCCACGGTGACCAAACCGGGAGCCACCAGCGGAATGCGGCACAGGCGGCACATCAACCAAATGGTCACACCCACAGAAATCTGCGAGGCGAACCCGTAAATGACCGTATTGAGGTGAGCCGTACGGACATTGGCAAAAGTGAGCCATTCCCAACCCGCCAAGAAACCCGGGGTGTGCAGCTTAATACTCGCCACCAATGCCAAAACGGTGCCGGCCAAAAGCCAAGCCAACCCACTGAGGAAAAAGAAGAGCACCGGCACCCGACACGAGGCGTCGATCTCAGACAGCGCTGCCCTGTTGCCGACATCGGTACCGCCACCGGTGAGGGCATCACCCGGCAATAAAGCCCGCAACGTTTGCGACTGTTTGATCATGCTCAACGACGGTTTCCTCCCAAAATGCGGTCGGTTTCCAATCCCACGGGCTCCACTTCATCAAACGGCAACAGCGCCGCTTTGTCTGGGCAGCGGAACTGACCCGACGAGGCCGCCCACCGCAGCGCCATCAAGGCGGCCGCAGGCAGCAGCACGACGCTTCCTAACAGGATGAATGCGATCACCGACATGGGTTCACTCAAAGGACTGCTGCTTGGACTTGTCTTCCAGACGCTGGATGAGCTTGGCGCGACCGGCGGCGGGATCTTTGAAATCTTGGGCAGCCATCTCCAAAGCCCGAGTGATCGGAACGTGATAAACCTTGTTGCCCTTGGCCAAGGCATCCGTATCCAAGGCATAACCTGTGACCTTGGGTGAACTAGAAGCTTCCACTTCCGTGCGAAACTTCACCCGCTGGGCGACCCGCTCGGCATCAATGGCGGAGACGGGCTCTCGTACCACCAACCAAGCCAGCGCGCCAATGATCAAGAAGGAACCCAGCCCGCCTACGAGATAGGCGAGAATCGTCTTGGACGCTGGGGAACAGCAATTCGAGGAACTCATGTCAGGAAGATTCTGGTTCTCTAGTGGGCGGCCGACGCGCCGGGAGCCGGCACCTCATGGTGGACGATGGCTTCCTGGAGCCGCGGATCCTTGAGCGGATACGGGGGGTTCTTCTGATATTCGGACCAGAAGAGTCGACCCAACAGGACCGACATACCCATCCAGAAGATCGGATCCCACAAGGTCAGATGCAGTCCCTCCGGATGGAGGACCGGCATCACATTGTAGGTCATGTCAACGTACTGCATGAGCCAAGCCCAGGCACCGACAGGAATCATCACCGACATGTTGCGCTTGATGTCTTGATTGAGCAGTAGCAGGAACGGCACGAAGAAGTGCCCAAAGAGGATGAGCATTCCGACCCACTTCCAGGAACCCACCTCGCGGCGAACGTACCAGAAGGTTTCTTCAGGAAGGGCGGCATTCCAAATGAGGAAGTACTGCGAGAAGTGGATATAGGCGTAGAAAACGGTGAAGGCAAAGAACAGCACTGCCAAATCTTGCTGCTGGCGCTTGAAATACACTTTTTCAAGAGGGCGACCCGGCTGAGCCAACCACATCGTCAACAGGTACAAAGTAATGAGCGTGGTCCAGACACTGCCCGCGAAGAAGTAGACGCCGTACATCGTGCTGAAGAACTGATGCTGCAAGGACTTCATTAACAGGAAGCACAGCAGCGTCACCCCGAAGGCGAAGATGAAAATGCCGCCGGCGGATAGCTTACGGGACTTGCTCGTCCAATGGGCCGCACCGTCTTTATCTTGAGCAATCGACCACGCGCGGATCTGGCGGGCTAGGAGACCCAGCACCGTGATGAGCACCGGCACCAGGACGGTGAACGCCATTGGGTTGAAGAGCACCTTCTTGACGTCGAGCGAATGATCGTCCGCCGGGTTAATCTTAAACCAAGCATGGAGGTTGCCCGTCCAAGCGAAGCCGAGGATCGGCAAGGCCAGAATGAGCATCCAGGGAAAGAGCAAGCTGGCGACCGTCTCGGTCACCCGACGGATGGAGGCCGACCAACCGGCATCAAACAAATGGTGTACCAGGGTGAGGAACAGAGAGCCCACGCACAGGCTCAGGCAGAACATGTAGGCCGTGAGATAGCTGTGAGCGATTTGCTTGAGGGAAAAGACGGAAACGGCGGCATGCCCATGGTCGGCTCCACCGTGGCCAACCGCGCCGTGGACCACTTCTTGAGCGGAGTGGGCGGCAGACCCGGCATCGGCGCCCAAGGTGGGCAGGGTACCGAACAAGGCAATGGCAGCGACGGCTACCACCCCACCCAGAGCCATCCAAGACTTGGTTTGTCGTGAAAATGCGTTCATGGATCCTTACTTGATGGTGGGCAGGATTGCTGCCGGGATTTCAGATTCTGAGGCGAGGCGGCTCAGTTGCAGCGTCCGCACATAGGCCACTACGGCCCACCGATCGGCGACAGGAATCGCCGAAGCGTAGCCCATCATCGTGTTCTTGCCGTTGCCGATGGTGTTGAAGATATCTCCATCCGGGGTCTTGATCAGACGCTCTTGATGCAAGCTAGCCGTGTTGCCCATTCCGTACTTGCTGGTGATCCCCTTGCCATCGCCAACAACCCCGTGACAGGGTTGGCAGTAGATCGAATAGCGCTCCTGCCCCCGCTTGAGCACCGCAGCAGTCACCTCGAGGGGCATCACTTCGACCACCGTGCCCGCCTGACGGCCGGTATTGAAGGCATTCTCTTCCCAGTTCGACTCACGAGACACAGTGCCAGCCGGGTGGGGACGCGAGGTTTGTCCGTCAGACCAAGCGGCAAACTTGGTAGTGGTTTGTGGACGCAGCTTGGGCTGTCGATCCATATCGGGGAAAACCTCCAACGGGGGTTTAGTGCTCTTGGAACCACGGAAACCAGCGATTCCGACCACGAGGGCGACCGCCAGAACATAGGCGGTGAAAAAGTATTTCAGGAAGGTGCGCATTCAGTCCTCCACAAGTTCAACGACCGCAGCGTGACATTTTTCGGTCAGGAAGGTGCGGGTCACGTCCATTCCAAACTTTGGGTCGGTTGCCTCGATGCAGAGGAAGAACCGATCATCCGTTGATTTTTTGAACCGCTCGTTCTTGAAGAGCGGATTGTAGAACTTGGGCAATTGGTTCAGGAAGAACATGCCAAAGAGCGTCCCGAAGGCACTCAACAGAATGGTCATCTCGTAACTGACCGGGAACGCGTACAACGGCGTGAAGAGGGGCTTGCCGCCGACCACCAAGGGGTAGTCGAACTTGTTCATGTACCAGATCATGGTCATCCCGGTGAAGAACCCGGTGAAACCACCGCAGAAGGTGAACCACCCGACGGGCGACTTGCGAAGCCCCATGGCTTCATCCATGCCGTGGATCGGAAATGGGGTGTACACATCCCACTGGGTAAATCCGGCGTCACGGCAACGCATCGCCGCTTCGAAAATATCCGCAGCCGTGTGGAACTCGGCCAGAAGACCGTGCGGCTTGGAACGATTGGAATTCATGGACAGGGGTCTTTGAATTAGTGGTGTCCCTTGGCGCCACCCAGCGGATGGTGGGGATCCGCCTGAGGCGTCACGCCTTTGACTTCGCTGATCGCGATAACCGGCAGGAAGCGGATGAACAACAAGAACAGTGTCATGAAGAGACCGAAGCTGCCGGCGAAGGTCATTATGTCGACCCAACTCGGGGTGAAGTAACCCCAGCTCGAGGGGAGATAATCCCGGTGGAGCGAGGTCACGATGATCACGAAACGCTCAAACCACATGCCGATGTTCACGAAGATGGAGACGATCCAAACGAAAACCACGCTGGTGCGAAGTTTCTTAAACCAGAAGAAGTGCGGGCTGATTACGTTGCACGAGATCATGGCCCAATAACTCCACCAGTAAGGACCAAAGGCGCGATTCTTGAAGGCGTAGAGCTCGTAAGGGCTACCGCCATACCAGGCGATGAAGAACTCCATGCCGTAGGCGTATCCTACGATGGATCCGGTGGCCAAGAGCACCTTGCACATGAGGTCTACGTGTCGAAGGGTCACGATGTCTTCGAGTTTGAAGAGGGATCGCAGCGGGATTAGCAAGGTGAGCACCATGCCGAAGCCCGAGAAAATCGCCCCAGCCACGAAGTACGGCGGGAAGATGGTGGTGTGCCATCCAGGAACGACGGAGACGGCGAAGTCGAACGACACAATAGAGTGCACGGACAACACCAACGGCGTGCTCAGACCGGCCAAGAGCAGGTAGGCCTTCTCGTAATTGCTCCAATGGCGATTGGAGCCGGTCCAACCCAAGGAGAACAGTCCGTAGAAGAAACGGCGCATCACCCCTTTAGAACGATCACGCAAGGTGGCTAGGTCAGGGATGAGTCCCACATACCAGAACAACAGCGAGACCGTACCGTAAGTAGACACCGCGAACACATCCCACAGCAACGGCGAGCGGAACTGCGGCCAGATCGCGTTGGCATTGGGAGCCGGGAGTAGGTAACCCGGCAACAAAGCGAACCAGACACGACCCGTATGGAAAACCGGGAAGATGCCGGCGCAAGCCACCGCGAAGATGGTCATGGCCTCGGCGGCCCGATTGACCGAGGTTCGCCATTTCTGTCGGAGCAAGAAGAGCACCGCTGAAATCAAAGTTCCGGCGTGGCCAATGCCGATCCAGAACACGAAGTTGGTGATGTCCCAGGCCCAGGCGGCCGGATGATTGAGACCCCACACGCCCACACCAGTCGAGACCAGATAGGCGATGAGAGCGAACATCGTAAGCATGCCGCCCACCGAGACGATGAAGGCAGGCCACCACCACATCGGCATGGGCTTTTCGCAAACCCCCGCGATGGCATTGGTAATCCAACCGAGAGATCGGTTGTTGAGAACCAAAGACTCTCGGACCAGTTCGGCCGGCGGTTCAGGTGCCTTGACGACGGCGGATTTTCCGGAGCTAGCCATTAGACCGCTCCCTTCCCCGCCTGAGTCGCGGATTGATGCGAGGCATCGTGACCATGTGAGTGTTCTTGAAATGGGGACTCGTGACGGAAACGCTCGTAGTCGCGCTGGCTGTCGGGCGTCTTGCGCTTCTCGAGGTCAAGGACCACCGGGTTCGGATTACGCACGCGAGCCAAGTAAGTGACTCGAGGACGGGTATCCAAGAAGCCGAGGACCGAATAGTTCCGGGGATTGGCCTTGGCTTTCACGACCTCGCTCTGGGCGTCGAGCATGTTGCCGAAGACGATGGCGTCCGCGGGGCAAGCTTGTTGGCAGGCGGTCCTAATGGCGCCATCTCGCACAGCCACGTCACCGCTGTTACCCGCCTTGACCTTCTGGGCAATTTTGCCTTGCTGGATGCGCTGCACGCACAGCGTGCACTTCTCCATCACGCCGCGCATACGGACCGTGACATCCGGGTTCTTGATCAACTTAATGATCTCCCACTCCGGTTCCGTGTTGCGGTTCACCCCGAGCGGCCCCTTGTACAAATTGCCCGTGTTGACTAGGTGCTGGTCTTGAGCCGCACCGTAGTCGCTTTCGCGCTTGTTGAAATCGAACCAATTGAAGCGACGAACCTTATAGGGGCAGTTGTTGGCGCAGTACCGCGTGCCGATGCAGCGGTTGTAGGCCATCACGTTGACACCTTCTTCGTCGTGAACGGTCGCGTTCACCGGGCAGACGCTTTCGCAGGGGGCTGCTTCGCAGTGCTGGCAGAACATCGGTTGGATCGCCATTTGCGGATCCTCCGCCGCCAACTCCGCGTTCACATCGGCATCCGGATTGTGGCTGTAATAGCGATCAATGCGCATCCAGTGCATCTCGCGGCCACGGGCCACCTGGTCCTTGCCGACGATGGGGATGTTGTTTTCGCTCTGACAAGCCACCACGCAAGCGGAGCAACCCACGCACGTTTGCAAATCGATGACCATGCCCCACTGATGAATCTTCGAGGCCGTCTCCGGATTCTGATCGTAGGGATGCTCGTAAATATTTTGGGGACGCTTCTCGGCGTTGCGCCCATCGGTCTCTTCCTTAAAGGGAACGTAGCCCGGGAAATGCGCCTCGAGATCCATGTTCTGGGCGAACTTGGGGCTCTTCTTGAACTGCTCGAGATGCGCCTCGCGAATAACCGGGCGACCTTCCATGAGGCCGTGTTCTTGGGTCACCGCCAAGCGATGCTTGCGGAAAACCCTCTCCACCTTGCCGGCCGTGAGATGACGAGAAGTGGACTGGAAGAGGCTGTAGGCATCGAAGCCTACTCCACGACCCACGCGACCCACGACTCGGCGTCCGTAACCCAGCGCCAGCGCGACGGTTCCATCGGCCAAACCCGGTTGGATCCAGACCGGACCCTCGACGCTATGACCACCCACGGTGATCTTCACCACGGGTTGATCGTATTGACCATCCTTGGCGTCGGCCGCCTCGGCCGGGCTCAAGTCGTCAGGGATCTTGCCGGAACGTTTGGTGGGCAACCCCAGAGATTTGGCGGTCTTCTGGGACATCATGACCACGTTGTCCCAAGTCACCTTCGTGATGGAGTCGGGCATCTCTTGGAGCCAGCCATTGTTGGCAAAACGACCATCATCGACCGAGCCATCGCGATGAAGCACCACTTCGATGTCACCGGACAGCGGCTTGTGAGCGGCCAGAGCCGACGCAGCGGCCGAGGCATTGACTGAAGCGGACACGGCCGCAGAGGCGCTGTCCGTCAGGAAACCGTCGTGCAAGAAACGCTTCCAAGCGGCGTCATCGGTCGCGCCCAAACCCTTCAGGGTTTCGCGGACGATGTCATAGGGCGAAACCTTCGACTCACCTAAGAGACGCGCCAACACTTCGAGCTCGGTCAGGCCACCAAAGAGCGGTTCGACCAGCGGTTGAACCGGCACCACGGTTCCGTCGGCCGTGCGGGCATCGCCCCAAGACTCGAGGAAATGGGTTCCAGCCAGATGCCAGGTCGCCAAGGCCGCTGTCTCGTCTTCGTAGTAGCCGAGGCGAATCACCGTACCCGCTTTTTTGGCCACTGCCTCAAACTGGAGATCGACCGGCGCATTGTAGGCGGGATTGCCACCAAGGATAACCAAGGTAGACACCTTGCCTGCGCTCAAAGAGGCCGTGAGCTCCTGAATACCCAGAGCAACCGGTTCTGTCGGTTGCACCAAGGTCACCGTGGACCCCACCGCACCCAACACCGAGTTGATGGCTGCTGCCAGAGCGTGCACCGCAGGAGGCTGGGAATAACCGGCCACCACGACCGCACCTTTGCCCGCTTCCTTCAAATCCTTGGCCACCGCTGCAGCCCAAGCTGAGAACGCACCCGAAGGAGATGCCACCCCGGCGACTCCGAGTTCGGCAGCCACCGCGGCCGCCACCTTCAGCACCTCGCTCGGCTTGACCCGAAGGCGATGGTCGGCATTGCCACCGGTCAAGGACATCATTGACTCAACCACGTAGAGCCGGTTCATGCCGTCATCGGCGGATTTCCGCCCGAGGGCAAAACCGCGGATATTGCGATGAGCGTCTTGCTCAGAACCGATGAAATCGCAATCGAGCGACAAAATTCGGCGAGCTTTTTCTAGGTGAACCAGTGCATGGACCGGTGTGCCACACAGTTGAGAATACGCCGCATCAGCCGCAGTGAAATCGACCGACTCGTAGGCATGCCACGTCGATTTCGGGTACTTCTCGGCAATGAGTTTCTGAAGACGCGCACGGGACGGGGAAGAGGAACGCTCTACAAAGAACGCCAGACCTTCACCGTGCTTAGCCAACGCCGACTTGGCCACTTCGGCCAAGGCATCACGGACGGCCTCAATCTTGCAATCATTACCGCCCCGGGTGTGCCGGTGGGCGCGATCGGGATCGTACAAGTTCAGGATCGCAGCCTGAGCAAAGGCATCGGTGCCTCCATTGGCACCAGGGACCAACGAATTGCCCTCGATCTTAGTCGGGCGACCGTCGCTAGACTTCACCGTCAGCGCGACCGCGCTGCCCCGCAAGGGCATAGATGTGGCGAAATGCTGAGCCTTTCCGTAAACGTAATCCTCGGGCTGCTTGGCAAAGGGCGTCAAAACCTCCTCAGGGCGACGGCATCCGGTGCCCATGCCACCCAAACCCGCCAAAAGGAAGCTCGCAGACATGAGCTTCATCCAGTCGCGACGGCTTTCACCATCCGGAGCGATGCTCGCGCCGGCCGGAAACTCGCGCTCCATCCACTGACGGAAATCGGGTTGGTCAGCCAGCTGCTCTAGGGAGCGCCAGTACTTCGGACCGGTCTCCGGTTCGTTGCAAATCGGGGGAATCGTCTTCATCAGCGGTGGCAGGTGGAACAGCTCTGGCCAGGTTGAACCTTCCAGTCGTGAACGGCTTTTTTGCCGTCGAACTCACCGTTCCAATCGAGCTTGGTCACAAGATCATTGGGCCGGATGTGCTTCTCGGGCTCCCGATGGCACTCCAGACAGAAGCCCATCGAGAGGGGCTTGGCATGGTACACTTCGTCCATTTTCTGGATCTCGCCATGGCATTTCACACAGGAAATACCACGGTTTACGTGAACGGAGTGGTTAAAATAAACGTAGTCGGGGGTCTTGTGGATCTGCACCCAAGGAATGGGCTTTCCACTGGAGTAAGACTCGCGAACCAAACTCAACTTCGGGGAATCCTTGGCCACGATGGAGTGGCAACGCATGCACGTCTCCGAAGCCGGGATGTTGGAGAACCACGACTTTTCGACGCCGTTGTGGCAATAGCGGCAGTCCATCCCCAGCTGATCCGAGTGGATGGCGTGAGAAAACGCAACCGGCTGCTTGGGCTGGTAACCCACGCGAGTGTACTTCGGGGTAAAGTAATAGGTGATCCCCGCGATCACGGTTGGCAGCACCACGGCCGCTGCCACACCGACCATCAACGGTATTTTGTTGGTCCACCTTGGGAAAATGTCCGACATCGGGCCGCTTTCTTTGGGCTTCTATGGATTCGAACCGATTCATTCGGCCGATTCCTTCCGCCCACTGGATTAATTTCTGCACCGACCTCCGCTGTTTTCTGCGGATCCATCGAGTCTTCTTCGAATGGAACCACGGCTTGCCTACTCCAACTCCGCCAGAGCACCCCTATTCAATACAAGAGGCTCAGACGGCTTTGGGGGTATGGAAAAACCCACAATGGCGGTCAGCACCGGGTCGATAAATGCACTCCCTTGTTCCCCAAGGCAAGCCCGTGGATGGATTCCCACCATGACATCATGGAACCGAATACTGTGGTTAAGACACCACAGAAACCGTTTTTACCGTCGGAATCGCCGGCTCGCTCCGCTGCACCCGATGCGGCTCATGGTCCGTTGGTCCGCGTGCGGAGGCCGCTAGATTGCTGGATTCCCCTTTGCCCGAGATTTGGCGAATCGATAACATAGAGGCCTTTCAACGGAACCGCGATGGACTACAAGAATTCCCTCAATCTGCCTCGGACGGAGTTTCCGATGCAGGCAAACCTAGTTCAGCGGGAGCCGCAACGGCTGGCCCAATGGTACGGCTCGGACCTTTATGGTCAGCTGATGGCGGCCCGGGCTCAGTCGCCCCGGTTTGTCCTGCATGACGGCCCACCCTTCGCCAACGGCGATGTGCACATCGGCACGGCGTTGAACAAGATCCTCAAGGATCTGATCCTGAAGTCGAAGTCCCTGCGCGGATTCCAGACCCCGTACGGTCCCGGCTGGGACTGCCATGGCCTGCCCATCGAGTCCAAGGTGACCCAGGAACTGCGCGCCCAAGGCAAGTCCGATGCCGATGCGGCCACGATCCGAACGGCCTGCGATGCCTATGCCCGCAAGTACATCGACTTGCAACGCCAGCAATTTCAGCGCCTCGGTGTTCTGGGTGACTGGAACAACCCGTACCTGACCCTCGCCCCGCAGTATGAGGCCGATGAACTGCGGCAGTTCGCCGACCTCGTCGAGAAGGGCTTCGTGTACCGGGGCAAAAAACCCGTGTACTGGAGCGTTCCATTCCGGACCGCCTTGGCCGAGGCCGAAGTGGAGTACGCCGACCACATCAGCCAGAGCGTGTTCGTCCGACTCCGTCTGGCGGGTGAACCCAACACCTACGTGGTGGTTTGGACCACCACGCCCTGGACCCTGCCCGCCAATCTGGCCGTGGCCTTCAATCCGAAGTTCTTCTACTCGTACGTGTTCGCCGAGGGAAACACCTACCTGGTGGCCAACTCCCTCCTCACTAGCCTCAGCGAGAAGTGCGGCTGGGAAGGCTATCAAATTATCCGCACCGCTCAGGCCGAAGAGTTGGCTTCGCTCCAGTATGAGCACCCGTTCTGCGAGCGCACCGGACGGTTGTTCCCGGCCGACTTCGTCGATGACTCCACCGGCACCGGCTTCGTGCACATCGCCCCGGGCCACGGCATGGACGATTACCATCTGGGCTTGAGCGTTGGTCTGGCGATTTATTGCCCGGTGGACGACGAAGGCCGTCTGACCCCCACCGCCGATCTGCCGCGGGAGCAGCAATTGCCGGAGTCACTGGTGGGCAAGTCCACCCTGGCCAAGGCTGGCAAGTCGGAGGCCAACGAGGCCGTGTTGGCACTGCTCACCGAGAAGGAGGCGCTGATGCGCCGGGAAGATTATTCTCACAGCTATCCCCATTGCTGGCGCTCCAAGTCGCCGATCATTTTCCGGGCTGTGGACCAGTGGTTCATTCGCGTGGACCACACCGATGGTGCTCCCGGGGCCCTGCCCTTCCGGCAACAAGCGTTGGCCGCCATTGATTCGGTGAACTGGATTCCCGACTGGGGCAAGAACCGCATCCAGGGCGCCGTGCAGTCTCGGCCCGACTGGTGCATCTCGCGTCAGCGCACCTGGGGTGTGCCCATCCCGGCCTTCTACGATGCGGCAGGCGAACCCATTCTCGACGCGCGGATCGTCCGCAAGGCCGCCGACTGGATCGAGCGCGAGGGCTCGAATGTCTGGTTCGCAACGCCGGTGGAGGCGCTGTGGGCCGGATGCCGGCCGGCCGATTGGTCGGGCCCGGAAGCCGCGCGCAAAAGCCAGGACACGCTCGACGTGTGGATCGACTCCGGTTCCTCCAGCCGTGCCGTGCTCATGCGCCGACCCGAGCTCCGCGGTTCGGAGGGCGGTTGGCAGGCCGATGTTTATTTGGAGGGCAGCGATCAGCACCGAGGCTGGTTTCAGTCGTCCTTGCTACTATCGCTGGCGGGCAATGGTTCGGCCCCGTTCAAGACGGTGTTGACCCACGGCTTCATGGTCGATGAGGACCGCGAGAAAATCTCCAAGTCCAAGCAAGGTCAGGGTGGTTACCAAAAGCCGCAGACGGCCGATCGCTACATTAAGGACTACGGTTGCGATGTCGTGCGCCTGTGGGTTGCTTCGCAAGACTACCGCAGCGACATCGTGGTCAGCGAGGAGCGGCTCAAGAAGGTGGGTGAAACCTACCGCCTCATCCGCAATACCCTGCGCTATCAGCTCTCCAACTTATACGACTTCAATCCGGCAACCCAGGCAGTGGCCGATGACCAACTCAGCGGACTCGACCGCTGGATCTTGGGCGAGTTCGCCACGCTGGAGGCCGCGGTGGCGAAGGCCTACGACACCTATGAATTCCACGTCGTGTACCAGTTGATCTCGCAGTTCTGCGCGGTGCAACTCAGCGCGATGTACCATGATGTGGTGAAGGACCGGCTCTACACCGATCCCGCGGGCTCCGACCGCCGCCGCAGTACGCAAAGCGCCCTGCACCGCATCCTGACCCGGCTCACACAGGCCCTGGCTCCGATTCTGGTCTTCACGGCCGACGAGGCCTGGGAGCAAATTCCGGGAGTGGCCACGAAGTCGGTGCACCTGAGCCTCTGGAATCCGAGCACCGGTGCCGTGCCGACCGAACCCGCCTGGGTCCTCTTATTCTCATTGAGGGAGCAAGCGCTGCCCGAGTTGGAAAAAGCACGTCAGGCCAAACTGATCGGTAAGAGCTTGGATGCCGTGTTGCACTTCGCCTTGCCGGCTGCGGACCGAGCGTTGGTAGCGTCGCACGAAGCCGAATTGCGGGAACTGTGCAACTGCTCAGCGGTGACCGTGACGGAAGCGGCCGAGCGCCAAATCACAGTGCAAGTCGCCGGCGAAGTGGGCCGCAAAAAATGCGAACGCTGTTGGCACTGGGAACTCAACGTCAACGAGACCCCCACTCACCCGACCTTGTGCGGTCGTTGCGTCGAAGCGGTGATCTCGCTGTCCTGAACCAAACCAATCCCCGGACCGCACCGCCAGGGCGATACGCCTCACTCTGGGCGCGGCAATGAGAACGGCACCTTGAGGCGATAAAGCCGCAGCGGGCCATTGCCATCGGGATCGGGCACCGGAGCTGCAGAAGTGCGTCCAACAAAGTTGCTCAGGGTGAGCCAAGGACCCTGGAGCGCCGAGGACACCTCCACTGTGTGTGCCATGGGAAAGGCCCCGTTTAGCTGGACACCGGGCAACCGGGGGTCCGGGGTGGGCGGAGCCAACGGAGGCAGCTCGGTGATGTCCACATAGAGCAGTCCCGCGTAGAGCTGGGCCAGGCTCAAGGGGTCAAAGTAACTCAGCAACGGAAGTTCGTTAAAGGCGCCACCGGCTGAATAAATCACGTTGGTCGCACGCCAGACGGGCTGGAAGGTGTTCAGGCGGTTAAACCCATTGGTAGCGCTCACCACCCGACCGAACACCGTGAAACCGCCATTCTGGTTGTCCAAGTTGGCCGAGTTGTCCCCGAAGCTCAGGAACCACTGGCTGGACGCCGAGTGGGGACCTCCGGTGTAGACCACCCCGTCTTTGGAAACGATCCAGATCTGGGTCGCGCCAGAACCATTGGTGGCCACAATCCGTTCGGTGTACACCTCGAAGGTAGAGATCTCAGGGAAGGCATTGGTGTAGGTAATGACGTTGGTCTTTAGGCCGGCAAACTGAGTGAAAGCCACGGCCGCATTGGTCCACCGCACCGTCGCCAACCCATTGGTGCTCGCCCCTTTTTTCGCCATCGACAAGGTGCCGTAGATATTTCGATAGCGCGGGCCGATGTCGAATTCGTTGGAGACGTTGGCGAACTCCGAAACCGATTCCACCGAATTGCTCACCGTCCCCCGATTGGCCACCCGGAACCCACCACCCTGGATCACGAAATTGGGCACGATCCGGTGGGAGATCATGTTGGTGTAACGTCCAGACCGGACGTACTTGAGGAAGTTGGCGGTGGTGAGGGGTCTCTCTTGGTCGAACAACTCGACCACCACATCGCCTAGGGCAGTGCGAAACTGCACCAGCGTGCCCGCCTGAACGACAACGTCCCTCGCGACCAGCAGCAGCCAGCCACCGAGCAGAACTCCCAGTATTCGTCTCATCGTCCGTCTCATCAAAAAAACCTCCGTTGAACCTGCGGAAACTTTGTTAGAACTGAGCCTCGACGGGCTGGATCAACCCTCGATCAGGCCTCGATCAACTCCGGCCTCTCCATGAAGGCGTAGCACAGGATGTGCAGGATGTGCATTTGGACATCCTCCACCCGGCCGTAGTGAGTGTCGTCGATGACCACCACTTGATCGGCCAACTCGGCCAGGCGACCCCGCTTGGCGCCCACCAGCGCGATGGTCTTGACCCCCTGAGCCTTGGCACACTCAAAAGCCTTCACCAAGTTGGGCGAATTACCACTGACACTGGCCGTGATAAGGACGTCGCCTTTGCGGGCGTAATTGGCCAACTGCCGCGAGAAGATTTCGTCGTAGAAGTAGTCGTTCCCGAGGGCCGTCATCCAGGCCACGTTGTCGGTGAGCGAGAGCACCCGGAATCGGCGCGGCAGCTTGTCGCTAGATCCCTTGCCCAGATCAACGGCGAAGTGGCTGGCATTGGACGCGCTGCCGCCGTTGCCGATGGCGAAGATTTGTTGGTCTTGAGACCACGCCGCGCGAAGGGTTTCTACCAGGGCGGCGATCTCGGCGGGCTTCACAGAATCGACGGCGCGCTTCTGGGCCTCCAGGTAGTCAGCAATCCACTGGGTCATCATCTGAACTGACGGTGGGTGAAAACTGTCACAACGTCGAGATTGTTGTCGGGGAGCGTCGAACCACTGTTATACGAAAACAAATCTCTGCCCTTGGAAACAGCACTTCGATAGAAAGCGCCCATGCGATCTCTTTCCGGCGCGACCATCCTGATCACCGGGGGCACCGGCTCCTTCGGTAACCGCGTCGCGCGCCATCTTCTCGACCTGAACCCGGCACAGATCCGCATTTTCAGCCGCGACGAGAAGAAGCAATGGGAAATGCAACGCCGTTGGCCGCAATTCCGCTACATCATCGGGGATGTCCGTGATGCGGGTCGACTGGACGAGGCCATGAGTGGAGTTCAATACGTCTTCCATGCGGCCGCCCTGAAGCAGGTGCCCTCGTGCGAGAGTTACCCCCTCGAAGCGATCAAGACCAACATTCTGGGCACCCAGAATATTTGCACAACGGCCCGTGCCGCCGGAGTGAAGACGGTCGTGGCCTTGAGTACCGACAAGGCCGTCAAACCCGTCAACGCCATGGGCACCAGCAAAGCCATGATGGAAAAACTGGTCTGCAGCCAAAACCAGTTTGGTGGATCCACCACATTCTGCTGCGTTCGCTACGGAAATGTCATGGGCAGCAGGGGATCGGTGATTCCTCTGTTTCTTCGACAGATCCAAGAAAACGTCCCACTGACGCTCACAGTGCCGCACATGACACGGTTCCTCATGACCTTGGACCAGTCTGTGGACCTCGTCTTCCATGCCATGACGATGGCACAAGGCGGAGAAATCTTTGTCCGAAAGGCACCCGCCTGCACGGTTCAAACCTTGGCCGAAGCCATGCGTAGAAAATACAGCCCCCAAGGAACGAATCACCCCATCCAAGAGGTGGGCATTCGACCCGGCGAGAAGATTCACGAAATTCTGGTCAATGAGTATGAGCTTCAACGGGTGAGCGAGAGTGAAACCTACTTCACCATTCACCCAGAATACCGCCTACCCGAAGAACTAACCCCTCAGGCATTGGGTTCAGAATACAGCTCGGAAAACACCCGCAGGCTGAAGACCTTCGACGAGATTACTCCGCTGCTCGATGCCGCCGAGGTCGTTGAAGAATACACGTGAGAATTTGATTGGATGACCGAGCCGAACTCCCCCGTTGATCGACCACCCCTGAATTTCTTCCGAATGTCGTCCCCTACGATCCAACAGTGCCGAGGTTGCCACGCCCCATCCTCAGGACTGGTCCCCGTGCTGCACATGGAGCCGATGCCTCTGGCCGGAATGTTCTGCCGGTCCGCTGAATCGGCTCGCACGGCACCTCTTTTCCCGCTGACCTGGATGCGATGCTCCTGTTGCGGAGCCGTCCAAGTGGCTGAGGACATCTCCGGAGCCCAACTCTACGAGGAATACAACTACGCCTCATCGACGGTGCCAGGCCTCGTTCGACACTTCATTGGTTTCTCCGATATTCTCGCGTCATTTTACGGCAAGGAGTCGGCCCTGACTTATCTGGAGATCGGGTGCAATGACGGGGTCCTGCTCAATCAGCTTCCCCCGGGTTGGCGGCGCATCGGCGTGGACCCCAGCGACGTGTCGAGGCGCGCCGGTGCCGCCGCTTCATGGCGTCTGGTCAATCGCCCGTTCACGCCGGAGGTGGTCCGGGACAACGGACTGGAGGCATCGGTGGATGTGCTCTCCGGATCCAACTGCCTGGCACATATTACGGACCTTCGGGAAGTCTTCGCCGGGGCTGCCTTAGCTCTCAAACCGGGCGGACATTTCTGGGTCGAAGTCCACGACCTCGCTGCGACTCTGAGCGGCGGGCAATGGGACACCATTTATCACGAACACAAGGTTGAATGGAGCGAATCAGCCTTGATCCGCTGCGTCTGCCGATTGGGCTTCATCCATGAGGCCACCCTCAGAACCCCGCTGCATGGAGGGTTGCTGCGGGTGCGCTTCCGCCGGGACCCCTCGGCGACCGGAATTTCAAGCCAGGCATTGGAGTTGGAGTTCGGTCTGGATGACATCCAACGCGCCTATGACCGCCGTGCTGAGACCCCCGCAGCACGGAGGCTTGAGCGCCTTCTCCAGGAAGGCCGTCCCATTGCCGCCTACGGGGCCGCCGGTCGCGCCAATGTCTACCTGAACCAACTCCGGCATCTGCGCTTCAATTACATCGTCGATGAGTCGCCGCTGCGGTGCGGAAAATTTATCCCCCAGACCGAGACACCCATCGTGACTCCGGCCGAGATGATACAGCACCCGCCGGTCGCCTGCCTGATCACCGCCTGGAATCATCGGGATGACATTGTTCGTAAATATCCCGGTCACTCTTGGGAATGGTTGACCGCCTTCGGGGAGGCTTAATGCGAGTCACTGTACTGGGTGCTTCTGGCATGCTGGGACATGTCGTCGCCCGCTTCTTGACCGAGGCGGGGCATTCGGTCCAAACCCCGGACCCTCGTTTCGATCCAGATTCGCCGGCCAGATTCCTCGAATCGCTCCGAGCCACGGATCCCGAGGCGGTAATTAATTGCATCGGGATTCGGGCTGGATCGCCACCCCAGGCACTCATCGACACCCACGTCCGCCTAGTGGAATTGTCCTTGGAATGCCTGCAAGGAAGTCGCGCCCGGTTCATTCAGGCCAGCACCGACGGGATCTTCCGATCCGATTTGCCGGCCCGGCAGACTGGGGAACTCGCGGATGCCACCGACGACTACGGTCAGTCCAAGTGGGAAGCCGAACTTCGGGTGCGGTCGGCCGGAGGGCTCGTCATCCGATGCTCGATCCTGGGCCCCGAACTGCGGGCTGCTGCCCCGAGAAGTCTCATGGGCTGGTTCCTCACCCAGCGCGGGCCTGTTCGAGGCTTCGTCAACCACGCCTGGAATGGAATCACCACGCTCCAGTGGGCGCAAATTTGCCGAGGACTTCTGGAAGGTCGATCCCCAGAACCGGTCTGTCAGCCCGGCATCTGGCCGCCGATCCACAAGGCTGATGTCCTAAGGCTCATCGGAGACACGTGGGATTGGCCCATCGAAATCTGCCCCGAGGCGGCAGCACAGCCGGTGATACGAACCCTGACGCCCGACCTGCTCTGCCCGCCCCTAGGCGACCAACTACGGGAACTCAGAAGGTGGCTTGGTACGAGGTTACCCTCGGTTCCGGCAGGTTGAGTCGCCGAGAAGAGTCCGCGCATTCGGGGCCCGGCACTCAGAGAATCTTCCTTCACTGGACCGATGCGCGGCCGGTTTCCGAAGATGGACAAACCCATCCTGAGCTGTGAGCCTCGTCCTCTCTGGGAATTGTCCAAAAGACCGCCTCCGAATGGCTCCGAACCGGGTTTTAACCGAAGGTCCAGCCCAAACCACTGGGACTCGACAAGTCAAGCGTTGGCGGACATCGGCAGATCTCTCCCTGAAACTATGTCGCTACGAGAAATCCTCCGCCCGAAGAACGCGTCCGATTTCACCGCAGGGCTAATCGCCGGCGGCGAGGTTCATACCGCGATCGATATCGGATGCGGTTGCAATTCGCACCTGAGCCAGTTCCGGCCAACGATACTTACTATCGGTATCGACACGGACCTCGTATCGATCCGTTTGTCCAAGGAACGCGATCTTCATGACCACTACGTCCAGGCGAACATCCTCACAGAGGACATCGGGTCCCTGCTGGAGAAAGTAGGCCTGCCAAGGAAGGCTGATCTCGTCGGGCTTTACGGGGTCATCGAACACCTCCCGCGCCATCTCGGTTTCGAACTACTGAGGGCCTGTGAAGCCATCACCAACAAATACATAATCCTTGAGACTCCTCACGGATTCGTGCCCCAGGGACCCGAATACGGCAACCCGCACCAACGACACCTATCGGGTTGGTACATACATGACTTTGAGGCATTAGGCTACACGGTGCATGGAACCACCGGCACGAGGTATTTCCGAGGCTACATGGCCGAACCAACCCTCAGTTTCCCCGGGGGCACGATTTGCGAGGAATTGGCAACGCTCCTCCTAAGGATCAACTCGAGACCGCAGCACGCCTTCAACCTGTTGGCTATCAAGGACGTCCGCGGGGTGCCGGCTCGGCACGCTGGCGCCCCTGTGATCCTGTAGCCTCAGACGGCTACCTGATCATCCCTAGTCAAGACCTGGCCATAAAACCGACGGCGGCGGACAACTGGAGACTTCCCCGGTCACATGGCTTGTGGTCCACTATTTTAAGGTGTCCGAAATTCTCACAGTCATCCCGGTCTACAACGGTGCCCGCTACCTGCGGGCCACGTTGGACTCTTTGGCTGCCCAGACCACACCGCCCGATCGGGTGGTGGTGATCGATGACGTCTCCAGCGACGGCACCAGGGAACTGGTCACTCAGTTTTTTGCCGAGCACCCACGCTTGCAGGGAGAACTCCGTCGCAACGAGCGAAATCAGGGCCTCTTCGGCAACCTAAACCGGTGCCTGGACCTGGCGGTTGAAACCGACATCCTGCACATCCTCCTGGCCGACGACCTGGTGCTGCCAGGCTTCCTAGAAAAACTGGCCCCCACGCTGAAAGATTCGACCGCCCCGGCCATGGCTTGGTCATTGACCGAAAAGATCGACGCCTCGGGACGATTGTTGCCGGATCAACCGTCACCACCGCAGCCCGAAGTCCACCCGATCCGGTTGCTCAACTTTGTCAGGCAACAAGGCCAGTTGCAGACCATCTTCTGCGGCTCCGTCCTACTCAAGACCGACCGAAAACCGGCCCCATGCCGCTTCCCTCTGGACTATCCCCAGGTAGGAGACTGCGTGTTCTACGCCGACTGGGCCCGTCACTCGTCCCGACGGGCCGAACGAACAGAGATCCTCTGCCAGATCCGGCACCATGGCGGCAGCGCCACGACCGCCAATTCGCGCCGACTGGAAAACTGGGTGGCCGACGAACTGAGGGCCATGAAGCAAATCGCCCAGTGGGCACCTGTAGGCACCTTGGGCCGATGGGTTTGGAGCCAACGAATCCAGTGCCTGTTCGCGGCACGTTCGGTTGTGAAACAACAAATGGCCCGCCCCGTTGATGCTGCCTACGCCGAAGCCATCGGAGACATGGCTCGAGGTTTAATCCGTCCTTGGCACTGGTGGCTGGGATGCCTGGCCGTCTTCTTTAGGGACCGACTCCTCGGCCCGCATCCCGTGACCCGAAACGACTCCATGAATCGATGAAAACGACCTCTCCCTCACCGTCTACCGAGCCCTTGAAGGGACTAGGTCGTTTCCGGCCACTGCTGTTGGCTTGGGTCGTCCTAGTGGGGGCCGTGAGTACCCTCTTTTGGAAGAGCCTCCTGCCGGAATTCGTCCTCTTCGCCAATGACGCGCCCCTCGGCGCGCTGCACGCCGAGGCCGGAAGGCTTCCCGGAACGTTCCTTGGATTCTGGCAAGACCTTAACTGGGTCGGGTCGGCCATGCTGGGAGCTACCCCCAACCTGTCGCAAATCCTCGGTTCGCTTGTGGGGAGTGCACTCTTCGTGGCCAAGTTTTACGTGCCGTTGTCCCTGGTCTTCCTGGGCCTCAGTTGCTGGTTTTTCGTCCGACGCCTCGGGTTTCGCAGCGAGGTGGCCATCCTGTCTGGCATCGCCGCGGCCCTGGCATCGAACCCGGTGTCCTACGCCTGCTGGGGACTGCCCGCAAAAGCCTTCTCACTGGGCTTCACACTGCTGGCCCTCGCGGCCCTGTCGGGACAAGAATCGGGATGGCGCCGCTGGCTTGCTCTGGCGACCGCAGGCTTGGCGACCGGCCTGAACGTGAGCGAAGGCGGCGACATCGGTGCTATTTTGAGCCTTTACGTGGCTGGTTTCGTGGCCTGGCAGTGCTGGTCGGAAGCCAACGAAACGCCCAAAAAACTGCTCAATGCGGCAATGCGACTGACGGTCGTGGTGATTTTTGCTGGCTGGATCGCTGCCCACGCCATCCATGCCCTCGTCAGCACCCAAATCGTCGGCGTCTCGGGCATGTCCCAGACGCGAGAGAGCGAGGCGCAGCGGTGGCAGTTCGCCACGGCGATTAGCCTTCCGCCGGTGGAATCTCTACGGATTGTCGTGCCGGGGCTTTTCGGCTACCGCATGGACAGCCCGGACGGCGGCGCCTACTGGGGCGCGGTGGGCTTTGACGGAACGTCCAAGGGTCGATGGAGCGGGGCCGGTGAATATGCCGGTATCCTGGTGGTGCTCGTGGCGAGCTACGCCGCGGCGACCTCACTGCGAAAAAAACAGTCTCCGTACTCGGAACAAGAGCGCCGGATGGTGTGGTTCTGGGTCGCCGTGGCAACCGGTTCGCTGGCGCTGTCTTGGGGGCACTTCGCCCCGTTCTACCGGATCTTCTTCGCCATCCCTTATCTCTCGACCATCCGCATCCCCTCCAAGTTTCTGCACGTGATGCACCTCGCATTGTGGGTGCTCTTTGCCTACGGCCTGGAAGCCATCGCTCGAGGATCCCTAGCCTCGGGCAAGGAACGCCTGGGTGGCTGGAAGGATCAGTTCGCCACCTGGAGAAAGACGGCCGCCCCGGGCGAGGTCAATTGGGTCTTCGGTGCCGTGGCGTGCTTTGCGATCGCAGCGGTGGGAGCCCTCAATTACGCGGGAGGTGCCGCTGAACTAAAATCCCATCTGCGTGGCATCGAGTTCCAGATGGGGCCTCCGGCCACCGCCGAATTTTCCATCGGCGAAGCATGGAAGGCTCTCGGCTTTTTCGCGATCTCCCTGGCACTGGTTGGAGGAATGATCACCGGATTCTTCAACGGCACCCGGGCCCGGATTGGCTGGATGCTGTTGGGAACCGTGCTGGTGGTGGATCTGTACCGGGCCAATACGCCCTGGGTGAAGTACTACGATTGGGTGACCCGCTATCAGTCCAACCCGGTGTTGGACTTGCTAAAAGACAAACCCTGGGAACAGCGCGTGACCGCCTTCCTCGATCCGCACCGCCAGGGACCGCTCGTCGGGGGTGAATCGACCCTCTCCTGGACCTACCTGCAGAAGGAATGGCTCGAGAACCAGTTCCAGTATTTTAACATCCAGTCTCTGGACATCTCCCAGATGCCCCGGGTGCCCGAGCTGGAGACGGCCTATTTTGGCGCGCTGGGCCTGATGGAAAATCAGAGCAACCTGCCTTTGGTCGGCCGCCTATGGCAGCTCACCAACACCCGGTACATCCTGGGATCTAAGGAGGTGGTCGACCAACTCAACGGCATGGTGGATCCCGTTCAGAAACGCATCCGCCTGAAGATGCCCTTCGGCCTCGGTCTCAAGCCGGGAGTCACGCCCCCCAACGCTTCAACCGCCACCGCCGACATGGTGCAATTACTCACGGCCACCGCCTCCGAAACGGGACCCTTCGCGGTGTTGGAATTCACCGGCACGCTACCTCGTGCGAAGTTCTACACCGACTGGCAGGCTGGCCTCAGCGACGCGCAAACCCTCCAGCAGCTTCGCGCGCCCGAATGGGACCCGGCCCGACAAGTCCTCCTTTCAGAGAAGATCGCAGGGACCACACCGTCACCCTCGTCCGCCACATCCGAAGCCTCCATCACCCAATACGCACCCAAACACATCACAGTAAAGACCCGCTCCACCGCGCCCGGCATTCTGCTGCTTAATGACCGCTGGCACCCCGACTGGAAAGTGACAGTCGACGGTCAATCCACACCACTGCTGCGAGCCAACTTTCTCATGCGAGGCGTCTCGGTGGCCGCTGGCGAACACACCGTCGAATACCGCTTTGATCCGCCTCACCAAACCTTGTGGGTCAGCTTCGCGGCCGTCGCCACGGGCTTCCTCCTAGTGGGCATCCTCATCTTGGCACCCAAGCCCTCCAGCGCTGACTGACCATGGCCTCCACGCCCAGCCATCTCGACCACGTCCGCAATGACCTGGCCTATGCCGATATCCTGGCCAACTGGGATGCGGCCTTCTACGCCAAGTTCACCGAAGCCCTTCGCCCCAAGACACCGGGTGCCCGGGTGTTGGACATCGGATGCGGCGTAGGCCAGGTCGTAGCCCAGTTGACCCAAGAGGGCTTCGAGGCGCACGGCGTGGATGTCTCGGCACCGAACATTGAGCGCACCCAGGCCTTCACCGACCGATGCCTGCTGTATGACGGCAACCGACTCCCCTACCCTGACGGGAATTTCCAGCGAGTCGGTGCGCTGAACGTGGTGGAACACGTGCAGGATCCGGAAGGCTTCATCGCCGAAGCGGTCCGCGTCTGCGCCCCGGGCGGACGCATCGTGCTGAGCAGTCCCAACTTTCTGCGATTCCTCGGCTGGCGCGATTACCATCCACGCATGCGGGGCCTCAGCAACAAATGGCACAACCTCCAGGGCCTGCTGGAGCGGCGGAAAGCCATGCGGCAGACGCCCGATCAGGTTCGCTTCGAGCGGATGTCCCCCATCATCAAGGAACCGTTTACCCCAGACGACGACGCCATCGTTTGCACCAATGCTCTCGACATGGGATTCTTCCTCGAGCGCAACGGAGCCCGCCTCGTCGAGGTGGCCTGCACCGACCGCACCGTGCCCGGCTGGATCGACTTCCTTCTCAACGCTTCCCCGCTGAAATACGGTCTTTTCAACGCCTGGGTCGTCGCTGAGAAGCGCAGTTAAACGAGACCCTTCCCCGGGATATCCAAAATCGTGGATATCAGGACCCCGTCGGTCTCGGGACGGTTTCCAGACGGTATGGTATCAGGCTCATACCGATTGGAGACCCATCGCAACCTTGAGCCCCCGCTCCGCAAGCCCGGTCTACAGTCCCTCGGCCACGACACCCTCCGTCACCAGACCTCCACCGGCCCCTTGGGCACTGGGATCGCCTCGCGCCGGATGCTGGCAGGTTCATCAGAAGCATCTGCCTCGCGCATGAAGCTGGCCACCATCGGTGCCAACTGGTAGCGCGGTAGTAGGTGGCCCGACTCGTCGCAGAACTGCCGACGCCATCGCAAGTAGCTGTCCACGATCTCGAGGTATTGGGCCCGGGACTCCATCCGCACGATCTTCTTGCTGAACTCGTTGGCCGGACCGAAGCGCTTCGCATACCACGGACCGATCTTGCGGAACATCACGCAGCCATGCCGCTCCCCGAACACCTCCACCATCAGGTCCAGGTGCCGGGACATGACCCGAACCCGGTCCTCGATACCCGGTTCCGGCGGCAGCACCCCCGTTTGCATCAGCGCCCGCGTCCGCACGAAGATCCAAGGATCATAAAAGGCCCCACGCCCCACGCTCACGCCTGCGCACCCCGTCTCGGACCTCATGTGCACCGCCGCCTCGGGCGTCGTCACGTCGCCATTGCCGATCACTGGGATCGTCCGCGCCGCCTCCACCACCTTACGAATGCCCACGAGATTCACCGAGCCCGAGAACCCCTGCTCCCGGGTCCGCCCATGAATGAATACCCCGGCGATGCCGGCATCCTCCAGCGCGCGGACCAGGTCGGGTGCCGTCAAATTGTCGTCATCCCAACCCAAGCGCATCTTGGCCGTCACCGGGATACGCAACGCATCCACCATCGTTCGCACCAAATGCTGCGTCCGTTCGTGTTCGACCATCATCGCCGAACCGCCTCCCACCCGGCACACCTTGCGCACCGGGCAGCCCATGTTGATGTCGATCGCACTCACACCCCGCTCCTGCAGCATCACCGCCGCATCGCGCATCTCCTCGGGCACGGAGCCGAACAACTGCACCGCCAGAGGCCGATCGTTCTCATTGGTTTCGATGAGCTTGAACGCCTTGGGATTTTCCTCGATGAGCGACCTCGCGTTAACCAGGTCGGTCGTCGCCAAATCGAGGCCCCCGATCTCCCGCGCCACCAGGCGGAACGGCAAGTTCGTGTAGCCCGCCAGCGGCGACAGAAACAGGTTGGACTTCAGCTCCAACGAGCCGAAACGGATCATCCAGAAATCATACCTCGCCAGACCTCAAAAGCCCAGCAGACCGTTGGGGAGCACTGGAACGCCCGGACATCGACGAGGCCCCACGGACCCGCACCCACGACCTCGGCACGGCCGTGACCGAAACGTTTTCAGCCGAAAAATCCGACCGACAATGCTCCAGCTATCGGGCCTAGTCGTTCACTCCCTGTCGTAACCCATCTTGTCGTGGCGCACCTCGGCACGGTGACGGGCACGCCACTGACCCTCATTTCTCACCGGCCAAGACGGTCACGTGCGTCACCCCCACCCCAAAACGGTCGAAGAAGCGTTGGCAATGATTGTTGAGACGATCTTCCAGGTCCGGATCTGGGTGATTACAGAACTCGAAGTGGATCCACAGACAGGCATCCATCCCACTGATCAGACGAAACCGGATCAACTTGTCGAAGCGCTCGGGATCCGGTTCTGCGTCAGGCAAGATTTCCAACAATTCCTTGTCGAGCGACACGGGAGGAACCTTCCAATCGATCACCGCCGCGATCACTGGGAAGGCTACCTCGAGGAAGGATTGCAGGAAGTGCTTGAGGGTGAATTGCCAGGCACCCACGAAGTCTATCGGTTTCATATTCAGAAGAGGATTCGTAGGCCTCGACCGAATTCTTACAGGGCATCGAAGAAATCTATTCCAACCCTCCACCCGCACTCACTTCGGAGCCTGTCCCTAATCCAACCCACGATTCACCCTTTTCGAGCCTGCCCCTGAAATCTCCGAACCAACCCACAACTTCGTAGCGGCAGCGGGACCGGGCCGGAGCAAGCATTGGAAGCGATTAAACCCTCCCCTCGCGCACAGCGCGAAAGCTTATTATCCCCCAAGCTTCCCTGCGCGCGCAGGCCTGGTCCCGCGGAGCCTTACCAAACAGCAGACCCAAAAATCCGCTCCCCTTCGGAGCCTATCACCAATCACACAAAAATAAGCAAGAGTGGCCCCTTTTGTGTAAATAGGTGGGACCGACCCCGCGACCAACGGATAGGTGTTCCGTCGGCGCGCACCCTGCACTAAGTTTACACCCATGTTCTCCCGTGCCTGCGCAGTCATTACCCTCGCGGCCCTGATGTCTCTTCAGGCCGCTGATCGCCCGCAGTTCGGCGAAGCCTGGTCACGGAACATGACCTCACCCGAGGTCAACCTCCCGGCCACATTCAATCCGACCAACGGAACCCACATCCGGTGGAGCGTTCCACTGGGTGCCTCCGGAACCGAATCCCACTCCACCCCCGTGGTCGCCCACGGGCGCGTATTTATTGGCACCAACAACGAGCTGCCACGGGATGCCCGACGCAAAGGCGATCGCGGCGTCCTGCTCTGTCTCTCCGAAGCCACCGGAGCCATTGAATGGCAACTGGCCGTCCCCAAGCGCGAAGAGGATATTTACCACGACTGGCCCAAGACCGGCATGGCCTCGCCGGTCACCGTCGAAGGCGACCGCGTCTACCTCGTCGACAATCGCGGCGTCGTCCAATGCTTGGACCTCCGCGGACAGGCCAATGGCAACCAAGGACCGTTCCAGAACGAAGCCGCTTACCTCAATCTCCGTGGCACCAACGCCTTACCCGTGCCAGTGCCCGCGGCCGTGCCCGACGCCGACATCCTCTGGTCCTTCGACCTCACCCGGGAGGCCGGCATCTGGTCCCATGACGGAGCCCACAGCTCCATCCTCATCCATGGCGATTACCTCTATATCAACACCAGCACCGGCGTAGACAACACCCACCGCGTCATCCGTACACCCAAGGCCCCTAGCCTCGTGGTGCTCGACAAACGCACCGGCCGCTGGGTCGCCCAGGACGGCCTCGGCATCGCCCCACGCATCTTCCATTGCACCTGGTCCTCCCCCTCCCTCACCACCGTCAACGGCCAGCCACGCATCCTCTTCGCCGGCGGCGACGGCGTCGTCTACGGCTTCGATCCCTACCGCCCCGGAAACACCTCGTCCGAACCAGCCATCCTCAAGAACCCCTGGCGCTTCGACTTCGATCCCAGCGGACCCAAGACCAACGTCGGAAGCTTCCTCAACAACCGACGCGAAGGTCCCAGCAATATCTACGGAATGCCCGTCGCCCTCGGAGACCGGATGTACGTCGCCGGTGGCGGCGATTGGTTCTGGGGCAAGAACGAAGCCTCGGTTCGCTGCATACGCACCACCGGACAGGGCGACGTCAGCGCCTCCAACACCCTGTGGTCGTACCCGCTGGGTCGCCACACCATGAGCACCCCGGCCGTCGCCAACGGACTGCTCTTCTGCGCCGACTCCATGCGCACCCTCCACTGCATTGATGCAGCCACCGGGAAAGGCGTATGGACCCACGAACTGGACGGCGAAGTCTGGGCTTCAGCACTGGTGGCCGACGGCAAAGTTTATATCGGCACCCGGCGTGGCGGATTCTGGACCTTCGCCCTGAGCCGCGAAAAACTCCTCCTAGGACACGTGGCCCTGGGTTCGCCCATCAGCGCCACCGCCGTGGCCGCCAACGGCACCCTCTACGTCGCCACCGGAACCCGACTCTTCGCGACGGCGATGAAGACCCCACCCACGGTCAGATAATGTCCTGGATGACGCGACCTGCGATACCGGTTAGTCGCACATCCAAGCCCTGGAACTTCACCGACAATCGAGTGTGGTCGATGCCGAACTGCCGCAACAGCGTCGCGTGAATATCGTGCACGTCTACCGGTGAATCGACCGCCGAATACCCCAGCTCATCGGTCGCCCCATAGACCGTCCCGGGACGAATCCCGCCGCCGCACATCCAGATGGTGAACCCAGCATTGTGGTGGTCGCGCCCGCTGCCGCCTTGGCTCATCGGAGTGCGACCAAACTCGCCGGCCCACACGATCAGCGTGTCCTTGAGCATGTCGCGCTGCTTGAGGTCCGTGATGAGCGCCATACACGCCCGATCGATCTCAGCGGCCTTAAACTCGACCCCCTGCTTCACCTCGCCGTGATGGTCCCAGTCCTTGTGGTAAAGTTGAATAAACCGCACCCCACGCTCAGCCAACCGCCGGGCCAGAAGACAGTTGGAGGCGAAGGACCCATCCCCGGGCTTGCAACCATAGAGCGACTGAATGGAGGCGGGCTCGCTCGCCGTGTCCATCAACTCCGGCACACTGGCCTGCATCTGGAAAGCCATCTCGTACTGGGCGATGCGAGTCGAGATCTCAGGGTCATCCACCACGGCATCGTGCTGCCGGTTGAGATCGTTGATCGTCCGCACCACTTCGTGCTGCCCTTCGCGGGTGACTCCCGGCGGGGTGCCCAAGTACATCACCGGATCGCCCTTGCCTCGCAAGTGCACTCCCTGAAACCGACTCGGTAACATGCCGGGCGCCCATTGACGGGCCGCGATCGGCTGATTCTGGCCGCCGCGCCCAAGAGAGGTCAGCACCACGAAACCGGGCAAGTTCTCCGCCTCCGAACCCAATCCATAGGTCACCCACGAACCCATGCTCGGGCGACCCGCAATTTGCGAGCCCGTGTTCATGAACATGTGGGCCGGATCGTGATTGATGGCCTCGCTCGTCATGGAACGCACCCAGCAAATCTCATCGGCCACCGAGCCCAATTGGGTGAAGAGTTCGCACAGTTCGACACCGGCTTTCCCGAAGCGCTTGAAGGGCAACTGCGGTCCGTAGCAAACCAACTTCTGCCCCTGGAGCTGGGCGATTTGCTTACCCTTGGTGAACGACTCGGGCATCGGCTTGCCGTGCATCTCGGCCAGCTTGGGCTTGGGATCGAAGGTTTCCAGATGCGACGGACCACCGGCCATACTCAGCCAAATCACCCGCCGTGCCTTCGCTGGAAAGTGCAAGGACGCCACCGCTCCACTCACTGTCCGGGCTGCGCTCGCCGCCTTAAGGATTCGCGGTTGGAGGATGGAACCCAGCGCCACGGCACCCAGGCCTTGAGACGCGCGACCCAAAAACAAACGTCGGGTCTGTTGCTGCTGAAGAAACTGACGAATCTCCGTGGATGGGCTCATGGTCAAGAACGGGTGATGGTCTCGTGAAGGTTGAGGAGGGCGCGGGCCACATCGGTCCAGGCTGCCCATTGGACGGGATCCAAGCCGGCCGGCGTCGGAGCCTTGCCGGTCTGGGTGAATTTCGAAGCGGCCTGCGGGTCCTTGGCGAAGGCTGTCCGCTGAGATTCGAGCAGGCGGCGCAGCGCGGCTACCTCCGAGTCTTGTGGAGCGCGGGAGAGCGCCTGACGCCAGGCCCAGGTGAGTCGTGCCGCGTCGTCGCCAGAGCTTTCCCGGAGAATCCGCGCAGCGAAGCTTCGGGCCGCCTCGACATAACTCGGGTCATTTAAGAGCACTAGAGCTTGCTGGGGAATGTTGGAGCGGTTGCGTTCAGCAGCGCACTCCTCGCGAGTGGCCGCGTCGAAGGCCAACATGCTCGGGTGCACGTAGGAACGCTGCCACCAGGTATAGAGGCCGCGCCGATACTGATCGCCACCCGAGCTGGCATCATAACCACGCTGAGGGAAATTGAGATTCTCCCAGTACCCATCGGGCTGGTAGGGCCGAACGCTCGGGCCACCGATCCGGGGCACCAACAGGCCGGAGACCTGCAGCGCCGAGTCCCGGACTTGTTCTGCCTCGATGCGCCAGCGTCCCTGACGGGCCAGATCCCGATTGTCGGGATCACGAGCCAGGAACTCACGCGAAGCGCTGGAGGACTGCCGATAGGTCCGGCTGGTGACCATCAGGCGAACGAGGTTCTTCACATCCCAACCGCTCTCTCGGAATTCCGCGGCCAGCCAATCGAGCAATTCCGGATACCGCGGCGGTTCGCCCTGGGCACCAAAGTCGTCGATCACCTTGGAGAGGCCGGTGCCGAAGAATTGGCGCCAGTAGCGATTAACCACCACCCGCGCGGTCAGCGGGTTCTCGGGCGACACCAACCAGTTGGCCAAGTCCAAGCGATTCAATCGCCGATCGGAGGCCGCCGGGGCGGTCGGCCGGAACTGGGACGGAATGGCCGGCTCCATGATCTCGCCCGTCTCGATCAGCCAATTGCCACGGGGCAGCACCCGGACGGTCCGGGGCTTGTCAGAGCGCTCGGTGATGAGTGTGCGTGGAAGGGTTGCCTCGAAGTCGGCACGGACCTTGTCGGCGGCGGCCCGCTGCGTGCGGAGGTCTGCCAACTGCGGAGCGGCCGCCTTAAACTCGGACCACAACTTGGCCGACTGCTCGGGCGTCCGAGCGGCCGGATCCACCTTCAAACGCTCCACCAAATCCGCGTTCGGCATCGGAACCGTGGGCGGCACGACCGCCGCTGCATCGGTGGCCATCCCGATACGAAAACACCCCAGCGTGTGGTTTCCATGCCCGTGCTTTTGTTGCAACTCGATCTCTAAGCGCTCTCCGGAGGCCAGGCTGAGGGGCTCCTTCAGGCGCAAGCGCAACTGCGCGGGCTTGCCCGCCTCGGGCAAGATGGCCCAACCGGCGAAGGTACCGCGGGCATCTTGGTCGATGACCGAAGCTGCCGACCATTTGCCGTAGGGATTCTTGTCGGCCGACACCGTTTGCTCGTGACTGGCCCACACCGAATCAAAGGCAACTTCACGCGCCGGAGCACCCTCACGAACCACGCGGGCCACGACCTCCGTCAGCACGAAATTGCCATTACCGGCGCGGCCCGGTCCTTGAGAAGGCAGGGATTTGTCGGGCAACACTTCCACGCGCACACCGACCACGCGCTCCGGCAGTGAGGCAAATCGAACCACCGTGCTGTCGGTGTCGAGGCTCTTACCCCCGATGAGCACCGAACGGTCGTCACGGATCGTCACGGTCGCACCCCCAGTTGAATCGGCAGAGGCGGGAGCGGCCGCGGTCCACAGCGAGTCCGAACGCAGGGCTTCTAGTCGTTCCTGCCGCCAGCGTCCAAAGGCACCCTCCAACTCCGGATGAGGTCCTTCGAAGCGCTCCTTGAGGCGCTGAGCCTCGGTCGTCCATCGAGCCAGTTCGCGGGCCTGGGGTTCGGTGGGCACGAGCATACCGTCTTCGCGCCGGCCGATGATGGCCTCCTTCACGTCGGCGAAGAAGGCGCCCATCGAGTAGAAATCGCGGGCCGTAATAGGATCAAACTTGTGATCATGGCACTGGGCGCACCCGATGGTTTGCCCCATCCAAACCGTGCCGACGGCGCGAACCCGATCGGTGAGGTAGCGCGACTCGTAATCCTTCTCCTGCGCCCCGCCCTCCTCGGTGGTGAGCAAGAGTCGGTTGAAGCCCGAAGCCACCCGGGCCTCCGTCAAGGCGTTCGGCAACAAATCGCCGGCCAGTTGTTCCCGAGTAAACTGGTCGAAGGGCTTATTGTTGTTGAACGAGCGGATGACGTAATCGCGGTAGGGCCAGATGTTCCGCGGGTTGTCGGAATGGTAGCCGACGGTATCGGCGAAGCGCACGAGGTCGAGCCAGCCATTGGCCATGCGTTCCCCGTATTGGGGCGTGGACATCAAGCGATCCACCAACCGCTCATAGGCACCGGGGTCGGAGTCGGCCTCGAAGGCGTCCACCCACTCTGGGGTCGCCGGTAAGCCGGTGAGATCCAGGCTCAAGCGTCGGGCCAGCGTGCGGCGATCGGCCTCGGGCGCGGGCTTCAGGCTCAATGTCTCCAAACGGGCCCGAACCAACCGATCGATGCCACCCTCCCCCTCCGAGCCCGCCAAAACCGCAGGGCGAACGATGGGTTGATAGGCCCAATGTCCCTGGTACTCTGCCCCCTCGGCGATCCACCGCTGCAGCAATGCCTTTTGTTCCGGCTTGAGCGGCTTGTGGGCCTCGGGCGGCGGCATCAATTCTTCGACGTCGTCGCTGAGGAGACGGTGCACTAATTCACTCCCGGCGGCATCCCGCGGCAGGATGGCTTTCTTGCCTGACTTGGCCGGCTTGAGCGCCTCCTCGCGACGATCCAAACGCAGGCCCCCCTTCATCTTCTGAACATCCGGACCGTGGCAGGAAAAACAGTGCTCGGAGAGGATCGGCCGAATGTCGCGATTGAACTGAACGGGTCGCGCCACGGTTGCAACCGGTGCCGCCCCGACGACCTGCCAACCGCAGGCCAACGCAGCAAGAAGGACCCAGCGGGCCACGGGCCTGAAAGTGCGAGCGTTCATGGAATACCCCTTATTCTGGACTCCCATCACCGAATGCCAACCCTGAAAAACGCCGTTCGAAGAGGTCCTCTCTGGGCTCCCCCTGTTTCCTTTGGCTCACAGGACCGGAAACCCGGGAACGCTAGGGTTGGCAGGAAAGGGATGGCGTGACGGATTCTTTCGCCAGACGAGAGCAAAGCGCAGGCCATACTGAGGCTCGTAACGAGCGAACAACGACGCTCTTGCAGAAGAAGATGCAGCGAGCACGACCGATTCAGCGGGAGGGTTCCGGCGAGGGTTTTTTGCCCGGTTGGCAACCGAACTGAGAGAGCGACTTGTCTGCTGCGACGACACGTTGCCTTGCTTGTGCTCGCCGGTGCGACCTAGGTTGACGCCAGCCCCCTCAGCAATCACCCCGACACGATGATCCGCCCGCCGACTCTGACAGCGATCCCGGCAACCCTGCTGGCCCTGGGGGCTCTGGGGGCCTTTCAGGCTGCCTTTGTTTTCCAAGATTTCTGGTGGCTGGTGCTGGGATATCTCGGCTGCCTGTTCGAACTGAGGAGATTGCCCACATCCCGACACGCGTTCTACGTCGGGCTGATGATCGGGCTCGGCGTGTATGTCCCGCAAATGCGCTTCCTCTGGGATATCTTCAAAGCCGCCGCCATCCCGCTTTGGCTCATCCTGTCCTTGTTCCACGCCGCATTTCTCCTGGTTTTGAACCGGGTCGAGGTTCGGTGGGGTAGCCCAGTGGCCAGCCTGCTCTTGCCCGTGCTTTGGTGCGGTATCGAATACTTGCGCAGCGAGGTGTGGTGGCTCCGCTTCGCTTGGTTCACGGCTGGCGAATGCTGGCCACCGGGATTGGCTCCACAAATCTTGCAACGACTAGGAATTTATGGACTGGGCTTCGGGTTTGCCTACGCCGCCGGTCAAGGGGCGATGCTGCTCTCGGCAACGAATCGCGCCTCACGTCGAAGGGCTTGGCTCGGCATTTCAAGTGCCTGCGCCGTGTTTGCCCTAGTCACTCTGTTACCGACGTCGAGGGAGGATAAAGCCACCCAAACACTCCAAGTCGCCGGGATCCAACTGGAGTTCCCAGCGCTTCCGGACCTCCTCAAAGGCCTCGACTCGCTCACTCGATCTCACCCGGAAGCCGAGTTGCTCCTGCTCAGTGAGTACTCTCTGGAAGGCCCGCCGACTAAGGCGCTCAAGAACTGGTGCCGGAAAAACCGCAAATGGCTGGTGGTGGGAGGCAAGCAACCCATCGAGACCCCGGCTCCCGAAGCCGTGACGCCAGCGGACAGGATACCGGCCATTGAAGGCACAAATGGAACCGCAATGGCCACGCCCCTTTCCGCCAGCGGGTTGCCGTGGTTTGGGTCCAATGCGCCCAAGGAACGTTTTTACAACACGTTCTTTGTCATCAGCACCAACGGCGAGGTGGTTTTCCAGCAGGCCAAGTCGCGGCCCATTCAGTTCTTTGCCGATGGTGAACCGGCCCCATCACAAAGGGTCTGGGATTCGCCGTGGGGCAAACTCGGCATCGCCATTTGCTACGACGCCAGCTACCGGCAGGTGATGGATGGTCTCATCCGACAGGGTGCCGTCGCCCTCCTAATCCCCACCATGGATGTCGAGCAGTGGGGCGCCTATGAACACCAACTCAATGCCCGCATGGCGGTGATACGGGCCGCTGAATACCGCGTGCCGATCTTCCGCGTGGCCAGCTCTGGAGTTTCCCAAATCATCGATCGGGAGGGCCACGAAACCGATACCGCGCCGTTTCCGGGCCCCGAAGCAACCTTGGCGGGCACTCTCCGCTTCACCGCATCGGGGGGTTCCATTCCGCCCGACGCCGGGTTGGCTCCCGCCTGCACTGCCGCAACGGCGGCCGTCATTCTCTGGCTCACCCTCGTTTCTTGGCGAAGGCCGCAAGTTCCGGGAACGATCCGTTGATCCCATGAATCCAGCTCCGCTGAAGATTCGCACTCCTTGTTCTTCCTGAAATTCACAGCCAGCAGCAGAAGATCGGAACCAGCGATAAGGGCGATCCCTCCCCGCGTGTCGCACGCAGCGTACCTGGCCGTTTTTAGACCAATCCCGGCAAGCCAACCTCAGTCAAAAATCCAGCGCTCAGGGCGGGTTGAGCTCCATCAAGAACCGAGCCTTTTCGCTGGGGACAGGCTTCTGGGGAATGCGGGGTGTCGACAGCAATCCCTCACAAGCGGGCGAGGGGCGGAGTCTTTGCGGTCTTGGTTGGATTTCAGCATCTGAAGAGTCCAGTCTTCGGACTGAAATCCCCTCTTTTTCCCTCTGCACTATGTCCTTCCTGTCTTTGCCAATCGGGCTTATCCGGAGCTGCCTGCTGACCCTTTCGGTTGGATTGCATTTGCACGCCGCCGACTGGCCTTGTTTCCGTGGACCTGGCGGTCTCGGGATTGCCTCTGCTGAGGCCCGTCCGCCGATCCAGTTCTCTCCCACCGCCCATGTCGCTTGGCGTATCGACTGTCCTGCGGGCAATTCATCCCCCATCGTCATCGGACAATCCGTCTTCCTCACCGCTGCGAGCAATCGTCGCCTCTCACTCCTTTGCCTGGACTTGGCGACCGGTCAAACCCGCTGGCGACGGGACATGGATGTCCCACGCACCGAAGAGGTCCACCGCACCGTGGGCAGCCCCGCCTCTGCCACTCCGGTCTCCGACGGACACCGCGTGTTCGTCCACTTTGGATCCATAGGCATGGTGGCTTTCACCCTAGATGGACGCGAACTATGGCGTCATCCACTGCCCATTACCGAAACGGAGTACGGAGCCAGTTCATCTCCTGTTCTCGCTGGCGGACTGCTCATCCAACTCGTCGACCAAGACAGTCACTCGTACTTGATCGCCCTGAAGACGGAAGACGGCTCTCTGGCGTGGCGCTTGGAACGACCGGATATGCGACGAGGCTTCGGTACTCCGGTGCTGTGGCCCCATCACGGACGTAAGGATTTGGTGGTCCCGGGAACCATTTTTCTGACAGGACTCGACCCCGCCACCGGTGCGGAACGCTGGCGCATTCCAGGGCTTGCTCGCATCACCTGCACTTCACCCGTTTTCGAAGGCGACCGACTGGTCGTTGCCAGTTGGACCACCGGGGGTGATCGAGGTGCCGACCGCATCGAACTCCCCGCGTTTGATGACGTGCTCAAGACCGCCGACCGAGACGCGGACGGGCGATTGTCGCTGGCCGAGTTGCCGGCCGGTGCGGCTCAGGAACGCCGAAAACATCTCGATGGGAATCGCGACGGGTTCGTGGACCGAAGCGAGTGGGAATCGATGGCGGCCATTTTCGCCCGGGTCGAGAATCAGGCTTTTGCTGTCGAACCCGACCCCGACGGAACCCTCCGAGAGACCGGTGTCCGCTGGCGTTTCAAGCGTGGCCTGCCCTATGTCGCATCCCCGCTCATCCATGAGCATCGCATCCACCTCATCAAAAACGGCGGCTTTGTCACCTGCCTCGATGCCCGCACCGGGCTCCCCCATTTCCAGGAAGAACGGCTCGGGGGCGGCGGCGACTACTACGCCAGTCCCATCTTGGCTGGGGGGCATCTTTATTTCGCCTCCCAGCGCGGCGTCATCACAGTCCTCCTTGACAGCGCCGAGTTCCAGGTTGTCGCCTCCAACGACCTCGGTGAATTTATCCACGCCTCACCAGTCCCCGTCGGCAACCAGTTGCTCGTGCGGACCGCATCCCATTTGTACGCATTCCGTTAAACGCGGAACGTCGGCAGTCAACACCTCCCCACGATTCGGAACGAAGGCGCATACGGTGATCTCGATTTCCGCAGGGGACTCGTGCTAAACACGACACCTCACGCCTCGCCTTGATGGAAAATCTCCGACAGAGTCTACCCCATGATCTCCCGATCTTGGTTAGGCCGCTGGCTGGCCTTCTGTGTCCCTGCGATGATTTCTGCCGCTGTGTGGACTCAGGCCGAAGAATACCCGCTGGGTCCAGACTCGCAATTCAACCCCTCGGTGCCCCACGGCACGGTGACCAAACACACCTTCACAACAACCACCACTAGTCTCCTCCCCGGCACGCATCGGGACTACTGGATCTATGTGCCTCGGCAGTATTCGCCCACGAAACCGCCCTGCTTGATGGTCTTCCAAGACGGCGGTGGCTACGTGTCCACCAATGGCTCCTTTCGAGCCCCTATCGTCTTCGACAACCTCATCGCCCGCGGCGAGATGCCGGTGACCATCGGTGTATTCATTAACCCCGGAGTCTTGCCCTCCGCGCAGGGAACCAACGCCCTGCCCCGCTACAATCGTAGCTACGAATACGACGGCCTCGGCGATCGCTACGCGCGCTTCCTTGCAGAGGAATTCCTGCCAGAAGTCCGCAAGTCGATCCACTTCACCGACGACCCCAATGGCCGTGCCATTGCCGGCGCCTCCAGTGGAGCCATTGCCGCCTTCACCGCCGCTTGGGAACGCCCCGACCTGTTCCGGCGGGTCTTCAGCACCATCGGTACCTACGTCGGACTGCGAGGTGGCAACGCCTATCCCATTCTCATTCGCAAAACCGAGCCCAAACCTCTGCGCGTCTTCCTGCAGGACGGCTCTAATGATCAGAACATTTATGGTGGCAACTGGTGGATCGCCAACCTCGACATGCACAGCGCGCTCGAGTTCTCCGGCTACGAACTTGAGAAGGCCTGGGGCACCGGAGGTCACGACAGCAAACAGGCCGGAAGCGTCTTCCCGGACGCACTCCGCTGGCTTTGGAAGGATTATCCCGCGCCGGTGAAAGCCGGCCACGGCTCGAGACAACCGCTGGTCCGGGAAGTCCTGAGCGCAGGCGAAGCGTGGTCTCCGGTCGCTACCGGTCTCATCCGGCAGATTTGGGCCGACGAGAGCGGGACTGTCATTGCTGAAACATCACAAGGACTCCAGCGACTGGAAGACTCCCACGGCGTTGTCTTGAGTGGAGCCGAAACGCGGAGGCTTAAGCCCCGGTTCTCGACCCTCACCGCCGCCTCCGTGACTCGACAGGATGGACACGCCTACCGCCTCGACTCCGCAAAGCGCAAAGTGTCTCACCAACCTCCCTCCGGTCGCCTTCAACACCACACACTCACCGGGCTCGAGATGCCGACGGCCCTCTGCCTGTCCCCTGACCAAACCCTGCTCTACGTCGCCGACCGCCGCCGTCAACTCATCTCGAGTTTCCAGGTGGGCCGCGACGGAATTCCCAGCCTTGAGCAACCCTATTTTCACCTCCACCTGCCCGACGACGCCGACGGCGCTGGCGTGGGTGGCCTGTGCGTCGACACCGCGGGCCGCCTCTACGCAGCCACCCCGATGGGAATCCAAGTCTTCGACCAAGCCGGACGGGTCAATGGAATCATCGCTCCTCCCCAGCGGATTTCGAAAGTTGAAGGTCTGACCTTTGGCGGACCCACCCGCAACCAGTTGTACTTGTTGGCCGACGGGCGCATTTGGCGACGGACGGTGCAGACCCGCGGAGTGTTCCCTGCTGGAGCGCCCATTTTGCCGCCCTCGCCCCGACTCTGACCCGATCAACAAAGCACCCACTCCCACGCTCGCCCTGCCACAGAACCGCCCGGACCGTCGTCTGGAAAGCCTCTCCATGGGCTACTCTCCTTGGTTTTAAGGCACCCACAAACGCCCGGTGAGGGCACCGGGCCTACAGCACTCGCCTGTTAGAGGCAGTTTAGACTGGCACCTTTTGTGTAAATAGGTGGGACCGACCCGAATGGCAGTTAGTTAAGGCCTAGGCGTTTCTTGGTGAGCCGCTTTCTGCGAGGCGGGTGGGGTAGGTTTTCCAGCATGTATTCCATGGTGGCCCGCTGCATTTCTTGCAGCAGGTCCCAGACTCGCCGTTGATTGGCCACCGCCACCTTCATCCACTCAAACTGTTCGGCGCTCAGCGCCACGGTCACCGTCTTCCCGCCGGCTCGCCGACTCCATTGATACCGAGGCCCACCCTGTCCGGGCTCTCCTCGCTCTATCAGG
>SYMJ01000097.1 GCA_005805505.1 Verrucomicrobiales bacterium | reverse complement strand
GGCAGCCCGTCGCTTCTACGAACCCAGCACTCAGGGTCACGAGCGCAAAATCTCCGAGCGCTTGGACCAGTGGCGCAAGGCGGCGGCCGAGAACGGGCCCCATCCCTCAGGGCTGCCCAGCACGCCAAAGACGTCTCCGACGTCATAGCCGCCGCCGCAACCCAGCCTCACTGCGGAGGATCCCAACGCTCGATCTGACGGCGTTCGCGTTTGGTGGGGCGCCCTAGCCCGCGAGCTCGGAACCCCGGTTCTAGTTTTTTCTTCCGGGCCTCTTCCCGGGCTTCAGGCGGCGTCAGATCCTCAGCAAATTGAACGACCTCCGGCGCTGAAACCCGCCGCGAAGGAAAGCCTAAGACCTTGTAAACCCGGGTGATATCACCGGTCCGCGCCGAGACGGTGTCCCCAGCTCGAGCTTCCCGTGCAGGCTTGATGGCAACCCCGTCAACCAGCACCAACCCTTCCTTAATAGCCGTCTGGGCCAAGGACCGCGATCGGTACAACCGAATATTCCATAGCCACTGATCCCACCGCATGCGTGCAGCATGAACCATCCTCGCCGAAGCGCCAACGCTTCCGAAGGACGGACCGCAATCGAAGATAGACCCGAGGAATTCGCGGTGGAGGCGATCGGAGAATGACCAGAAACCCCTTGTTGATATCTGATGTCAGTGCATGATGTCACTTATGAGAACCGTCATCGATGTCCCCGATGCACTCATCGAGTCATTGGACCAAGTCGGCGCTCTTGAACAGCGCTCCCGGGCAGCGTTGATCCGCGATGCGATCACCCAATACCTCAAGGTGAAATCCGTCCCGGCCGCCGAAGAGGCGTTCGGGCTTTGGAAGAAGAGAGAGGTGGACGGCGTCCAATACCAAAAGTCTCTCCGCGACGAGTGGGAATGCCGATGAAGGCCGTTTTCGACACCAACATCTTGGTCGACTATCTGGCTGGCATCGAGGCGGCCAAGGACGAACTGGCGCGATATCGCATCCGGCAAATCAGCATTATCACCGTCATCGAGTTGATGGTAGGTGCCCAGGATGCCGAACAAGAAGCGTCGATCCGGGGATTTCTGTCCTCGTTTGAAGTTTTGGAGCTGTCGACTGCAATTGCCCACGAGGCCATCCGCCTGCGCAGGCAACTGCGACTCAAGATCCCCGACGCGATCGTCTACGCAACAGCACGGACTCAAGGCTGCCTGCTGGTGTCCCGCAATACCCGGGAATTGAAGCCCGATTGGCCTGACATTCGCATCCCTTACCGACTCTGATCCGGGGTCCGGACTCCGGAGGCCCGCACGAGCCCCGATACCGTCTCTTGCGCGACCGGATAACTCGGTTTTCCACGACTCCCGCGAAAGGGGCTGCGCAAAAAGAAATCGTTGGTCGCAGCCCGTTGCATTCTTAGGCTCCACAGTCATGAGCGATCTATCAAAGTCGCGGCTCCAGGAACTCTTGGCGGCGGCGTCCCGAGCACGGCTATGGGTCATCGGCGATGTAATGCTAGACCAATTTGTCTGGGGTCGGGTGAGTCGTATCTCGCCGGAGGCCCCGGTGCCCATCGTGGATTTTGACCGGGAGAATCTTATGCCCGGCGGAGCGGCCAATGTTGCCCGCAACGTCACCGCCTTGGGCGGCAGCGCCGATTTAGCCGGGGTGATTGGCAAGGACGAGGCCGGCCAAACCCTGCGGGATTTGCTCGCCTCCGAACGCATCGGCTGCCGCAGTCTTGTCAGTTCGGCACGGCGACGCACCACCACCAAAATGCGCATCGTCGCCGGGCAACAACAGATCGTGCGCCTCGACCGCGAAACCCGGGGTGAGATCGACGCGGCCGCCACCCAGTCACTGCTTACCAAACTCGAGCGAGCACTTCCCCGACTCGATGCCGTGGTGGTGGGCGACTACGGCAAAGGCGTGGTCACTCAGGCGCTCCTCGACGGCATCCGGGATCGTTGCAAAGAAGCCGGTTGCTGGCTGAGCGTGGATCCCAAGCCGGTGCACCAACTCAACTTGCGCGGGCTTTCCTTGATCACTCCCAACCGAAAGGAAGTCTTCGAGTTGGCTGGGGTCGAAGACTCGGTCCGCGCAACCAATCCCATGGCCGACTCACCGCTCCAGGAGGCCGTTCAACGACTTCAGGAAACCCTGCGGCCCGCCCTGTTGCTCGTCACCCTCGGCGAATTGGGCATGCTCTTGTGCCGGCGCAATGAGCCCCCCTTCCATGTCCCCACAGTCGCCCGCGAAGTCTTTGATGTCTCCGGAGCCGGAGACACGGTCATCGCCGCCTTCACGCTGGCCATCGCGGCTGGCGCGTCGCCCGTCGAAGCGACCGTCTTTTCCAACCACGCGGCCGGAGTGGTGGTGGGTAAACGGGGTACAGCCACTGTCAGTCCAGCCGAACTTCTGGCCACCTTCACCGCCAACGCCTGATCCCCATGAGACCCGCGATATTCCTGGATCGGGACGGAACGCTCATCCGCGAAAAGCACTACTTGCACCGCCCTGAAGAGGTCGAATTTTTTGCAGAGGCCGCCCCCGCCCTGAAGCGCTTGAGCAACGCGGGTTTCGCCCTAGTGGTGGTGACCAATCAATCCGGCGTCGGCCGAGGCTATTTCACCGAGACGGAGGTCGATCGGGTCCACGCCCACATCCAGTCCGAAATGGCCCAGGCCGGCGTCGAATTCCTGAAATTTTATTCTGCCTTTGAAGCCCCGGATCAACCGAGCCGCGGACGCAAACCCTCGCCCCAATTTCTCTGGGATGCCCGGGATGAATTTCAACTCGACCTCCCGTCTAGCTACATGGTCGGCGACAAACGCATCGACCTAGAGGCCGGTTGGAATGCCGGAGTGAGGCGGAGTTTTCTGGTGCGCACGGGCTATGGTGCCGAACTGGAACGCACCGAAGGATCAGCCCTGAATCCGGGGATTGTCGTCGATGGGTGGCTGCAGGTGGCCGACTGGATTCTGAACTCGCGATCCAACGACTAAACTAGAGTCTTCAGCAGCACACACTTTCAGGACTCGCTCGCCTCCGGGACTTCCATACGGAAACGGGGGATTCGCACCACGACGCAGCGCCCAGCATCGTCGACTCCCAGGTAGGAACCCTCGGCCACTGCCGTGTTGGTTCCGATAATATGCCGACTATTGTAACTAAACTTGGTGCCCGAGGCGATCACCGGAGTCTCTCCGACCACGCCATCGCCTTCCACCACCAACACCGTTTCGTCCTCATGGGTCACCACCCACTTGCGCCCACGAATGGTCACCGGAACCGGAGAGTCATTATGGATGGAAATAAAATAGATGAACGAGTGCGGCTTGTCGGACTGGTCGGCCCGGAGACGCTGGTAGAGCAGGCGGTCCACCGTGACTTTCAGTCCTGGCAATTCGATCATTTCCCCAATGGTTCCCATCTGGCGGAACACTAGTCTGGAACAATTCGGTTGGCCAACAGCGGTTTACTGGACCGCCTGAGAATACGCGCTTGATCGTGGCATCCCGGAGCCCGCCGGGATATTGTGACCTCCGTCGTTCGACACCATGCCCAGCGTTTACATCAAGACCTACGGTTGCCAGATGAACGAACGGGACAGCGAGGCTGTCTCGGTCCAACTCTTGGCCCGCGGCTACTCCCTGGCTCCCACGGAGAGCGAGGCCGACGTCGTCCTGCTCAACACCTGCAGTGTTCGCGACATGGCCGAACAGAAGGCCCTAAGCCGGATGCAAAATGTCATCGGTGCAGACCGCAAGCGCGGGAACAAAAAGATCTTCGGCTTCTTGGGCTGCATGGCCCAGAGCCGGGGGGGCGAACTCATCGACCAATTGCCCGGTGTCGACCTCGTACTCGGGACACAGAAAATTCACCGAACCGGGGAATACCTCGATGCGCTGCTGTCCGGTTCGCGCGACAAGGTCGTGGACACGGCCGATGAACCCGGCAGCGAGTCGGCCATCCGCGAGCATCTGGGGCATGGCGTTGGCAACGATTCCCGACCGGTCACAGCCTTTGTCAGCATCATGCAAGGGTGCAACCAGCACTGCACCTTTTGCATTGTACCCTCCACCCGGGGTGAGGAGCGGAGCCGCCCCTTGGAGGACATCGTCGCCGAGTGTCAGGAACTGGCCTTACGCGGGGTCCGCGAGGTCACCTTGCTTGGCCAGATTGTCACCAGCTATGGCCGCCGGATGTACCCGATGCAGGACGGCCGCAGCGCCTTTGTCCAACTCATCGAAGCGGTCCACGCCATCGACGGCATCGACCGTATCCGCTTCACATCGCCCCATCCCAAGGGCTACGGCGACGACCTTGTAGAGGCCTACGGTCGCCTCCCGAAACTGGTGGAGAGCGCGCACTTGCCCGTCCAAAGCGGATCCAACCGTCTGCTCAAACTCATGCACCGGGGATACACCCGGGAACGCTTCTTAGAGATCATTGCGAAGCTCCGCGCCGTCCGCCCCGACATGGGCGTAAGCACCGACATCATCGTGGGTTTCCCCGGCGAGACCGAGGAGGACTTCCAGGAGACACTCTCTCTCTGCCAGCAGGTCCAGTTCGATCAGGCCTTCCTGTTCAAGTACAGCCAACGGCGGGACACCCCGGCGGCCGCGATGCCCGATCAGATAGCAGAAGAGGTGATCGAGGAGCGCCATCAACGGCTCTTGGCCGAGATCAACCGCATCGCTATGGCCAAGTTCGAGGCCCTAGTAGGCGGCTTAGTGGAGGTGTTGGTCGAGGGCCCTAGCCATCGCAACCCCGCACGCTACGAAGGCCGGACCCGAACCAATAAAATCACCGTCTTTGAAGGATCGCCCCGGCATCAGGGTCAACTCCTCCTTCTTCGGATTGAGCGGGTGGGTAGCTTCACGCTTTACGGCAACCCGGCCATCATCGGCCTCGATTAATCCGTTCCCAACTCAGCGGTCCTCACCTCGAAAGCAGCAATAGATACTGCTGAAGGCGCCTCGACTCGACCGCATCGCGGCGTTCTTGGTAGATCACTTGCAAGTTGGCAATCATCCGCTGAAGGCAACGTCGGGGAGAGATGGGCTGCAGCAGGATGGCGCTGTCAGAATTAGGCAGAGCAAAATAGGCTAGGCGTTGACGGGCCTCAGATCGGGTCACCAGTCGCCCACCATGGAAGGCGTCGATCAGCCACTCCCCCTGGGCATCCTGATAGCGACACAGAAAATGCCCCGGCATACCAATGCCCACCACCGGAAGGCCGAGTCGGCGGGCCACGAACTGATAAAGGCAACACAGCGTAATAGGGATGCCCCGCCGACGGTCGATCACCCGGTCCAAGTAGCTGTTCTCCGGATCAAAGAAGTTCTCTGTATCGCCCCGGAAACCCTCTTCCCCGAAGAGCACCGCATTGAGTGCGGAAATTACCCCACCTCCGTCTGAAGCCAATTCCACCGCGGGTTCAGCCGCCTGAGCCCACCAGTCCAACTGGGCTTGGTAAGCCTCGATGGGAGCCACGGGATTGCGCGTCTTGGCTAATCTCCAGACAGCCTCCTCCAAGTCAAAGTGCTCGCCGTGCCCCGCACAAAATTCGAGAAACTCCCGGTCGGCATCCATCCGCGCCTGAGCGTCCAACAACTCGCGGACCCGGGCCCGGATCACCGGGTCCTCATGCACCCGGTGCGCCTTCAGCCAAGCCTCGGGGCGTCCCCGTGGCGCCAACTGCTCTCGAATCGCCTCGACCACCCCGCGGTCCTCATCAGCCAACAAGGTCAGCAACGCTTTCTGTCGAGCGATTGAAGGAGCAGGCCCGTTGCCGGTGATGGGGCGATCCAAATTCATTCCATATCGAACATCTTGCCCGGGTTGAGAATGCCCTGGGGATCGAGTTCTCGTCGGAGACCCCGCATCACCCGCATCGACGCATCGCCCAGAAACTTCGGCAGGAACTCCTTCTTGGCCACACCGACGCCGTGCTCGCCGGTGATGGTGCCTCCGAGGCGGATGGCCTCATCGAAAATTTCCCGAAAGGCCAGATGGACCCGATGCATTTCTTCGGTATTCCGCTCATCGGTCAGGAAGGTCGGATGCAAGTTACCATCGCCCATGTGCCCGAAGGTGCCGATGCGGAGGCGGTGCTTCTTGGCCACTTGATCCACAAAGCGGATCATCCGGGCCAGTTCGCTGCGAGGCACGGTCGCGTCCTCCAGAATGGTCGTCGGTGCCACACGGGCCAGTGCACTGAAGGCTGAGCGTCGGGCACCCGCCAGCGCATTGGCTTCGGCCTCGTCGGCAGCCCGCCGAATCGCCAGACACCCGTTGGCACGGGCGATCTCCTCCATGCGCGCCGCCTCTTCAGCCACCTGGGCCGGATGCCCGTCGGTCTCCATCAACAGCAGCGCCTCGCAGTCGGGCAACCCGATCTTGGCGTAGTCTTCCACGCAGCGGAGGGTGGTGCGGTCGAGAAATTCCAAAGTGCAGGGAATGATCTTGGCGGCGATGATGTCGGACACCGTCTGAGCCGCGGCGTCCATCGCATCGAAGGTGGCCACCAGCGTCTGCTTGGCCGCCGGTTGCGGAATCAGTCGCAAGAGGATCCGGGTGATTACCCCTAAGGTCCCTTCGCTGCCGATGAACAAGTCCTTTAGAGAATACCCGGCCACGTCCTTCACGCATTTGTTGCCCGTGAAAAGGATTTCGCCGTCGGGCAGCACGACTTCCAAGCCCATGACATAGTTGCGGGTGATGCCGTATTTGAGCCCACGCAGACCCCCGGAATTCTCGGCCACATTGCCGCCGATGGTGCTAATTTTCATCGACCCCGGATCCGGCGGATAAAACAAGCCGACGGCGGCCGCCGCCTCGGCAATTTGCAAGGTGGTTGCCCCGGGCTCGGTCAGGAGCGTCAGGTTGGTTGGGTCCACCTCTAGGATGCGGTTCATACGCACCGTGCACAGGACGATGCATCCTGGTACCGGCAAAGACCCTCCACTAAGGCCCGTCCCAGAACCCCGCGTGACCACAGGCGTCTGGGTCCGTTGTGCCAAGCGCAAGACAGCCTGAATATCGGCCGTGTCTCGGGCGAACACCACGCAACCGGGTTGTTGGGTGAGTGCGGCCGTGCCGTCGAAGGCATAGACCAGCAGGTCTTCGGCAGCAGTCAGAACCAAATCCGGCCCGAGAAGTCGGGTCAATTCGTGAATAATTTCAGGGGAGCACGCCATAGTTTAGGCCTTGTTGGAGTTCTGACGACGGGCTTTCCAGGCTTCCCAGACCACGGGCAGCACCGAAACAAAGATGATACCGAGCACAATCACCTCGAAGCGCTTTTTCACAAACTCCAAGCGCCCCAAGAACCACCCCGCCGGGAGGATTAACCCCACCCAAGCCACCCCGCCGACGGCGTTGAAAAACATGAACCGGGATCGGTTCATTGCCCCCATACCGGCCACGAATGGGGCGAAGGTTCGAACGATGGGAATGAAGCGCGCGAGGATCACCGTCTTGCCTCCATAAACCTTGAAGAAGTGATGAGTCTTCTCGAGGTACTCAGGCCGAATAATTTTAGGGAAGCGCGCGGTCAGGTAATTTCCGGAGAATCGCCCCACTGAATAATTCACCGCATCCCCGATCACGGCGGCGACGATCATCAGGGCTCCGGCCACCCAAACATTGAGACCCGAAGCCGGGTTGGCCGCCACGGCACCCACGGCAAAGAGCAGCGAATCGCCAGGAAGCACCGGAGTGAGCACCAGTCCGGTCTCGGCAAAAATAATTAAAAAGAGAATACCATAGACCCAAGCCCCTTGATTGCGGGTCAGATCAAACAAGTGGTCTTGCAAATGCAGCACCACATCGAGGAATGCCTTGAGAAGATCCATGAGGGAATAAGCTTAAAATCGGGGGCTCAGTTTCAGCGCTCTACAATGCGGCTCGAAGCGCCCCGCACCTCGTCGACCTCTTGAGTCTCCAATCGAATCGATCGACGAATGAACACCCAGGCGATGGCCCAGACGAAGGGGAAGAACAACACCCCCAACACCAACCACGACAGCGTAAACCCGGCGACACGGCGGGACATAAGTTCCGGGGTCAGATAATTCAGAAGCGGCAGCCCCACCAAGGCCACCAGGAACGCACTCGCGCAGAGGATGGACAAGACCAACTGCCGCCGCATCAAACGGTGGAGGAAGGCCTCGGAATGAATGTCCCGGTAGGGATGTGCGGGGTCGGACATGAGCGCAGGATGGAGCGAAAGGGCAACCGCCGTCCAGCACCCTACCCGACTGTGTCGCGCCTCGACGCGGTCCAGAATCCGACGCACCGAAACGGCCGACGCAATATCGCCCGAGCTCAGCCATCGGACTTTCGCAAGGCGCTCCATCAATTGCACCACACACCCAAGGCCCCATCGGCCCTCACTGCGCGTGTGTTGCCGAACAACGGAAACTAAACCGCCGCCCAGCGGGCAATCGCTCTCCGTTGCTTTCTGACTTGGCTCGCGGGCGGGATCAGCGCTCAATCACAAGACTCCCGTCCTTCTGAATGAGTGATCACTCGCCCCATTTTCTTTCCCGCGAAGCCACCGTGGCGGGCCCTGGATTTTCGCGATGGCTGGTGCCACCGGCGGCCATCGCCCTACACATGTGCATTGGCGAGGTCTACGGTTTCAGTGTTTTCAATGAACCGCTGAGCCGACTCCTGGGCGGTGCAGCCCACGACCCCACGCGAGACTGGACCATCCCGCAAATCGGTTGGATTTATTCCATCGCCTTGGTGCTGCTCGGACTTTCTGCGGCCGTCTTCGGCAAATGGGTTGAGCGCAGCGGCCCCCGCAAAGTGATGGTCGCCAGCGCCACCTGTTTCTGTTCCGGACTCGTGTTGTCGGGCATCGGTGTGCAGCAGCACTGGCTGTGGTTGGTCTATCTCGGATACGGTGTGATCGGCGGCATCGGGCTTGGCTTGGGCTACATTGCTACAGTTTCCACGCTAATGAAGTGGTTTCCGGATCGGCCCGGAATGGCTACCGGAATGGCCATCATGG
>SYMJ01000011.1 GCA_005805505.1 Verrucomicrobiales bacterium | reverse complement strand
GCCAAACCCGAAATGGACATGTCCAAACCAGCCATAAGCAAAAAAAATTAGTAAACGCAGTCGAGTGAGATTCGTTCACCGCAGGGGCATTCTACGGTGACCTTTTGGACTAAATCACCCACTCGGGTGACCACGATGCCCGGCGCCTTGGGCTCCTGAGTCTCAACAGGAGGCACCACTTCGGAAGCGTACAAATCTCGCAATGAAATCGGCCGCGTCTTGGTCAGCATTCGAGGGGAACGGATGCCGGAAAGGATGGTTTCTATGATCGCCTCATCGAGCCCCATCCGAAGGGCGTCCGAGAGATCAGCCAGTGCCTTGTCCGCCGGAATCAACACCGAGGATTTGGTGTCGACCGGTGGGGTGACCGGTGAAAACTCCGGGTTAGCCGAAGCCAAAGCCTGAGCAAACTCGTACCGAGGAAATGGAACAAACTCAGCAGCCATGGTCACTCGGCCTTGGGAGGCGCTTTCCCGGCTCTCACCACAATGGAGACCCGCCGGTTACCGGGGTCGTCACGCAAGCGACCCGGGAGCGGTTGTTCACTGCCCATTCCTGAAATCTTGCGAATTTGTGAGGATTTCACTCCAAAAGATTGCAGCAATTGGCGGGCCGAGTTGGCTCGAATGGCTGATAATTCCCAGGGATCCCCCTCTCCGGTGCCCGCCTCTCCGGCGGTATGACCATTCAATTCCAACTCCACCTGAGGATAGCGAGCCAACTCCCAACCCACGGTCTCGAAGACTAATTGGCCGTACTCGGTCAGGCCCCGTGCCCCGGCTTGAAAGAGCGGTTTCCCAGGACTGTCGAAGAACGTGATGAGCAGACCTTCACTCGAACGCTCTACCTTGACCGAACGGGTGTCCTTCCATTCGGGATTCTCCATGACAGCCCGTTCCAGTCGTTCATCCAGGCGTTGCATGAATTCCAGCGGAACGGCCGATTGATTTTCGAAGAGTTTTGAGCGGTTCTGGGCGCCATCCGATTCAGAGGTCTTCTGAGGCATAACACCCAAGGAGTTCTTAACCGTGGACATCATCCGATTGCGGAAGTAGCTGGCCAGTTCGCCCTTGGTCTTTTCGTCCTGGGCAACGATCCACATGACCATGAAAAAGGCCATCATGCCCGTGACAAAGTCGGCATAAGCCACTTTCCATGCACCACCTCCTCCTGCTGCCATAAGTCAATTTATTAGAAAAATACACTCACTTCATGGTCTTCAGCATCGTCTCCAACTCGGAGGATGCCGGGCGAACGTCGTCACTGAGGACGCGGCGACCCACTTCGCAGGCCAACAACGGTGCCGCGCCATTGGCGAAGCTCACGGTGGCCTCCTTAATCACATTCATATACATGGCCTCGGCGCGGCCGATAAAATCGATGTTCGTGGCCAGGGGTGCCACCACGCCGTAAGAAGCGAAGATGCCGTAGAACGTTCCGCACAACGCCGAGCTAATGCTCGCTCCGACGACTGTGGTTCCTTGGTCGATCTTGCCCATGGTCAACACGATGCCCAACACCGCGGCAACGATGCCGAAGGCCGGCATTGAGTCGGCCACCTTACCCAGCACTTCCACCGGTTCATGATGCTCGTGATGGGCCGTAATCAGGGATTGCTTCATAAGAGACTCCAACTGATCGGGCTTGATGCGTCCATCGACCACGGGTTTTAGTCCATCGCACAGAAAGTCCATCGCGTGATGGTTGCTGTAAAACTTAGGGTACTTCTTGAAGAGGCTGCTCCCAGCAGGGTTCATTACGTGTTCTTCTAGGGCGATCATTCCGCCGCGGCGACCGAGCACGAAGAGCTCGTAGAGGCACTTCAGCAGTTCCTCGTAGTGGCCCTTGTTGTAAGGCGCTCCTTTGAGGGTCACTGTCAGACCGTGGACGATTCCCTTCAGCGTCTTGATCGGGGCCATAATTACCAAGGCTCCGAGTCCCATCCCTGCAATGGGGACGACTTCTCCAGTATGATACAGTGCCAAGGGGTTGCCACCGTTCATCATGAAGCCAACACAGGTAAGACCGATAATGATGACGAATCCAATAATGACGACCATAGGTTTTAGATGGGATTAACTCGCTTGATGTACGCACTCAGGGCCGAAACGGCCTGCACATGGATTTGGCAGGCACGGGCTTCGGTGAATCCGAGGATTTCTCCGATATCCTTCAATCGGAGACCCTCGTAATAGAACATGTTCAGAACCTTCTTCTGGACGTCGGGCAACACCTGGATCCGGTCGCGGATCTGTTGATGCAATTCCCGTTGGACCAGCATTTCAAAAGGGCCCTGCTGATTCAGGTCCGCCAACTCCCGTGACGGCAGTTCGTCGCTCGCCAAGAAGGCGGGTTCCGAGAGACTTTCAAAAATGACTCCGCGCAACCGGTCGAGCAGTTGTCGATACTCCGGCATGCTAATTCCGAGGCGCGAGGCGATTTGATCCTCGGAAGGCGGCCCCCCTAGCTCGGTGGTTAGCGTATCGATGGTCTCTTCGAGCGCCTGACGCCGCGCCAAGTCGGACCGGGAGAGCGGACTAATACGGCGCAGTTCGTCGAAGATCGCATTTTTGATGCGGATGCGCGCAAAATGAGGAAAAGAGGCCCCTTTGAGCGGATCATAGGTTCTTCCGGCCTGGACCAAGGCGAAGAGGCCGAGATTAATCCAATCATCTAGGTCGGTGCCTGCTGGGAGCGCCGGGCAATACCGTTGAACGGTTCTGACCACCAGAGGGGCGTATCGGCGCAGCAAATCCTCCTCACCGTCGGCCGGCCCAACGGTGTCCCGGTAGCTGTGCAGCGCCCGAACCTTGTGGGTCAAGGAACTCAGTACGATCGGGGCTTCTGTAAACTCAGTGGCTGGCATTGCCCCTCGTATTCACTGGGTTTTCTACGGCGGGTTTCTCGTCACCACTGGTGGTAGCGGAACCCGATTCTTGGCTGGCGCGATAAATTAGTCGGCACCATTGGCGAGAAATCAGAGCCATGACGGCGCCCGAGATGGCTGCGTGAAACAGGCTCTCAACCCAGTCAACGCCATTGTATAGGGAGATCGCCAGCAGCAGCAGGGCGACTCCCGTTCCGATGGCAGCGCTGACGAGTTGAATCATACGTTGAGGGACCCCAGAACCTTCGAACGGGACTGGAGCACTTCGAGGATGGCGTCATCGCTGACAAAGGGCTTCCGGGCATCCAACTCCCCTTCCCACTCAATCATCGCGGACGAGAGGAGTCGGGCCTTCATGGCGGGATGGGTGGGAACTTCGTCTTGAGAGGCGCGGTTGCGGACTAAACGCATCTCCCGTTCCAGCCAAGACACCGAGGACAAAGGGGTATGAAGCTCTCGGGGCAAATCCACCACCGAGAGTGTCGAGGCCTGAGCCGGAGCCGGAGATTTGACCCAAGATGAAATGGGGTGCCCTTCGGACAAGTGCTTGGCCCAGCCTTCGGCCAAAGCCATCGGATCGCCCCGGAATCCCGGGTGCGACCGTCGAGCTTTGACATTCGCGGTAGCCCCACGAACTCGTGACAAAAACTGCCGTTGGCAAACTTGCAATCGGGCCTGTGGCCACTGAGTGGCCGCGGCCTCGAAAAGTCCCGGGGTCATCCGTGCGGTCAACCCGGAAATCTCCCCCATACCTCGCTGTTCCAAAGCTCGAAAAATCTCAGGCCAGTTGGGATTGCTGGCCGCACCCAAGGTGAAATCTGCGACCATTCGATACCCATGTTGATCGACGGCCACCAGGCATGTGGCCGGAAGGCACTCCGATCCAGAGTTCTGGCTAATTCGCTCCCGCCAAGTCAGCACGAAGAGCCAGAAGTGCCTCGGAAGTCTCCGGCGTCGCCAGCCGCGGATTTGGGAATCTAGAGTGAGAGCTGCTCGCTCGACTTGAGACTCGTCAAAGCGCAATCCGCACCGTTCATCCAGCCAATCTCTGGCCGCATTCGGTGCCTCTCGCCGGAGCACCGCCGCCGCCACTGCCACCTGTCGGGCCCGATCCATCCAAGTGCCCTGATCGAGCGGCGGTGGGCGAAACGGCGTGAAGACGACATTTCCCTCATCCGGCGACCTAGATCCCTGGATCGATGCGGGAAACTCGTGGGGCAAATTGGCTACCAGTTCCCGCAGGATCGAAGCCAAGCGTGAGTGCCCTTCGCGGGTCAACACCTGGATCGGGTTCTGGGGAGTCACGGAAGCCTGAAGTTCCATGGCAGATGAGTTTTCCAAGGTCATGGAAGCAATGATGAGTAGGTAGTCACGTGTACCAGAGCGTTATTGGCGACCATCGGAGTCGATGGAGCCGCTTCACCCCGCTCTTCCACCTGCATCCCTGGCTCAGCAGTGATGCCGCTGTTGCGAAGGAAGTCATTGATGTAGCGGGCTGAAAGAGCGACGGCCCCGGAGTTGGGGTAAGCCTTGGGGGCGGGATCGGTCACGATTCCGAGGATCTGACCAGAAATATCGAGTACCGGGGCACCCACCGTGGACAAGGGCATCCGGTCTGAAAGGGTGAAGTAGCGTGGATCGGCCTTGAGTCCGGAGTTGCGAACAACACGGGACCGATGCGCGCTGGGTTGAAGAGTGTCGCGCGAACTGCTTCCCGGCTCCATGTGCATGCAGAACACCCAAGAACCCGGTCTTATGGAACTGCGGTTGGTCTGGACCGCCAGCGAGTGAAAAGACCGTGCTCCACCTTGGATTTGCACAATGGCCAAGCCCAGGGCCGGATCCACCTTGACGGGAGTCGCCCGGAGTTTACCGCCAACAATGGCAACTGTGATATTCCGCGAAGAATTGGGCACATGCCGTGCGATGGTTAAGACATGCCCAGCTCCGGACACAATGAAGCCCGCTCCGAAGGCACTGGGCAGCTCATCAGTCATCCGGGCGTTGGCTTGGATGGCGGCCACCCCGTCATCCCGGAAGGTTGAGGCCACGGGTTTGAATGCGGTGACCAAAGCCCGGCCGCGGTCCAGATCGACCGGGGCGATAATACGCATTAGCTGACGTCGAGCGGCCGAGGCGACCTCCAGACCGCTCATTTCGGAGAGAGTCCACCAACGATAGGCCTCGGCCATGTCCGATTTCATGACTCGGCCTCGGTAAAAATACTGACCCAGAAGGTACTGAGATTCACGGTGCCCATGTTCGGCAGCCTTTCGCAGGTAAGTTTCGGCCATGACCGGATTCTGGACACTGCTTCCTGAATCGTAGATCACCCCCAACTGATACTGGGCAGGCACGAAGTCGGAGTCCGCTGCCCTACGGTACCACTGGATGGCTCGGGACAAGTCCACCGGAGCCCCACGACCATAATGATAGAGGCTTGCCAAACTGCACATCGACGGTACAAAGCCGTGTTCCGCAGCTCGGGCGAACCAAACCACTGCATTCGACGCTTGGTTTTGATCCAAATTGAGTTGCCCCAACAGGTGCTGAGCGGCGACGAGTCCTTCACCAGACGCAGTATCTAGATATCTCCGGGCAGCCGACCAATCCAAGGGCAACCCATTAGTTCCGGTGTAATAGCTGCGTCCCAAATTATAGAGAGCGACTGGATTCCCCAATTCAGCAGCCTGCCGGTAGTAGGAAATGGCCTTGACGATGTCTTTAGGGACTCCCTGCCCTGTTTCATGCATGTATCCCAGGTTCACTAAAGCGGGCGAACTCTGGTTCTGGGCCGCCCGTGCATAGGCATCCAACACAATCGGGGTAAAACCCGTCGCCTGTTTGAGTTGGTTGGATAATCCGACGTTAAACCAAGACCAAGCCGCATCCGACGGACCGGAGGAGTCGCCATCCAGCACCATCGGCGGAAACGCTTCACTGGCTGCGACGACGCTCGGGGCCTCAGGGGTTTCGTTAGAGATTAGAGCTGCTTGAGCTGCTTTCTCAACAGGCCGATCCACCGCCCAGAGCGAGCCGCCCACCGCGGAGATCATCGCAACCACAAGAAGCCCAGACAGAGCCCTTCTCATCCGGGTCTCCGTGGATTGCAGTGTTCGCGATACCAACATCACTCTGCCTCGCAGCAACTCGCAGGCCAATCATTCTTCCAGGACCTGTGGCACGACCCGTGCTGCGGGGATGGTATGACTGAAGCGCTGTTTGGCAGCGTCAATTACATGGCGGAGAAGCGAAGTCTGGATGCGTGTGTCGAACGGCAGCGTGCCTTGGCCTCGAACATCGCCAATCTTGAGACGCCCGGATTTCGGCGGATGGACGTCCCTGCTCAGTTTCGCAGCCAACTCTCTGAGGCGGTTCGCCGCCAGGATGTTTCTACGATGAACACTCTTCGGCCTAGCGCTGTGATCGACTCTTCAGCTCCGGCGCGGACCCCCGATGGCAATTCAGTCAACCTGACCGACGAATTGATTGCCATGCAGGACAATGGGTTGGAGCACAGCCTGCATGTTCAAATGATTTCAGGTCGCATGTCTAGGCTTCGGGCCGCCATCAGTGGGAGGATGTCGTGAATCTTATTCCGGGAGCCAATAGCGCATCGCAGGGACTCCGCGCCGAGCAAGTCCGACTGGAAGTCATCAGTCAGAACATTGCCAATGCGCGCACCACGAAGACCGCCGACGGCGGGCCTTATCAGCGGCAATCGGTCCGATTCAAAGCAGCACTCGGTGATGCCATGGCGGCGCAGTCGTCGTCGTCGGCCAAGAATGAACCGACGCTAGAGATCGTCCGAGATCCCCGCCCTGCCGTTCGGGTCTACCAGCCCGGTCATCCAGACTCCGACAAAGAGGGTTTTGTGGCTTATCCCGCCATCAATATCCACGAGGAGATGGCAGACCTAATTTCTGCCAATCGTTCGTATGAGGCCAATATCGCCGTCATGCGCAACGGAAGAGCATTGGCGCAACAAGCCCTCTCCATTGGGAAGCGTTGAGCACTGACTGACACCGCCCCGACACCATGACTCCCATCACCAACAGCTTTTCCAGTAATCTCGCCGCAGCCTGGGCACGGCCCGCGATGGCCAAGACGGCAGGAACGGCCTCCAGTGTCGCCGGCGATACTTCCGTTGCAGCACCCGGATCCCGATTTGGCGACATGCTCTCCGAAATGGTGCAGAAGACCGACGCCGGTCAGAAGACCTCCGCCGCAACCACCGGCGCCATGCTTTCCGGTCAAAACGTACCGTTGCATCAAGTGATGATCGCTTCGGAGGAGGCCAGTATTTCGTTCCAACTGATGCTCGAGGTCCGCAACAAGCTGCTCGATGGCTATCAGGAACTCATGCGCATGCAGGTCTGAAATCGCCCCTGAATCCAAGTGCAGACCTGAGTCCAAGTCCAAGTCCAGAAGCCCCGTTTGATTTCACCCATGGAAGTTGTCCAAAAACTGACCAAGCAGCTGCGAGAGATCCTCGCCAAGCTGAGCGTCGCCCAGCAGGTGTTTTTCGGTTTAGCCGGTCTCGGTATCGTGATCGCCGGTATCGCCGTCGCGCTGCTCGGTGGCAGGACCGATTGGCGTCTCTTGTACGGTCGACTCGACGCGGCCGAAGTGGGCCGGATTGTCGGGGTCCTGGAATCCCAAAAGGTTCCTCACCGCATCGTCTCGGGCGGATCGGCGATCCAGGTTTCTGCCGAGCAAGTTCATTCTGTGCGGGCCCAGCTCGCCGCCAAGGGCATGCCCAAGGCCGACGGCACGGGGTTCGAGATTTTTGATCGCCCCGCCTTCGGCATGTCGGACTTCGTGCAAAAAGCCAATTATGTCCGAGCCCTTCAGGGAGAATTGGCTCGTACCCTGCAGCAAATCGACGGTGTCGAGAGTGCGCGGGTCATGATCGTTCTTCCTGAAAACCGTCTGGTGATCGATGCACAGCGGAAGGCCACCGCTTCAGTTTTCCTGAATGTTCGCATGGCAGGTTTGCTCACCCAGGAGGCGGTCAGCGCCATCCGATTCTTGGTCTCCAATTCGGTAGAGGGGTTGCAAGCTCGAGATGTCACCGTGGTGGACAACTACGGAGCTATCTTGTCCGAGCCGTCTGACGAAGGTGAAGGTGCCTCGGCCGTCAGTGGTCAGTTGCAACAGCGCAAGAACGTTGAGCGGTACCTGACTGAAAAGCTGCGGTCCATGTTCGAGACCATCCTGGGTCCGGGACAAGCGGTGGTGCGTGTCTCGGCAGAGATCTCCTTCGACGCTGTGACGCGCAGTTCCGAATACTATGATCCGCTCGGATCGGTTCCTAAGAATCAGAAGAAGACTCAGGAGACCACCGATTCTCTCAATCCCATCGCTGGCGGGGTAGCTGGGGTCGCCCCCAATACGGGAACCAACTTGAATTCGGCCGGAACTCAAGGTTCCCGACTCCAGAAACTGGATCAGACCGATGACTTCTACGTCAGCCGCAGCCAGACCAATATTGTGGGTGGCATCGGTGGGCTGCGCAGGGTCACCGCGGCGGTTTTTGTAAACCAGCGCTACGAAGGCAAGGGAGCCGATCGTAAGGCGGTCACGAGGACCCAGTTGGACATGGACAAACTCAAACGGGCCGCAGAACGCGCCCTCGGCCTGTCGAAGGGAGACGAGGCTCTGGGAGAAGTGGCCGTGGAGGAACTCCCCTTCAACGAAGAACCCAAGATCGAGGAGACCGCACGGTTGGATCGAGACGCTCTCTGGTTCAAGGGGGTCGAAGCGGCCCGCGTGGGAGGTATGTTGCTGGGTAGTTTTCTTATCCTGTTCTTGCTCTGGCGAATGCTGCGGCGTGGTTCCGAGGAGATGATTGCCGCGGGTGTCCCGGTTGGCCAGTTAATGGCAGGCCAACAAATGATTCTTGCCAATGGCATGGTGATGGCTGGGGGAGTTCCAGGAGTCGCAGGAGTCGGGGCAGCGGTTGCTGGCGCACCTGCTTCAGCCAAAACCGACTCAGATGCCAATGAAGAGGAAGAAGCCAACGAAGCGGCCCAAGAGCAGAAGAAGAAGATGAAGATGGATTTCGGACTGAGCAAACAGCGTCCGGAACGGGTCACTCTCGAAGTACTCAAGGACCTGATCCGAGACAACCCACAAAAGATGACCCAAGCCGCGCGTGCCTGGCTCACAGCGAAGCCTGAGGAGGACGGCGAATGAGCGGCATGGAAACAGCAGCCCGGGAAATGCTTCGTGGGAAAACGATCCCAACGGGACCCGTTCGTCTCACCCCCTCGCAGAAGATGGCAGCCCTACTGGTGCTGCTCGGCGAGGAAAGCGCCAGCATCTTGATCAAGAGTCTCGATGACAACGAACGCGAGCTCGTCTCATCGGAAATGGTCAATTTGCCACTGATGACCGTTGAGCAGCAGACCTCCGTGCTCAAGGAGTTCACGGAGATGGCAATTCAAGCCAATTCCGGGGTCAGCGGATCGGTCGAATACACTCGGATGGTGCTCGAGAAAGCGGTGGGTCTCTTTAAAGCAGCCGAGGTCATCGGCCGCGTGGGCACTCGACGTACCTCGGTGGCTGCCATGCAGCAAATCATCGATCTCGATGCCACCTCCATTTGCAATCTCCTCAAGGAGGAGCAACCGCAGACCGTTGCGCTAGTGGTCAGTTATCTGACGGCCCAGAAGGGATCCGAGGTGCTCAAGAGCCTTCCTGAAAGTCTTCAGGAACAAGTCATCGAGCGTCTGGCGACACTGGCTTCTACCCCGATTGAGGTGGTGGAAACGGTGGGCGAGGTTCTGTCCAAGAAGATTGGTCGCAAGGTGACCAAAGCCCTTAACCAGACCGGAGGCATTAAGGCGGCGGCGGCTACCCTCAACGCGATGGATAAGACCATCCGCTTGGGAATCCTCAACAAACTCGATGAACGAGTGCCCGATCTGGTGCGGTCCATCCGGATGAAGATGTTCACCTTCGACGATCTCGCCACTCTGGACGTCAAGTCTCTCCAAAAGGTGCTCCGCGAGGTCGAGGCCGCCCGTCTGGCCATCGCACTGAGCGCAGCCAACGAGAATTTAAGGCAGGCCCTTCTGGGGGCGCTGTCGAAGCGTGCGGCCGAAACGGTCAACGACGAAATTTCCAACCTCGGGAAGACCAATCTTCGCGAAATCGAGCAGGCACAAGAAGGCATCGTGGATGTCGTCCGCAAGCTCGAGACCGACGGCGAGATCTCCCTAGAATCCGCCTAATTTATCCTATGACTCAAACACTTCTACAACATTCCTCAACGCTTCGGGACATTCGTCTCTCGGTGCTTGGCTTCCACCGCGAAGAGCGACTGTCCCCGCCGGCAGACCTCGAAGCCATGCGTCGAAAGATCGAACATGAGGCTTACCGTCGTGGTGTGGCGACAGCCACTGAAGCGTGCGAAGAGCGGGTCCGGGTGCTGCGCGAGGAAATCGAACTGAAGCACCGAGAAGAAGTCGGTGTTTATCTTGAGCAGTTGTCCCAGAAGATGTCCACCCAGTTGGCTGAGCGGATGGAAATTCTGGAGAAGGGCTTGCTCCAACTGACAGTTGAGGCAGTCGCCAAGATCGTCGGGAGCCTGCCCATCACCGTGGACATCATTGAGGCCAGCCTTCGAGAGACCCTCGGCGCAGCCCTGGGCACTCCGGTGCTGCGGGTGATGCTCAATCCCGAGGATCTGAAGATGCTCGAGAATGCTTCCTACAGCGAGGTTCGCTCCCAATGCGCGGCCCGTGGAATCCAGTTGGCACCCGATGCGGCCGTGGATCGTGGCGGATGTCTCGTGGAAACCCAGTCTGGTTTCGTCGACGGACTCCGATCTTCGCGCATCGCCAGCTTCAGCAGTGCCCTTGAGGGGGCTTGATGTTTGAACTGGTTCCAGAAAGCCCGACCGGTCTGCGGTTTATCCAGCAGGCGCAGCAACGCTTGCGAGAAGCGCGCCTCACCACCCCTGTGGGGTCCGTGGTGCGCGTTGCGGGACTGACGATCGAATCCCTGGGCCCCAAAGCGGCGCTTGGGGACGTGTGCCATATCCGTTGCTCTAACGGTCGTGAAATTAGCGTCGAGGTAGTGGGTTTCCATAATCAGAACCTCATTCTGATGCCTCTCGACACGATCGATGGATTGTGTCCCGGAGACGAAGTCCGTGCCAGTCCCCAGCGGCGGCGGGTTCCTCTGGCCTCAGGTCTTTCTGGCAGGGTCATCGATGCCTTGGGGAAACCCCTAGACAGTGGGCCTCCTCTCCAATGGATTGCTTCCACAGGGGATGGTATGGTTCCCAATCCCTTGTCACGGGCTCGAATCCAACATCCGCTCATCACCGGAGTCCGGGCCATCGACAGCTTTACTCCACTTGGGCGGGGCCAACGGGTAGGAATCTTCGCCGGAAGCGGCGTTGGAAAATCGACTCTGTTGGGAATGATCGCCCGCCGCTCGGATGCGGACATCAATGTGGTTGCACTGATCGGCGAGCGTGGACGCGAGGTGCGTGAGTTCCTTGAAAATGATCTGAGCGAGGAAGGGCGTGCCCGCTCCATTGTGATCGTGGCCACGGCCGACCAACCGGCCTTGCTCCGGGTGAAGGCAGCTTCACTGGCACTGCAAATCTCGGAGCAACTCCGTGATGAGGGTCGCAAGGTGTTGCTGATGATGGACTCGATCACCCGATTTGCCATGGCCCAGAGAGAAATCGGTCTTGCTGTCGGGGAACCGCCCACCGCCCGAGGGTATACGCCTTCGGTTTTCGCGGCACTGCCCCGGCTTCTGGAGCGCGCGGGAAACTCCGATCGCGGGTCGATTACCGGCATTTTCACAGTTTTGGTCGAGGGTGATGACCTGACCGAACCCATCGCCGACGCCACCCGTTCCATTCTCGATGGTCACATCGTCCTAACCCGTGAATTGGCAGACCGCAATCACTGGCCAGCCATCGAGGTGCTCGGAAGCATTAGTCGCTTGAACCGGGATTTGCTCAACTCCGATCAAATCACTCTTCAAGGCGAAGCCCGCGAATTGCTGGCGTTGCACCGCCAGAATAGGGATTTGATCGGAGTGGGTGCCTATGTGGCTGGATCGAATCCCAAACTCGATCGGGCCATAGCAACCCTGCCCCACCTCGATGGATTCCTGCGTCAGTCGCAGACGGAGGCGCCGTCTCCGACTCCCTTATGGGAATTGTTGGCGCTGGCCTTGCGTCAGGGAATGACACCGATCGGCAACGCCTTGGGAGACCGCTCTAAGCCTATTGGCGCGTTTCGTGCTGCGACGGCTCGATAAGGTATGAGTCGATTCCGATTTAGCCTCGAAACTTTGCTTCAGATACGCGCCTCTCAGGAGAGTGCTGCGGCTGAAGCGTTGGCTCGGGCCAATCAGGACCAGTTGCGCTGCCAAAGCGATCTGGACCGGGTGATGTCCGACAGTCGCTCTCTGAACGACTCGCTCTCCGAAGGTGGAATCGCTGCATCGATCTCCGTGGCGCTGCGGCCCGGAATGCGACTCAACGCTGAGCGCGCCCGAGTCGCCCTGGTAGCCCAACAAGTCGTGGTTGCCCAACGCTTGGCGGAGTGGCAACAAGCCAAACTCCGTTTAAGCCTCCTCGAAAAACTCCGCGAAGCCCGCCTCAAGGAACATCAGCGATCGGAACGGTTGGCCGAAGAGCGCTACCTCGACGAGCGCGTCATCCAAAGCTTCTGACTCCCATGCGCACACTTCTCCTCGCCTTACTCATCATCGTGCTCGGTATTGGCACCTCGGTCGCCACGTTCCTCTATGGTGGCAAGGTGGCGCAGAAGCGCATTCAAACGATCCTTGCCCAGATCGTCGAAGCCTCTCAGGCGTCGGCGGCGATCAAGGCCCCGGAGCAGGACGTCCTCCATGATCCACCCGATGCTCAACCGGCGGGCAACGAGCGCCAGACTGAGCTGAGCTTGGCCGCTTTAGAGGCCATGCGGGAAACTTCCGAACCCGGATCACTGCGCTTCGACAATCCGGATGTTGTCAATTTGCTCAACCAACTGCGCACTCGCCAAGAGTACCAGGACAGTCGCGAAAAGCGTCTGAAGGAAGTCGAAGAGCGAATCCGCCTGGAAATGCAAAATCTCAACCTGGCCACACAGTGGATTGCTCAGGCCCGAAACAGCCAAGAGCACTTATTGACCAATCGGATCACCTATATCCGGGTGGAAGAACAGCGAAGCCTTCTGGAACATGGTCGCCGCATATCCGCGCTCCCCCCGGCTCAGGGCGTGGCCATTTTGACCAACTATACGCCGGATGAGATTGCCCGGACACTGACCGTCATCAACTCCACCAACGCCTCGTCTCTGTTGGGCGCCTTGGTGAGCACAGGAGAATCTGGCGTCCGTCTGGCCGCGGACATTTCTCGTCGAATGATGCACATCTCGCTGCGGTCCCCCGATGGAACCAATTCCACCTCGGGTTCACCCACGCCATGATTTCAAGCAACCTGAAGGCACCGGAGTTAAGCCCTCGTGCCTCCCTGCCCTTTTCATGGAATTCCGACGGGGATTCAGGGATTGCAACCGGCAGACCCACTGGAGCAACGGCGTTTCAGGCACACCTGAAATCAGCCCAATCGGCCCAGTCCTCGGAGACGGGCTCCTCACCGGTGGCCGACGCCCCCCAGAAAGCAGAAACGGCAGGATCGGCGGACCCTTCATCGAGGGTTTCGTTCCAGAATCATTCGAGCGACCCACAGGCTCGGCCTTCGATCAAACCCATCCGCAAGGCGTCTCTCAATCTCCGAGCGATGGTCGACGCCAAGGTGAGATTCATTGGCCCGAGCACCGCATCTATTTCGACACCCTCCGGAACCTCTTCAGTTCCATCGGCCCAAGCTGGGCCGTCCCCTTGGGGAGAACCCTTCGGGCCGGCTGAACGGTCAGAGTCGGAGTTACGCAGGCCACCGGCCTTGACCTCTGGAGCCTCACCCCGGAATGACGTTCTTCAAGGAATGCCCGAGCGCCCATTGATGGATTCTCAGCGGTTACCCGATGCAGAAGTCGTAATATTGCGCAATAGGAGTGGTGACCCACAGGAGGTCCCCAATGCCAAGCAGATATCGTCCGATGTGTTCTCAACCCCTTCCGATGGGGGGCGGACGTATGCGTCGAGGATGGTCGCCAAGAGCCCCGACTACGCGTTGTCAACAGACTCGAATTCCGAGATCAAGCCTGAGTTTGCATCAGCCCTTGAGGAGTTGCCTGCGATGGTGTCGACGAACTCCGGCGGCGGTGAATCAACTTCCAACCCGCAGACCATTGCAGCCATTGGCGCACGAGTTGGAGCGATGCAAAACCTGGTCAACGGGTCACTGCGGGCAGCCGGAACAGCCGAGACAGTTCAGTCATTGCCGACGTCACGATCCGCCACCGCTTCCGATCCGTCGATGGGCATCGATTTGATCTCCAGCGAGGTTCGAGACGCCGCCCGTCGTGCTGTGGCGCAATCGCAACTCCTGGGCACGTCACCCGTCGCGGGCGTATCCGTTCGTCCCGCCAACAACAATGATGCGTTCCGCAGTCTCATTCTTGATCCGGGGACCGGCGCCCTTCCGAGTTTGACCACGGATTTGACCCCTTCATTGGGGGGGCGCTTGAGCGACAACGACTCGAAACAGAATCCTAGTTCACCCTTAGCGACCGGTCTGTCCTCCGTGCTTCCAACGCCATCCACGATGGCGCGGACTTCTGAGACCAACGGCGCAGAACCCTCTGCGAACACTCGACTAGAGACTGTCCAAAATGGGGTTTCAGATCCAACCGGAGTCCAACGGAACGTCGCGACGACCGCGCCAACTCCGTCAATCCTCCCTGTCGAATCAGGCTCGCAAAACGGTG
>SYMJ01000096.1 GCA_005805505.1 Verrucomicrobiales bacterium | reverse complement strand
TTGGGGATCATCTTCAACTCCACCACCACCGAGCGAGTCGCCTCGGCGATCCGGGTGAGCTCTGCACTGGGCTTGGGAAGTTCCCCTTCCCGATTGGCTCCCCCGGCGATGACGAGTAAGGCCGTCTTGTGCGCTAAGTCCTTCGGGCGGGCCACGGTCAGCCAGTGTTTCCAGAGCGTTCGGTTCACTTCATTGGTCGTGAGCCAAGTCTGGGAAGTCAGGTCGATGACGGTGACTTGGCAACGGCCGAGATTGGTGGTTGCGGCCACTTTCCAGGCGAACGAGGCGTCCGGTTGAGCCACATACCGATCGAGGGCCGTCTCCGGGCTGTGGAACGGGGCCGGATTGGAAGCGGCCCAGGTGCGGGACACAACGTCGCCCACGGCCAACAAGCCGGCGGCGACTAGGAGAAAGCGGGACGGAGTGGGCATCGGCCTCTAGGATGCCATCGGCCGCAGGTCAGGCAATACCAGAGCCATGGGGTGAGGAAGTCGCGAGAATCGACCCGGTCCCTCGTTGTCCATCGCCCGCCCGGTCGCCGGAAAGACCGCCCGAGGTTGCGACCTTCGCTGAACCGGGCACTCTTCGGTGGACGGGAGAGAAACCCTCCGACCGTCAGCGGGCTTTCGCCCGCGCTGAATGTCGGAGAAATTTCCGTCGTCGGGATTTTCGCAAATGCATGGTCGAGTCGTATTGCTGTTCTTGAGTGCTGTCTGGGGGTCAATTTGGGCCGCGGACTTCCATCAAGACCTCTTGCCGCAATTGCAGAAGCATTGCTGGGATTGCCACAATGCCCGCAAGGCCAAGGGCGGGGTGCGTCTCGATGGCTTCACCAACCTCGCCTCGATTTATCGCCAGCCCAAGCTCTGGGAAACGGCCGTGCGTCAGGTTGAAGAACGACTGATGCCGCCGGAGAGTCGCAAGGTCCAGCCAACTCAGGAAGAACGGCTGACTCTCAGTGAGGGCCTCCGGGATCTCCTCGACAACCCGGCTCCAGGGGTTATCCGGTTGGATCCGGGGCCGAAGATCGCCCACCGACTGAGCCGTACCGAATACAATCACACGGTCCGAGACCTCCTCGGCATCAGCCTGCGGCCTGCGGATGATTTCCCCGCCGATGGCGGCGGCGGTGGCGGGTTCGACAACAACGCCAGCACGCTGTTCGTGCCGCCGCTGCTGCTGGAAAAATACCTCACGGCGGCTGAGGAAGCCTTGGCGGCGGCGGCGCCCGGGGCGCTCTTCTGCCATCCGGTGACTTGGTACCGTTCTGAAACAGCGGCCGCGACCGGGGATCTCCGCGACCTGGCCCGACGAGCGTGGCGACGTCCGGTGTCTGCGCCTGAGATAGCCCGACTCCTGGAATTTTATCAGCAGACGCGGCGGCGCGGCGCGGATTCGCGCACCGCGACTCTGGCTGCGGCCAAGGCGGTGTTGGTGTCTCCGAACTTCCTGTTCCGCATCGAAAAAGACCCGCCCGGCCAGACGCCGGCGGCCATTGACGATCATGCCTTGGCCAGCCGTCTGAGTTATTTCCTGTGGGCGTCGATGCCCGACGCCACTCTCTTCGCCCTGGCCGATGCGGGTCGCTTGTCTCAGCCAAAAGTTCTGGAGGCACAAGTGATGCGAATGCTGGCCGATCCCAAGGCTCGCGCCTTGTCCGAACAATTTGTAGGCCAGTGGCTCGGTATCCGGACTTTGGGTTCGGTAGCCGCGCCTGATCCGCACAAGTTCCCTGAGTTCACGCCGGCTTTGAGGGAAGCGATGATGACCGAGCCTACTGAGTTTTTCGCCGGATTGGTGCGCGAGAACCGCAGTTTGTTGGAGTTGCTCGACAGTGACTATGCTTGGGTCAACGCCGACTTGGCCCGGCATTATGGAATCCCCGGGGTGAATGGCTCGACCTTCATCCGTGTCTCATTGTCGGACCGCCGCCGGGGTGGCGTTACGGGCATGGCAGCGGTGCTGACCCAGACTAGCTATCCTCAGCGCACGAGTCCGGTGCTGCGCGGAAAGTGGTTGCTGGAAGAAGTCTTCGGAACCCCGCCTCCGCCTCCGCCGCCCTTGGTCGCCACGCTGTCTCCCAATGATGAGAAGAGTGAGGGCCTCACCTTTCGTCAGCGCCTAGAGAAGCACCGCAAGGATCCCAACTGCGCGGCCTGTCATGCGCGTTTAGATCCCCTGGGCTTCGCTCTAGAGAATTTCGACCCCATCGGTCGATGGCGCACCCAGGTGTCCGGAGAATCGGTGGATGCCAGCGGAGAATTGCCGGGCGGTGTGGTCATCGTGGGCCCGGAGGCCCTCAAGCAAGTCCTTCTGGAGCGCAAGCAACTCTTCTTGCGTCACCTCACTGAAAAGATGCTGGCCTATGCGTTGGGACGTGGCGTCGAATATTATGATATTCCGGCCGTGAAGCGGATCACCGAGGCCGTGGCCAGCGATGGCCATCGAGCAACGAAGTTAATCCTGGAGATTGTCCGCAGTGCGCCCTTTCGCCTCCGTCGTGGTGTGGAGTTTCAGGAAGGCGACGGTTCTCCCCAGTAATAGGTCGCCCAGATTTCGAAACGGTGGCCGCTATTCGTTTAAGCCCGCCCGGATCGTGCGTGCCAGTCGGTCGATTTGACTTCGGGAATGGGTCGCTTTAAGGGCGATGCGAAAAAACCCACCGCCGGGTCCGCCCGGGTAGCAAATCCACGGAGGAATGAACCCGGCTTGGACCAGTGCCTCAGAAAGTCGCTGGGCCTGAGCGGCCTCGCTGGGGTGGATCGCGGTGACCGGAGTTCGGGGATCGTTGAGGATCTCGGGCCGGGTCGGTAGCGCGTTTGAAAAACGGCGGGCGAGTTCCTGCAACCGGCGGACGCGGCCCGGAAGTTTATGGACCCGGACTACGGCAGCCGTGATGGCCGCAGCGATGGCCAGCGGCGGCGCCGAGGATCCCAAATAGGCTCCAGCCCGCGTACGCACCTGTTCCATCAGGGAGGCATCGCCAATGACCGCTCCGCCGGCCACGGCCAAGGCTTTTGAAAACGTGACGCTTCGAATAAGTCGGGAATCTCGGAGGCCAAAAAATTCGGGCGATCCTCGACCGGTGGCACCCACGGATCCGAGGCCATGTGCGTCGTCTACCCAGAGCCAGCCTGAGGCGGGCACTGCCTCCAGGTAATCCTTCAGTGGGGCAATACCGCCCCGGATGCCGTAGACCCCATCGGTGGCCACCAGCGGGCGGGCCGATGGCGGTAATCCGCGCAGCTTTGAGTACAACGCGCGGACATCGCCGGAGGCAAAGGAGAGGATTGGCAATCCACTCAAGCGGGCACCGTCTTGAACGCAGTTGTGTGCAGAGGCATCGACGACCACATGGGTGGCCTGATCCCGCAGTCCTTGCGCCACCGCCAGCGATGCGAGGTAGCCCGTGGCCGTGAGGACCGCCGCGGGTTCATTTAGGAAGTCTGCGATGGCTTTCTCTGCGCGGCGGTACAGGGGGTGATCACCGGTCGTCGCTCGAGAAGCTCCTGTTTGAAGAGGTCCGCTGGCTGAGGCCTTCAGCCATGCTTCCCGGATCACCGCATCGTCCGACAAGCCGAGGTAATCGCACCCAGAGATGACGATCTTTTCGGACGGTTCGGCTCCACAGGTAGTTGAAGAACTGGTTTGGCCGGGTCGGTCTCGGAGGGTCGGCAACGGTGAGCGGAGTCCGGCGACCTTCGATCGTCGTTGGGCCGTCCGTTGCGGATTCGGGATTTTCATGGCGGAAGGTCGCCGGCCATCACTCCGTCTGTCGGACCAAACAATCCTGACATTCCTTCACGCTCCAATGGCGGGCTTGTTCGAGTGCGCGTTCGAAGAACTGTTTGCGGGCCTTGTCGGAGGCGTTGGATTCACCTCCACTACCGGCGACTTTATGGGCCTTCGCATGCAACGCACTTCGTTCTTCCTGGAGCGCTTTCACCCGAGCCGCCTCGGCCGAGAGTTTGAAGTAGCAGCGGCCGTCTACCCAGGTCTCGAGGCAGCGAGTTGCAGAGTCTAGCGGTGAGCCGCTCCAAATCACGAAGTCGGCGTCCTTGCCCGATTCCAGAGAACCCACCCGGTGGTCGATGCCGAGTTGTTTAGCCGGATTGAGTGTCACGAATTTTAGCGCCTCAGCCTCGGGGGTACCGCCATACTTCACCGCCTTAGCCGCCTCGAAATTGAGCCGGCGGGCGTGGTCGCTGGAATCGGAGTTGAAACTCACGGTCACCCCGCGCTCCCGCATCAAGCTTCCGGCATAAGGGATCGCATCGATGACCTCGTACTTGTAGGCCCACCAGTCGGCGAAGGCACTGGCGCCGGCCCCGTGCCGTGCGATTTCGTCAGCCACCTTATAGCCTTCGAGGATGTGCTGCAGTGACGCCACGCGGACCCCGAAGGATTCCATCACGCGCAGGAATGCCAGGATTTCGTCCTGACGGTAGCTGTGGCAGTGAATGAGCCGGGTGCCTTCGAGGATCTCCACGAGGGTCTCGAGTTCGAGATCTCGCCGAACCGGCGAGCCATTCGACTGGCGTCCTTTTCGAAACGCATCACGGTACTGTTGGGCCGCGGTGAATCGATTCCGATAAAAGGTGCCGACGCCCATCCGGGTTTGTGGGAATCGGGTCACCGCCTTGTCGCCCCAGCCCGACTGTTTGACGTTCTCACCCAGGGCGAACTTGATACCACCCGGGGCCGGCTCGAATTTCAGCGCCTCGGGGCTGGCTCCTTCGCGCAGCTTGATCACGCAGTTCTGGCCGCCGATGGGGTTGGCCGACCCGTGCAACAAGTTCACCAGCGTGGTGCCGCCGGCCAGTTGCTGATGGATATTCTCACTCTCGGAATTGACCACATCAGCAATGCGGACCATCGCCGTACTGGGCAGCGTTGCCTCATTAACGGCTCCGAGGATCATGGAGTGCGAATGGCAGTCGAGAATACCGGGGGTCACATGCAGCCCGGTGCCATCGATTTCCTGGACCGCCGGACCGGCCGCCAGCGAAGAACCCACGGCCTGGATCTTTCCGTTGGCCACCAGCAAATCGGCTCGCAAAAGAGTGCCCTCCGGGCCGCTGGTCCAGATCGTGGCATTGCGAATGATCACCGAACCCGGTTGAGCGATGGGTCCGCGGCCGTTCATGGGAGGATGGGCCACGCGTCGGGCCACCAGTTGGCGCTCCTCGGCCTTCTTGGCCTCGGCCTCCGCGTTGGGTTCCTTGCGCTCAGGAGTCTTTAAGGCAGCGTCGGTCTCGTAGGCCACGCCATCGATCCACACAGCTGTCACCCGGGAAGCGGGATCAAAAAATCCACCGCCGGGCTCCACCACGGTCAGGTGGGCGAGTTTCCCCGATTCAATAGTACCCAGAGAATCACTGAGTCCGCACAAAGCTGCCGGGGTGGTGGTCAGTCCAGCCAAGGCATTGGATTCGGAGAGGCCTCGGTCGAGAGCCATACGCAATTGCGAGCGGAAGGATTTGCGGTCCGGCAGCGCATGGGTAGTCAGGGCGATGGTCAGACCAGAACGGACGAGCAAGGCTGGGTTTTCTGGGGCCCAATCCCAGGTCCGCAGCACGTCGAGGGAGACAGAATCCCACGCAGATTCTTCCGGGAATTTTGGTAACGCCGGAAAGTTGAGCGGCACGATGAATGGAACGGCTGCCTTGGCCATGGGTGCCAGGAGGTCCGGCCGTCGCCATTCCTGACCGCTGGCCACCAGCTGCGGTCGTACCCCCGCTTCGGAAGCCACCCGGAAAGCCCGATCTTGCATCAGGACACTGCCGCTCTCGAAGACCACTGGTTGTGAGCCCGCAGCCGCCGGGATTCCTAGCGTCGGTTGCAGTGCCGCTAGGGAGGCGTTGAACTCGGCCCGTGGGCGGGTGCTGGAACGCCCTGCTGAACTGTAATCAGACTGATCCGCGCGGTACCACGCCGCATCCATCCAGGCCTGCCTCACCGTGGCGATGACTCCCATGAGCGATTTGGGATAGGCGTCGCCGCCGCCTCCGACTGCGAAGGCCACGTGTTGGGCGGTATCGGACTTGAGGATCGCCCGGTTCGGAGACACGTCCGAGAGGCTGATGGCTACGGATTGTCCGCGCAGGATCCCCTTGGCCGGAACGACATTGGCGGCGGTAAAGCCCATCTCACGCAGGGCGGCCAACTCCTTGGGATCCGGGGACAAGCCATCGATCATCCGCCGTTCGGGTGTCACTTCAGCAATGCCGTGGGCTGGACCCGGCGATCCGGGATCGCGTTCCTGGCCGGGCACTCCAAAAAAACGGGGGGCCCCGGAGGTGAGTGATCCCGCGCCGGTCGCCGGGAAATCGGAGCCCTGTGTGGTCACCGCACCGGCCGCCGATCCCAGCGTCAGGTAGGGATCAATGAATCCGGCGTAGACATGCGCGCCGGGCAGGTTCCAAGTCCGGGCCGCGGAGGGGATGTTGAGTCCGACACCCACCGAGGCGATCCGGCCATCGCGAATGAGGAGTGTGGCATTGGTTAGGGTCACCCCGGGACGCACATGGGCTAAAATGCCTGTCAGCGCATGTTCACCCCGAGATTCGGGGGTAAATCCGGGGGCAGGAAGGTCGGCCGCTGTGGAAGACCCGATCGCGGCACCGATTACCAATCCCAAAGCCACCCGCCACGCCCCTCGGCCTGCAACTGCGATACTCATGAACTGAAGGCTAGTGTGCTCTCCTTGAAATGCTACGGGCAATTCGGCGACCGGACAGTGCCAGGGCCTCATGGGCCAGAAGGTTCGCACGCCCCCCGGGCCCAGACTGTTTTCTCTTCGGCTGCGTTTTTTTTTAGGAATCCTGAAAGGTCTGTAGAGGACCCAGCGAATCCTTGGTCAATGGCGGAGGTAGGGAGGCTCGCCCTCTGGCCTCACCCCGCTTGCAACAACGACATTGCCAACATCACTCACTATGCAACTGCAACACATCGCCCGAACTCTCGCTCTTCTGCTCGCTGCCATCCCGATCCTCTCGAGTTTACTTTGCGCCCAGCAGCCCATGGTTCTGTGGGATTTTAACCAGACCAACGACCTCCTGCGTGCTACCTCCGGCACGGCGACACTCGTGGTCCTCGGCGGCCTTCGCACGGCTCCGGCCTCCGGCCTTGGTTCGAGTGATCCATCGACCAATGCCGACTTTGCCCTGCAACTCACCGGTTTTCCCAAACAGGGTACTGGAGCCCGGACCGCAGGTCTGGAGATCACCACTTCGACGATAGGTTTTCAGTCCGTCGTCTTAAGGTTCGATGTCCGAGCTACCAGTACGGCCAGTCGCCGCCTCCAGGTGCTGTATTCCACTGACGGGCAAACCCTGAAGGCCGGCCCGGCCTTTACCTTGAACGGAGGTGCCACCTTCACCAATGGCCTCACGGTTGATTTTTCCGCCATTCCTGAGGCCGCCAATCAGCCGGAGTTTCGGGTTCGACTGGTCTCGGATTGGGACGGGGACTCCTATGTCGGTGCCGCGGGCAATTACAGCACTGTGGGAACCTGGCGGATTGATCACCTGCGGTTGACGGGAGTTTCTTCGGGGGTTCAACCCGGGGATTCCGAGTCCGAAAATCCGACGCTTCTCACTATCTCAAGCCAACCGATGTCCCTGCAGGTCCCCGACGGAGGAGGTGCCCTGTTTCGGGTCGCTGCGAAAGGAGCTGGTCCTCTGGGTTATCAATGGTTTCTCAATGGACAACTCTTGTCCGGAGCCACCCGCCAAGAGTTGAGGATCGCACAAGTTTCTCCAGACCATCTCGGACTCTACACGGTTCGCGTGAGTCATGCCGAAGATTCGCTACTCAGTGAGGAAGCCGCGTTGAGCCTTCTGACCGATCCGACCATCCGGCCTGTCCGGGTTGAGGCGGTCCCCGGACCTCAGGGTTCCCTCCGATTGGCCTGGCCCACCCGGCCGGGGAGCACCTATTCGGTCCTCCGGTCGGAGGGCTGGGATGGCTTGACCACGGTCATCGCCACAGGAGTCACTGGCGGTTCCCTCATCGAGACCCCCCCGGCCGGAGACCAATTTTTCTACTGGGTCCAGGTGCAGTAGCCCATCGGGCCGGTGCGGGTTTTGCTGCATAACGAACCGAAATAGCCGTCAGCGGAGGCTTGGCGACCCATCCCGATGATCCTCTTCCATGGTTTGACAGTCCGGACACGCACTTTTAACCTAAAGACATGGAAACCGAGGTCGCTCAAGATTCTATCGTCACCGTCACCGAGAGTGCTGCTCAGCAAATTGCCGCCATGCTGGCCGGTGATACTGAGAACGCGGGCAAGAGCCTGAGGGTGTTCGTCGAGGGCGGTGGCTGCAGTGGTATGCAATACGGCATGGTGTTCGACGAGCGCCGCGCCGATGACTTGGGTGGCGAATTCCACGGCGTGGGCGTCGTTGTTGACCCGTTTTCCGCCAATTACATGCGTGGCGCGGTCATTGATTTCAGCGACGCCCTGACTGGCGGCGGTTTCAAGATCAATAATCCCAACGCCCACAGCAGCTGTGGCTGCGGCAAGTCGTTCTCAGCCTGATCGACGCAGCCGTTGGGTTAAAATAGGAGCTCTGCGGCTTCGAAGAAAGTGTCGCAGTCGCAGATACCTCCTGTATTTGATCGGGCGGGTGATCGCCGTATTTCGAAGCGGTTAGAATTCAGGTGACGGTGTCCTGAAGTTATTTCCACGGCTTTAGTCGGGTTTTTAGGCCCAGTTCGCATCCAGTTTTTTCGCCCCCAATTCGGCGGCGAATTCCTCGGAGAGGCCCCGGTTTTCCGGCAGACTTTTTAAGCCGGTAGCCGGAGTCCCTCTCGGAGTAAAATGTTTGCTGGACCCAAGGCTGCTGCTTTACCGGGCCTTCGCCGTCTTATGACTTCTCAACCGAGCGTCAAATCGGCTTGAATCGTCGTTCTACGGAACGCCGCAGAGTGCACGTCATTTCAGACCCTTGCTCCCATGGAGGACACCAATTCCCTGATCGAACAGCGCCGCCAGAATCTGGCCGGACTCAATGCCCGGGGTGTCAACCCGTTCATGAACTCATTTTCGCCCGATGCCCAATGTGGCACCGTTCGAACCGAGTTGGCCCGTTGGGCTGAATGGAACAAATCACCCGAGCCGAAGGGCGAGCCGGTGGGCTTGGCGGAGGGCACCCGCGTGCGTCTGGCGGGTCGCATCACGGCCCACCGCGACATGGGCAAGAGTCAATTCCTCGACTTGCGTGACGTCAGTGGCCGCATTCAGCTCTGGGTCCAGCCCAAAGTGTTGGGCGAAGACGCTGCCGAAATATTCAAGCTCCTCGACCTCGCTGATTTCATCGGGATTGAGGGCACTTTGTTCATCACTCGCATGGGCGAGCCGAGTGTGAAAGTGGAGTCCTTCACGCCGCTCGGGAAGTCCCTGCGACCCCCTCCCGGCAAATGGCATGGGTTGGAAGACACCGAGATCCGCTACCGCCAGCGCTACCTCGACCTCATGGCCAATGAGCCCATTCGGGAGGTCTTCCTCAAGCGCTCCCACATCCTGAAGGAAATCCGGAGCTTCTTCCACCTGCGAGGCTACGTGGAAGTGGAGACGCCGATGATGCAGGCGATTCCTGGCGGTGCTGCTGCCCAGCCGTTCAAGACCTACCACAACGCCTTGGGTTGCGAGTTCTACATGCGCATCGCGCTGGAGCTGTACCTCAAGAGGCTCCTGGTCGGAGGTGTGGACAAGGTGTTTGAGATTGGTCGCAATTTCCGCAACGAAGGCCTGTCCCGGCGGCACAATCCCGAGTTCACCATGCTCGAGGCCTACGAAGCCTACGGCGACTACGCCACCATGATGGAGACGGTCGAGTCGCTCATTCGTCACATCGCACTGACCGTCGTCGGCACCCTTAAGATCGAGCATCGCAACGCCGAGGGTGAGGTTTTTAAAACGATCGACCTCTCCCACTGGCGTCGGGCCCGCTACAAAGACTTAGTGCGCGAAAAGGCCGGAGACGATTGGTTCATGGTGTCGCCCGAAGAACGCCGTCGACGTGCCGTCGAAGACCTCAAGCTTTCGGGTGACATCGCCGTAGGCTACCAAGACTTCGAAGTCACCGCAGCGGTCTTCGAGAAGCTGGTCGAGCCCACCCTCATCCAGCCCACCTTCGTCACCCACCTGCCCAAGCAGTTGGTTCCCTTGGCCAAAATCTCCGCCGAAGATCCGACGACTGTGGAAGTTTTCGAATGCTGCATTAATGGCCAGGAGATCGCCCCGGGCTACACCGAGCAGAACGACCCCATCGCCCAGCGCGAGGCCCTCGAGCACCAAGCCGGTGGCGAGCAGCAGAAGCTCGACGAAGATTTCTTGGTCGCCCTCGAACACGGAATGCCTCCGGCCGGCGGCATCGGCATCGGCATCGACCGCTTGTGCATGATGCTCCTAGGTCAGGAAAGCATCCGCGACGTGATCCTCTTCCCGCAGCTCAAGCCCAAGGTCTAAACGCCCTCCCAGAAGGAGCCAGCACGCCTGGAGCCTTTCACGGAAGCCTGTCGGTACCGAGATGCACTAGGGCAAGGCTGCCGCCCCCTCTTCGCCCCCAGCACCCGTTGGCCGACACTGGGCGGCAGCGGGGAGGGCCGGAGAGAGCATAGGAACGTGAACACCTCCCTCGCGCGCAGCGCGAAAGCGTCCCATTGAAGCGTTCCCTGCGAACGCAGGCCCACCCCGCAGGGCTCCCCTCGCGACCAATGTGCCTCACCATTCCCTTGGCCCCTGGCCCCACCCCGCGGAGCCCCCCTCGCGACCAATGTGCCGTATTGTCCCCTCTGGCCCCATCCCGCTCTACCCCCTGCCGGCTCACGTACACTGTCCCGTGCAGACTCGACACCGGAGGCCGACTCCGGTTTGCTTCCTCTGTTTTGCGTCCATCGATGAAACCTGAACTCCTGCAACGCGCCAAATCCCTCGGCTTCTCCGACCGCCAGATCGCCCATCTCACCGGAAGAACCGAGGACGAGGTGCGTGCCGAGCGCAAGAAACAAGGATTGGTGCCCAGCTACCGGTTGGTCGATACCTGTGCCGCAGAGTTCGAGGCCTATACCCCTTATTACTACTCGACCTATGACCGTGGCGATGACGAGGTCACACCCTCGGCCAAGAAGAAGATCATGATCCTCGGCGGTGGCCCCAACCGCATAGGTCAGGGCATT
>SYMJ01000095.1 GCA_005805505.1 Verrucomicrobiales bacterium | reverse complement strand
TGAGGAATTTTATTTTTCGCAAATGGGGTGTAATATTTGTCGTTGAACACTTCAGGGGACAGGCTATTCTGGGGACAGGCTCTTCAGGGGAATCTTGACCAGCGAATAATACACGATCAAAATAGTAGAGTATTATCGAGTCAATAAGCTCAATAAAAACGGGGTTTACGGCGACCAATCCGAAGTTAAAATTTAAAACTACACCAACACAGTTGACTTAGGTGGGGTTTGCCGTAATCCTCATTCCGTGATGAGCGCGCATCGAAACACAGAGAGCCCAGAGTCTGCCGATTGGGTGGACCGGATTGCCGTCGCGGAACAAGCCGAGTGGCTGGAAGCCTTGGCGCCCTGGGTGGCTTCGCTGCGGTTCGGGGTGATTCAGTTGGTGGTCCATGAGGGACGGGTTGTCCAGATGGAGCGCACCGAGAAGGTTCGTCTCGCGGGCTCCAAGGGTGGAAAAGGCGTGCTATGAATCGAAACAAGGGATTTAGAACTGTGGGCGTGTTCGCTACATGGGCTTTGGGAGCACTCGTCGGAGTGGCTGTGCTTGCCAAGGACATCCAACTCCTCAATGTCAGCTACGACCCCACTCGGGAGTTCTACGCCGAGTACAACGAAGTCTTCTCTAAACATTGGAACGCCAAGACCGGGGACAGTGTGCGGGTGACCCAATCGCATGGCGGTTCGGGCAAACAGGCCCGTTCGGTGATCGACGGATTGCGCGCCGATGTGGTGACTCTGGCGCTGTCCTATGACATCGATGCCATTGCCAAGAAACCGGCGCTCCTGACTCCGGAGTGGCAGAAGCGCCTGCCCGACAACAGCAGCCCCTACACGAGCCTCATCGTGTTCCTGGTTCGCAAGGGCAACACCAAGGGCATTCACGATTGGTCCGACTTGGTGCGGCCCGGGGTCGGCGTAATCACCGCCAACCCCAAGACCGGAGGCGGTGCCCGATGGAATTTCCTGGCCGCCTACGGTTACGCCCTCAAGCAGTCCGGCGGCGATGAGGCCAAGGCCGTGGATTTTGTGAAAAAGCTCTACGACAATGTGCCGGTGCTCGATTCCGGGGCCCGGGGTTCCACAGTCACGTTCATCGAGCGTGGGGTGGGCGATGTCCTGATCACCTGGGAGAATGAAGCGCTGCTGCACAACGTGAGTCGGCGGCCGCGGGGTTGGAGCGTGTCATTCCCGCGATGAGCATTTTGGCCGAGCCTCCGGTCACTTGGGTCGATGGAGTGGTGCAGCGCAAGGGAACCACGGAAGCGGCCCAAGCCTATGTGCAGCACTTGTACAGCGACGATGGCCAGCGCTTGGCGGCCAAGCATTTCTACCGCCCGCGTAATGCCAAGATCGCTGCCGAATATGCGGGTCAATTCCCCAAGGTAGAGATCTTCACCATCGAGGCCGTTTTCGGTGGATGGTCTAAGGCCCAGAAGCAGCACTTCGCCGAGGGAGGCACCTTCGACGTCATCACCCGTAAGAACTGAAGAACTATGAGCCTCTTCACGGCCTCTCCCGACCGGGTGTCGACCCAATCGCTGGCCAGTTCGCTGGGATGACCTGGCCGCCCTTCGAGATCACGCTCGAAACCCCGCAAAAAGCCCCCTTGCATCGACAAGTCGATGCCCTAGTGGCCGCGCTCCAGACCATCCTGGTCGAGAACCGCTACTTGCAGGCCATTGCCCAGAACATTTGATCTTTCGATTCATCGAATCGTACCCGGCGATCCGACCCCGAAACGGGGAGGTTTCATCATCCACCAAAACCTTGAGTCCAACCGAACCACCGGAGGCAAAAATGAAAATCATCATCCATGTCTCCTGCAGTCCCTCGTTCTCCGGCCTCCCTCCGTCCCCATGGGGCGGCCTTCACCCTCATTGAGCTTCTGGTGGTCATCGCGATCATCGCGATCCTCGCCGGAATGCTTCTACCGGCGCTGGCCCGGGCCAAATCCACTGCCAAGCGCGTCCAGTGCCTGAGTAATGTTCGTCAAATTGGCATCGGTTATCTCCTGTACCTTCAAGACAATCAGGACCGATACCCCAACCATGTCACCGAGCGCACAGCTCCTTCGGGAACGCTCGACACGGTCGAGGCGCGTGCGCCGTATTCCTACCGCCAGGTGCTCATCCCGCTCCTCGGTGGCGCGACCAATGTTTTCCGTTGCCCGAATGGTCCCAAGTGGGATCTGCCGAAGGCCGGGGCGTGGTTTACCACCGACTACGGCAACAATCATAACGAGGCCAACCTCGACAACGCCCCACAGCAGGCTTGGTTCTTGGCTAACCCAGATTTTGGGTTCAACGAAACGACCCCGCCTTCCTCATTCCGACAACCGTCGCAGTTCATCGTGCTGGGGGATGCCGGTCGTGCCAATGGCTCGCCCTCTCGCGGCGGTATGTACCCGCAACCGTGGGCCTTTGACGATGCGTCGTCGGCTCAGCAGCAGGCGCGCATGTTGGGTCGGCATCCCGGTCAGTTGGCCAATATTACTTATGCCGATGGCCATGCCGAAGCGGTGAAGACCAATCGCACCTGGAGGTCCTACGCCGACAACGACTGGCGCAGACAGGGTGGAAATCCCTGAGGCCTTGATCGCTCCCAAGGTGCCTCGGTCGTTATCCTCACTGCTTGGCCTGAAGGGTGAGTTTAATCTCCTGGATTCGCGGGGTGGCTTCGGGGGTCAGGGTGAGGAAGACCTCCAGGCTGCGGGTTTCACCGATGAGGCGGAAATGGCCGCGGAGTCGGTTGTCCGGGACCAGGGGAGACCGGTCGCGGATGGGGCCGAGTTGTTCGAGGAGCGCGCGGGTTTCGCGGCGCCAGGTCTCGAGGCTGTGGTCGAGAAACACGTTCGGAGCCAGGGCGGCGTGCAAGGCTTCGGGCGTCCAGTCGCGGGTTAGCAAGGTGGCCAGTTCCTCGGCCCGACGGAAGAGCGTCGGATGGCCCTCGGCCGGTCGGGCGGGAATCTTCGCCTCGTTGATCAGCAGTTCCATGGCCTTGTGGTTGACGGCGCTCATGGGTGCGTACGTGCGGTTGGCGAAGGCGATGAGGGCGATGCCGTGGTCGGGCAAGAAGCGGAATTCGCTGCCGAAGCCGGGGAGTCCGCCGGCATGACGCACCCAAATGAGGCCGCGCTGATCCTGGTTCCAACTCAAGCCGGCGCTGTAGCCCGCCACCCGGGCCACGGAACGCCCCTCGGAGTCGTGCAAATCCTGCACCACCGAAATCACCTCCCACGGGCGGTGCATTTCCCGCCGGGTGGAGCGTTTCAGCGGACCGGTATCGGCTCCCTCTCGCGGAGGCCAGGCTTCGAGGTGGAAGGCCGAATAGCGGGCGAAGTCTTCGAGAGTGGTGATGAGCCCGCCCATGGCGCCCCAACTGCCGTCGTGCAGCAAGGGTTCGGGTTTCCAACGCTCGTCTTCCCAACGGTATCCCAGCGCCAATTGATCGGCGGGAACCTTGTCCCATTCATAGACGGTGTTGGTCATGCCCAGCGGCTTGAGGATCCGACGGGTGATGTAGGCTTGATACGGCTCTCGGGCCACACGGGTCACGATTCGGCCCAGCAGCGCATAGCCCAGATTGCTGTATTCCCAGCGAGTCCCCGTGGGCGAGGCGGCGGTCAGGCCCCGAGTCACCAAGGCGTCGAGCTGGGCGTCGGTCTCGGCGAGTTTGCGATCACCCCACGGGTCGTCTTGTGGAAATCCGCCCGACATCCGGAGCAGGTGCCGCACGGTGAGGGTCGGGGAGTCCGGGGTCGCGGGCTGCACCTTCTGGAACTCGGGCAAGTGCTTCGAAACCGGGTCTTCGAGGGAGAGTTTGCCCGCATCCCGCAATTGGAGGACGGCCGTCGCCGTCACGCTCTTCGACATGGATGCGATCCGGAACCGCGTGGCCGGAGTGACGGGTTGATCCGGCTCGATGCGGGCCATCCCGGCGGCTCGCACATGCAGCAGGCGGCCGTCGACCACCAATCCCCAAATATGCCCCGGGATGTGGTTGGAGGTCGCATGGGCCTCGTACAGCGCATCGAGTTGCGGGAGCAGG
>SYMJ01000094.1 GCA_005805505.1 Verrucomicrobiales bacterium | reverse complement strand
TCGTCGCCGGCTCATTTATCCGGCAATCCATCCGCCAACACTCTCTTGCCCTTCAACCTCAAAAACCCTATCAAACCAACACCTCAGACTGGCTGGGTTTGAACCGCCCCTCTGTGGCTGGTTTTCAACCGCCCGGTGACACTCAGGGATTGCCCTTTAGCCCTCCGTCGTAGAATCGTGTGGCTGGGATGCGAATCGGAAATCACTCCGGTCGGATTCTGCCGAAGGATTGAATTCGGTTCGACCTGAGGTTCTTCGGAGGGGATTCTTCGGGGGTGTGTGTGTTGCTACCCCTCCGGCTTTTGATCAAACCCTCCGGCCTTTGATCAAACTACTTCAGGGTCCCGCCACTTACCGTGTTCGCGGATGAGGTCTACCAGTCGATCGACGGCTTCGTCTTCAGGGATATTGAAACGGACTGGTTTCTTGCCCACGTAGAGGTTGATCTTGTTCGGAGCCCCGCCCACGTAGCCGAAGTCGGCGTCAGCCATCTCACCAGGACCATTAACGATGCAGCCCATGATGGCGATTTTCACGCCTTTGAGGTGCTCCGTCCGGGCTTTGATGCGCGCGGTGACCGTTTGCAAATTGAACAGCGTGCGTCCGCAGCTGGGGCAGGCGACGTAATCGGTCTTGAAGGATCGGCAGCCGGAGGCTTGCAAGATGTTGAAGGCCAATCGCAGGGATTGCCCGGCGCCGGGTTCTGAACGGACAAGAATTGCATCGCCGATGCCATCAGCCAGCAGGGACCCAAGATTGACGGCCGCCTGCAGTTGGGCCGTCTCTGGGGTTAATGCCTCAGAGGGGGCAATTAGCCGATCCTTGAGCAGTATCGGGTTGCGGCTGCCCAGCGCCGCCAACCGGACCGTCAGCAATCGGAAGGCGGTGATGGGAGGTAAGGAGACTCCATCTTGGACGGTGATCCACTGGGTCTCGCACGGGGGATGCGGAAAATCCGAGGTGGGGTCGACTTCCATGAGTTGGAGGTCTTCGTAAATAGCCTCGGGTTTGACATCGACCTTCGGGGAGATCTTCGGAGCGACCGCGTCGAAAGTGCTGCGTTCGACCACCACTCGAACTAGGTTTTCTCCGCCTGCTGGCAAATCACCCAAGGGTGACGCCACCGATTCGCGCCGTTTGAAATTGAAGGGGTCCCAGGGTAGGGAGGGGTTTGCGAGTCCTGAGTGGGACACGGTTAGTCGAGGGATCTGGACTAACAGGTCGTTGCAAACGGCGATCTCGCGCGGGCTGTCCTCGGTGAGGGAGACTCGGATCGTATCGCCAATGCCGTCGCAAAGCAGGGATCCGATACCGATGGCCGACTTGATGCGGCCGTCCTCGCCTTCACCCGCTTCGGTGACGCCCAGATGCAGCGGGTAGTTCCAGTCGGAGCCCTCCAGATCGAGGCGGGCGGTCAGCAGCCTGTAGCACTCGATCATTACCTTCGGATTGGAAGACTTCATCGAGAAGACGAAGTTGTGAAAACCGTTCTTGCGGCAAATGCGGGCAAATTCGAGGGCGCTTTCAACCATGCCCAGCGGGGAGTCTCCGTACCGGTTCATGATCCGGTCGCTGAGAGATCCGTGATTGGTTCCAATGCGGAGGGCGCGATTCAGACGCTTGGCTTCCAGCACCAGCGGCGTGAAGCGTTCCTCGATCCGTGCCAGTTCTTCAGCGTAGGCCTCGTCGGTGTATTCCTTGACCGCGAATTTCTTGGTGTCGGCGTAATTGCCGGGGTTGATTCGAACTTTTTCTACCCACTTGACGGCTTCCATCGCCGCATCCGGCTTGAAATGGATGTCCGCCACCAGAGGAACGTGGCAACCGACCTGACGGAGCTCTTGGACGATATTTTCGAGGTTGGCAGCGTCCTTCACGGTCGGAGCCGTGATTCGAACGATCTGGCACCCCACGGCCACGAGTTCCAAGGTCTGCCGCACGCATTCGGCGGTGTCCATGGTATCGCAAGTCAGCATCGATTGCTTGACCACCGGGTGACCACCCCCAAGCACCACGCCGCCGCAGGCGGGGTCGCCCACAGTGACGTCGCGGGCGGGTCTGCGGCTGTAACTCCAGGGAGAAGGGCAATACTTCATGAATCGCTGAGAGGGAATAAACGGGATCGCGGCTGGCGGCGTCAACGCTTAGGAGAATCGTTACGGAGGTTCTGTGTGCCGACCCTTATGGGGCTGGAGTTGGCTGCGAGGGGGTTTCGATGACGGTTTCTTGGCGGAACATTGCCTTGAAGAGCGGTCCTCGTTTCACCACATCAAAGAAGGAAACATAGGCCATGAAGCTGAGCAGGATCACTGCGAAGGCCGACGTCGCAATCTCTTGGAAGCGCGGAGCGACGCGGCGGCGGGTGATGATCTCATAGAGGGCTAGGGTGATGTGCCCGCCATCTAATACTGGAATCGGCAGCAAATTAATGATGGCCAAGTTGACATTCAGCATCACAAGAAAGCTCAAGGCCAAGCGGATGTCGGCGTTCACGTCGGCGGCGAGTTTGCCGAAAATTCCCACCGGTCCGCTCATGTCTTTGGCGCTCACGCCTGTTTCCTTGGAGTGCGCCAAGGCACCGACCAATTCCCCCATCTGGACCAACACCCCAGAAACCTGCTCCCAAGGGGTTGGACCGGGTCGTTGCAATTGGTAGGTCAGTACGCGGCTCGGGGAGATCGTCACACCGATGCGGGCTACTCCGCTGGTGGGGTCCACCCGAGGGGTCACGGTGAAGGTCATGCGCTGGCTCGCGCGTTGCACCTCGACTTGAGCCGGTTTGCTTGTTTGGGCCCGTATGAGATCCACCAATTGGGATTGTCCCACCACAGGAACCCCGCCGAATGAGACGAACTGGTCATTCACGGCCAGACCCGCCTCTTGGGCGGCACCGCTCGGAGCCAAATCCATGATCACCGGATGATCTTTGGGGTCTAGGTTGAGCAACTTGAGCCCGAAGGTAGGGTTGACGATGGCCGTCAGCACATAATTGGAGACTGAATCTCCCCGGGCGATCTCTACCGGGATGGTCTGGGACCGGGCCAGCACCGTGAAGCGTTGGACGTCCTGCCAGCGACTCACGATTTTTCCGTCGACCCGGAGGACTCGATCTCCCTCTCGGATGCCCAACCGCGCCTCTGCAGAATCGGGTTCGACGTAGCCGATGATCGGCGGGTTGACCGGGACGGGCAGGCCGACGAGCCAGATCACACTGGCGATGGCCAAGGCAAAGAAAATGTTCATGGCCGGTCCGGCGAGGGCGACCCAAATCCTCGAGATGGGCGAGGCCGGCGGCACCGCAGGATCTGCTGCTCCCTCGATGGTTTCGGAAGTCAGCATCTGAGGCAGCTTCACGAAGCCCCCAGCGGGAATCCAACGCACGGCCCATTCGACCCCTTGCCGGTCTACCCATCCGAACACCTTGGGTCCGAAACCGATGGAAAACCCGAGCACCACCATGCGGCGCAAACGGGCCATCCAAAAATGCCCATATTCATGGACGAACACGGAGGCGCCGAAGAATACAATCACCGCGAGCACCACGTAAGCTTTGTGAAACAAATCTCCGATCATGAACGTACCCTACCGTAGATAATGGATTTCGAGTGAGCAATCGCCACTCTCGAAAAAAGCACATCATCCATTCTGCCGACCCGCACCTCGATGCGATTTTTGGTAAAGCCCGTTTGACGTAGACCGCTTTCAAGGTGAGTTGTCCAAGATAACTTGTTTTCTCAGTCGCTGAATCTCATCCGTTGGAGGCGCTAGACTGAAAGTTCAGATTGATACGCTGGTATTTTGAATGTGTGGATGTTTGGGGCCAGGTCCTTTCCGCCGGTCTTTGGTGTAAATTATGTTCCTGCTCGCCCTGAAAATGCTGCTCGGTGACCGCGCCAAGTATTGGATGCTGGTCGGGGGTTTGGCGTTTTCATCCCTGCTGATGACTCAGCAGTATTCTGTTTTCCAGGGACTGATGTCGTGGACGACGAGCCACATGCGCAACATGCGGGCTTCGATCTGGGTCGTCGAATCTCGCGTAGAGCAGGTGAATGAATCCAAGGCCATGCGGGATACCGACTTAAATCGGGTTCGCTCGGTCGAAGGGGTCGATTTTGCAGTGCCGCTGTTTCAGGGAGTCCTCAAGGCCCGGACTGCAGACGGTTCCGACAAGATGATTCAGATGATCGGATTGCACGCCGGAACCCTCTACGGGCGTCCTCCTCGCATGATCGAGGGCGATATTGCCCAATTGCGTCTGCCCAACAGCGTTGTCATCGACACGCTCGCGACGGAGGACACGCGTCTCGGATCGGGGATGGGCAGGCCGTTGAAGATCGGTGACGTGTTTGAGATCAACGACCGGGAGGCCAGGGTCGTCGGCATCTGCCAAACGGAACGACACTTCTTTGGGTACCCGTATGTTTTCTCCAGTTACGATCAGGCCCTCCAGTACGCACCGCGTCAGCGGAAGATGCTTTCCATGATCTTGGCAGAGCCCAAACCCGGGTTCGACACGGCGGAGGTCGCTCAGCGAATTAAGAGCGAGACCGGTCTTCGTGCCTTCACCATTCCACAATTCGAGGCTTCTACGATCCAATGGGTCTGGAACAACACGGGCATCCCCATCTCCTTTTTGACCACCATTATTTTAGGCTTCGTGGTGGGTGTGGCCGTCTGTGGCCAGACGTTCTATTCCTTTGTCCTAGAGAACCTGCGAAACCTCGGTGCCCTCAAGGCCATGGGGGCCAGCAACAGCCTTTTGGCCGGAATGCTCCTGTTTCAGTCCATGATCGTAGGCCTGATTGGATTCGGCATGGGGATTGGACTGACGGCGCTCTTCGGCTTGACGATCGCTCAAAGCGGACAACCGCCGTTCAAGGCGGACGCTTCATTCGTGTTCCAGTCATTGGCAGCTGTTCTTGTCATTTGTGCGCTGGCGGCGTTGTTCGGTATCCGGCGCGTGGCCAAGCTGGAGCCGGCGATCGTGTTCCGTGGTTGACCTTCGCTCATGACCACTCCGCTTCGCTCTGTGAACCCAGTCTCCCTGACCGCTGCCCCGGTTGTCGGTAACCCGCCGAGCAGTTTGGCCGTTGGCGCCCGAGGCATCGTCAAGGTGTTTGGTGTGGGGGATGCCCGCACTCAGGCCTTGAAGGGGGCTAATTTTGAGGCGAGCGAGGGGGAGTTACACCTCATTGTCGGTCCTTCTGGCTGTGGTAAGACCACTCTTTTGAGCGTGTTGGCCGGGACGCTGTCGAGCGATCAAGGTGAGGTGAATCTCTTTGGTACGCGCCTGACCGGCCTGTCGGCCTCGGAGGTCACCCGGTTTCGATGCCGGCACATTGGGTTCATCTTTCAGCAGTTCAACCTGATCCCAACTTTGTCGTTGGTTGAGAATGTGAGCGTTCCATTGCTGCTCAATGGGACCGGTCGCCGCGAGGCCGAAGCCCAGGCCGCGGAGAGGTTGCGACAGGTGGGGTTAGCAGGGCGGGAGCGCCAGTTGCCGACCCAGCTTTCGGGTGGGCAACAACAACGGGTGGCCATAGCCCGAGCCCTGATCCATGAACCTCGATTGGTGATTTGCGACGAACCCACGAGCGCGCTGGACTCGGTGACAGGGCACCAGATCATGGATCTTCTCAGCACTGCGGCGAAGGCTCCGGGACGCTGTGTTTTGATTGTCACGCATGATCCTCGAATCTACGGCTATGCCGATCGCATTAGTGTGATGGAAGACGGTCGAGTCACACACGTCCACGCCGGGGCATCGCTTACCTCCTTTATCCATTCGGAAAACCGTACCTAATTGTCCATGATCCTCTTTAAACGTCTCTCATTCTGGCTGGCGCTCTTGGGCGTGGGTCTCATGGTGTTTTTGCTCCGGGGCCAGAACGTCAAGGTTGCCAATCCGGGGCCGGTGTCCGAACCGCCCCGCTCCCCTTATTCGCAGACGGTGGCATCGACCGGCCTTATCGAAGCCTCGCGCGAAAACGTGAAGATTGCCGCGCCCCGCGAGGCGTTGGTGGCGAGGGTCTTCGTGAAGGTAGGCGATTCGGTCAAAGAGGGAGTGCCACTCTTCCAGTTGGACGAGCGCGAGGTTCGAGCCCGTGTTCGCGTGCTGGAGGCGCAGGCAAGATCGCTCCGATTTCAAATTGCTGTCGAAGAGGCTCAGGTTGCTGATTTGGCCGATCAGTTGAAACGGTTCGCCCAGTTGGGTCGGGATCAAGTGGCGACAGAGGATGAGGTCAAGCGGCGTGAGTTTTCCCTGGGCACGGCTCGGGCCAGGGTGGAGGCCGCACGCGCTGTGGCTGCCGCATCTGAGGAGGCGGTGCGTCAGGCCAACACCGATCTGGAGATTCTCACCGTCCGCGCACCCCGGGATGGTCGTTTGCTTCAGGTAAACTTGCGCGAGGGGGAATTTGCCTCCGTGAAGTCCCCCTCTGAGCCGTTGATGCTCCTAGGCGATGTGGACACTTATCAGGTCAGGGCCGAGGTCGATGAGCAAGATTCCGTGCTCATCCGAGCCGACTATCCGGCTGTCGCTTCATTGAAGGGGCACTCGGAGATGAAGACACCGTTGAAGTTCGTTCGTATCGAACCCTATGTGGTGCCCAAGCGCAGTCTGACCGGTGACAGTCTCGAGCGCGTGGACACCCGAGTGTTGCAAATCGTCTATGCCTTCGATCGCCCGGCCTTTCCAGTCTACGTCGGTCAGCAGGTTGATGTGTTCATTCAACGTCCCCAGACCGCGGCTCAGTCCACTCCGTGAGTTTCCATGAGATCCCTTGTCCTCGTTTCGCTGCTGTTGTCTCTCGGGCTTCCGATCACAGCCGCCGTCACCAATGCGGTGCCTTTGCCGTCTGGGCCGCTGAGCCTCGATCAAGCTCTTGAGTTCGCCCTGGCGCATAACGTGACGTTACGGAAGGGCAGGCAGGATTTGGAGGAGGCCCAGGGGCTTGCCATTCAGCAACGCGCGGCCCGGTTGCCCCGTTTGGCCACCACGGGTGCTTATCAGCAATTGGATGAGGGGCGGATCGAGCGTGTTCAGTTCTCTGCAGCTCAACCGGCGACCCCCTTCCTCAACAACCAGAGCTGGAACGCGAATCTGGTGGTGACGCAGCCCATTTATGCGGGTGGTAAATACAACTCGATGGCTCGTTCCTCGCGGTTGACCCGGGAGGCGGCGCTGGCCTCTTACCAAGCACTGGTGGCCAACACCCTTCTCGAGGTGCGGACTGCCTACAGCGATGTGCTCTTGGCGGTGGAGCAAATCGTCGTTCAAGAAGCTTCGAAAAAACTGCTCGAGCGGGAATTGGAGACGGCGCGCCGGAGCCTCGAGGCCGGGACCGTTCCGAAGTTCAATGTGCTGCGGGCCGAGGTTGAACTAGCCAATGCACTGCCGCCGCTCATTCGGGCCCGCAATCAGGAGCGGATTTTCCGCAACACGCTCGCTCTTCTGCTGGGCTGCGACATCCCTGCCGAGTCCGGGGTAGACATTCCGCTGCGGACCGCTGATAGCCTCAAGGCCGAGCCCTTCGATGTTTCGGTGGGAGCGGCCCTCAATGCTGCCTGGGTTCGCCGGCCCGAGATTAAAGTGGCTCAAAGTGCCTCCCAATTGCGTCACGAAGAGGTTCTCCAGACCCGCGCCGACTTGCTTCCCTCGGTCTCGGGTACTGCGGGCTACGGGGTACAGAACCGCAACTTCGTCCGGGACATCGACCGGACGCTGGACGGTTGGACCGTGGGTGTGCAGGCCAATTGGATGCTCTTCGACTTTGGTCAAACTCAAGCCAAGGTCAACATGGCCAGAGCTCGCGAAGAACGGGCTCGGTTGGAAGTCGAGGATGTGCGTCGGCGCATTGAACTCGAGGTTCGCACGGCATTTTCACTGTTCACGGAATCCAAAGAGGTGCTGGTGTCCCAGACCCGGGTTATTGAGCAGGCCGAAGAGGCGGTGCGATTGGTGACGGCTCGGGCCGACGCGGGAAGTAGCACACAGTTGGAGGTGTTATCGGCACAGACCGCACTCAAGCTGTCTCGCACTCAATACAGCCAAGCGCTGCGCGACTACACCGTCGCCCGAGCAAAATTGGAGCGGGCCATGGGTGAGGGTGTGCGCCTGGTGATCGAAACGGGCAGTCGTTAGACCTTTTCGGGCCAAAGAGGCTCTAATTCGCAGTCCTCGAAGAACCCATAGTCAGAACAGTGGCCCCCTCTCCAGGGCCTGTTCACCGTCCAGACCAGGATTCGAGCAAGGCTCCGAGTCCCCGGTCGGAAGTGCGTGGGCTGACCAGCGCCAGCGAAAGTCGGGAAGGATTCAGGAAATCTCGGGCCACCCGACGGATGTCGGCCGGTTGGACGGCCGCGATCCGAGCTCGGGTCTCCTCGGGCGGAACGACCCTTCCGAATCCCAGTACCTGTTCGCCGAGCCACATCATCATTTGCTCGGACCCTTCGAGTGATAGGTCTGCCTGACCCAGTGCGTAATCCCGCGCTCGCGACAGTTCCGCCCGTCCGGGAGCCCGATCCACAAGTCGCTGCACTTCTTTGAGAATGAGCTTCAGAGCCTTTTCCAATTGGGTGTCCTCTAAACCCGCTGAGATCACCAAATCACCGCAGTCGCTCCAGGAGGTTCCTGTGCTCTGGATGTTGTAGGCCAGGCCGTGCTCTTCGCGAATCGTCTGGAACAGCCGCGAACTCATGTTCTCACCGAGCAGGACGTTGAGCAGTCGCAGCGCGAAGCGGCGCTCGTCCTGCCGGGAGGCGGTCCGAAATCCCAGGGCGATGTGGGTTTGCTCGGTTTTTTTGGAGTGCAGCAGCCAGCGGGGTTTTTCAGGGGTGGCCGGTGCGGGTTCCGCCGGAGAATTGGTTCCCAGGCGGAATCGTCGGATCCATCGATTCACCTCGGTGAGCAGGTTTGCATGGGTCAGGTTGCCGGCGGCAGCGATGACGATGGATCCGCTAATGTATCGACGCTCGAAAAACCCCAACAAGTTTTGCCGACGAAGTCCTCGAACCGAGCTTGCCGAACCGATCACCGGGCGTCCCAGTGGGTGCTCGGCAAACTGGACTTGATTGAGGAGGTCATGCACCAGTTCAGCCGGTTGGTCGCGGTACATGGCCTGTTCTTCCAGGATGACATCCCGTTCCTTGGAAATCTCGGTCGGGGCAAACTTGGATTCGAGAAACATGTCGCAGAGCACGTCGAGCAGCTCTGGCAACCGGGATGCCACCGCTCGGCTATAGAAGCAGGTGTGTTCCTCATCGGTGAAGGCGTTGAGATAGCCACCGATCCCCTCGACATCTTGCGAAATCCGCGCGGCCGACCGTCGTCGCGTTCCCTTGAAGAGCATGTGCTCGATGAAGTGGGCGGCCCCATTCTCGCGGGCAGTCTCGTGTCGCCCGCCGGTGTTGACCCAAATGCCCACCGACACGCTGGCCAGGTGCGGCATGGTGGCTGTCACTACGCGCAGACCGCCGGGGAGTTCTGAGAGTCCATACATCAGTTGGCTGTAAGTTGAGTCGATAGGGCGGCGACCGCAACCGGGAAGAGCCTGTCCGCGTGTGCAGATTCCGCGGCTTTGGAGTTTTTGGAACGACGCCCCTCCGTCGGATTCAGGGAGCCAGATGGAGCCAGGCAATGCCCCACTGAATCCACAGCGGAATGGTGATGAAGCTAAGGATGGTCGTGCCCGCCACGATGCGCACGGCGGTGGCTGGATCCCCTCCATAGAGTCGAGAAAGAACAATTGGAAAGATCCCGGCGGGCATGGCCGCCTGGACGACGATGATTCGTTTGATTTCCACCGAGCAGGGCAGAATGCGTGCGATTCCCAGCATCAGCGCGGGGATGATTCCCAGGCGAAAAATCGCAGACCAGAGGAGGGTGCCCGTGGCCCGCGCGGGATGCAGCTGGCGGACTTGGTCGGCCATCATCGCCCCGGTCAGCAGGATGCCCAACGGAAAGGTACAGGCACCGAGCATGGAGGCCGTGATGCTTAGAGGTCGGGGCACCCAGTGTGCCGCATCACAGGAGTTGATGATGAGGGAAAGGATAATTGCAATCAGGGGGGCGTTGATGAGCTTGCGCCATTCACCGGGTCCGGTGGCATGACCTAGAGTGATCAACCCCAAGGTCCACATGGCGATATCTACGCCCAGATTGTGGACAAAAAGAACACCCGGAGTGTCCGGATGGTTTGCAAACAGCATGAGGACCAAGGGGAAGGGCACATACGCGAAATTTTGAAGTCCGGCGACCAGGGCGAAGGTTCGTTGCTCAGGATCGGTCTTGAGCCCCACTCGTCGGCGGAAGAGCCAGCAGGTACCAATTCCCAAGACGATGCCCCCGAAGCCTATGAGTGGGGGAATGAAGAGGTTTTCGGCCCGCTGGAGAGCCCGATTACCGAGCACCTTGTCGAAGATGAGGCACGGGGTCAGTACGTTGACGACCAATCGCAGCAGGGTCGCGTCGGCCTCCTCGGTGAGCCAGCGGATGCGGCGTAGCCCGATGCCCACCAGGGCTAGGCAAAAAACCGGCAGTACTGCCGACAGTACATCGCTCAGGGACATCATGAGATTCTGAGCCGGAGATTAGGCGAGCAAGTGCTCGACCAATGCCGCGAATTCCAGATGTTGGACCTGACGAAGGTAGGCGATCGCCTGGGCATCGGGGCGTTTGGCCATGCGTTCACATTCTTGAACCAAGGCCAGCGGATCGAGATTTCCGGACAGGGTTAACCGCTCCAGCACAGATCGGGCTTCGGAGGTTTGCGCCGCCTGGATCACCGCGGGGGTGGCATTTCCGTAGATTGGGTGCCCGGAAACCCTGCGGAACCAATAGGCGGCATTCCAGTAGTCCGGTTCGCGGCGATGCAGCAGGGCATGGATCAAGCAAGCATCCCGATCCCCACGATCTTGGACCAGATTGTGGGCCGGGTCATGGTTGTCGTGATAGAGAAGGGCGGTGGCTGTGAGAAGTTCCGCCGCAGGAATCGACAGGTTGTACTCGCGGGTGAGCTCTAAAAGACGAATTTCAAGGGTTACTTCCGGGAGGACTCCGCATCTCGGGCCCGACCCTAAATCCGGGAATTCGGGAGTGGCAAAGCACTCCCAGAACAGGGTGGCGCGGGAAAGTCTATTGGTCGAACTGGGCATCGGGCGGTGGGGCATGTTCGTGCTCCTTTTCCGGGCCGTCAAATCGGGATGCGATTAAATCGTTGCGCCCCTCTTGGGCAATTGCCTTGAAAGCGGGGTCGTCGCCGCGTTATTTAGCGGGTCGGATGCCCCACTTCGACTTTGCTTCTTGGATCGCCACGCAAACTCGCGAGGTTGATCGAGCCTTGGACCGATTGCTTCCGAAGGCCACCGCTAAGCCCGCCACGATTCATAAGGCCATGCGTTATTCCCTCTTCGCCGGAGGTAAGCGGATGCGACCGGCGCTGGTGCTTGCCGCGGCCGAAGCCTGTGGAGGCACTCATGAGGCAGCTATGCCTCTGGCGTGTGCCGTCGAGTGCATCCACACCTACTCCTTGATTCATGACGACTTGCCCGGCATGGATAATGACGATTTGCGGCGCGGGAAACCGACGAATCACAAGGTTTTCGGCGAGGGTATTGCGATTCTTGCTGGAGATGCCTTGTTGACTCAGGCCTTTGAGATCGCCGCCTCTTGCACCGGATGGAAGCGCTACAGCATCAAGGATGTCGTGCTGGAGATCGCGAAAGCTTCCGGTTCGTTGCAGCTCATTGCCGGTCAGGTGGCCGACCTGGAGGGCGAGAGTAAAAAAATCTCCCGTGCCCAACTTCGATACATCCATGAACGCAAGACGAGTGCCCTGCTGGCCTGCTCCGTGCGGTTGGGTGGAATGAGTGCCAACTGCACGCCTGCGCAACTCGACGCGTTGACGGACTTTGGTTACAATGTTGGATTAGCCTTCCAGGTCATCGACGACATCTTGGATGTGACACAAACCTCCGAGCAGTTGGGCAAGACCGCGGGCAAGGACGTGAAGGCACAGAAAGCGACTTACCCGTCGATCGTGGGACTTGAAAAATCTCGCGTCATCGCAGCGGAGCTGACCGCCAAGGCTGAGGTCGCGCTCCAGCCCTTCCGGGGTAAGGCGGTCGCCTTGGAAGCCATTTCAGCCTACCTGCTCCGGCGTCAAACCTGAGGAGAACAAGAGGGCATGGGTTGAAAATGCACTTGCGATGAGGACTCGGACTCCGTGAGCCTCCCCTTGCCCAAACCGCCGTCGGTAGCGGCTGATTTCGGATCTGTCTGACAATTCTGTGAAAGTCTTCACCGGTAACTCCAATCCCAGTCTGGCCAAGGCGATCTGCGATTCCATCGGAATCCCCTTGGGTTGCTCCACCGTGAAGCCGTTTCCCAATGGGGAGACCTTCGTCAAGATTGACGAGAACGTCCGCGGCACGGACGTCTTTGTGATTCAGTCCACCAGCCAGCCGGCCAACCAGCATCTGATGGAAATGTTCATCATGATCGATGCGTTGCGGCGGGCGAGCGCGTCGCGGATTACCGCGGTGCTGCCCTTCTACGGCTATGCCCGCCAGGATCGCAAGGATCAGCCGCGCGTTCCGATCACCGCCAAGCTGGTTGCCAATTTGCTGGTGGCGGCCGGGGTCAACCGGGTGCTCACGATGGATTTGCACGCCCAGCAGATTCAGGGGTTCTTCGACATCCCAGTCGACCACCTCTACGCAGCCCCCGTGCTGCTCGAGTACATTTCCCGACAGCAGACTCCGAACCTCGTGGTGGTCAGCCCGGATTTGGGGGGCTTGAAGATGGCTGCCGCCTATTCTCAGACACTCGGCGCCGAGTTGGCCATCGTGGCCAAGCGCCGCAAGAGCCCCACCGAAACCGAGGCCATTTCGGTGATCGGTGATATCGATGGTAAGAATGTTCTTTTGGTGGACGATTTGACCGAGACGGCCGGAACTCTGGTCAATGCCGCGCACCTGCTCAAGCAGCGGGGTGCTTGCCGGATCCAAGCCTGCGTCTCGCACGCCCTGATCAATGAATTGGGAATTGATCGCCTTCGCAAATCAGAGATTGACGAACTCATCACCACCGATAGTGTAATCCGCCCGCCTATTGAAGGGGTCAAAATTACGACCCTATCAGTGGCTGGTTTGCTGGGAGAAGCGATCAAGCGAATTTACACGAATTCGTCGGTGACTTCCCTATTTGAGTTTAAGGGCTGAAGCCGTTTGCAAGTGCGGCTCGGCAGATACGACTAATTCATGAAATCATTGAAGTTGAAAGTGGCCCCTCGCACCCAGACGCGGCGCAAGGGATCCAAGGCGCTCCGCTCTGCCGGACTCATTCCTGCCAATATTTACGGCAAGTCCGTGGCCGCCCAGAATGTTGAGATCGATTCCGATGCGTTCATCGAGTTGATCAATTCCGCTCACTCCGAGATCGTTCTTGTGGACCTTGAGGTTTCGGGTGACTCCAAAATCCGTTTGGCTCTGGTTCAGGATGTTCAGCACCACCCGCTCAGTGGCGAAGTGCTCCACGTTGACTTTCATGAGGTGAAGGACGATGAGATGATCACCATTCGCATCCCTGTGGAGTCCACAGGTGAGGCCGAAGGTGTGAAGAGCAGCGGTGGAACCCTCGAGCACGTCATCCAGAAGCTCCGCGTGACGGCATTGCCCAAGGATCTACCTGATCAGATTTTGGTAGACGTTTCCGCTTTGATCGTGGGTCAAGCGATCCAAATTGGCCAGATTCAGGCCCCGGCTGGCGTGACGATCCTTGGCGACAAGCGTCTTCGCGTATTCGCTGTTGCGGCGCCGACCACCGAGGTTGAAGCGGCTCCTGCCGCCGCAGGCGAGTCTAAGCAGCCGGAGATGATCAAGGAGAAGAAGGAAGAAGCTCCTGCGCCGGCCAAAAAGAAGTGATCTGACGCAGCGTCGCCCAGCGGGCTTTTCCAATGACCCTTCCTGTAATGATTGTGGGTCTGGGAAACCCGGGAGACGAGTATCGAGGCACCCGACACAATGCGGGTGCCATGGTAGTAGATCGCTTCGCCGCCAGCCGGTTTTCCGGTTGGCGGAAGGAGCGGAAGTTCTTTTCAGAATTGGCGACGGGTGACTGCGGCGGCCGAAAGGTGGTCTGCGTGAAACCCTTGACCTACATGAATTTGAGTGGTGAGGCAGTGGCGGCTGTGAGCCGTTTCTACCGAATCACACCCGATCAGATTTTAGTGGTGGCTGACGATGCAGATCTCCCTTTGGGAGCAATCCGTATGCGGCCATCGGGTGGGGCAGGGGGGCACAACGGACTGGCATCGGTGATCCAGCATTTGGGGACTCAAGAATTTCCGAGGCAACGAATTGGTGTGGCCCGGCCGGTTCAGGCAGTTCGAGACATAGCATCGCATGTGTTGGGGGTTTTTTCTTCCGACGAGCAGGTGCACTTGAACGAGGTTCTGAAATTGGCTGACCAACAAATTTCGTGCTGGATCGAAGAGAGCATTGGGAAAGCCATGAGTCTCTACAACCGAAGCCAATGATGGGATTGAAGCTGATGGATCCGAAATTTTAGGGCGATAGTGGCTCGGTTTCGGAAGTCTTCAAATCCATGTTCTTGAAACCCGTTTTTTGGGGACAGTTTTTTTGGGGCTTTTTGGGGGTTTTTTTTGGCAGTTAAAAAAACCAAAAAACCAAAAAACCAAAATCTTTGAAAGGATTTGGCCCAACGGTTCGAAGAGTATGGGTAGAGTGCGGAATCAATGGTGGCGCTGAATTTGCAAGTAATTGAACGAACGAACGAACAAGAAGCGAACGAACGGACGATAAAGTGACAGTCTGGTCGGTTCAGGCAGTCCATGAGTGAAATCAGCGATAGTTAACCGGCGCGAACTCATCGCAGATGGGTTCCGAGAGGTGAGAAAACAATTTTTAGTCAGGCGGGCAATTTGAGTTAGGCGGGCAATTAAACGTAAGAATGGCGGCAAGTAGCCTCCCGGCAGGTTTTCGATGACGGAAGCCAGCAATGGAGGAATCAATTTTAAACCAGCGAATTAGAACCAATTCAAAGACCATGAAACGCTACGAAGGACTGTTTATTTTAGATCTCTCCGGCAAGGAAGAAGGCATCAAGGAAGTCGTCGACAAGTTGTCGGCCGAGATCGCCTCCGTGGGTGGCAAGATCGAGGCTGTGCAAAAGCTCGAAAAGAAGACCTTTGCGCGGAATGCCCGCAGTGGCGAAAGCGCCGGCCATTTCGTGAACATCATTTTTGAGGCCCAGGGCAAGGCGGTCGCCGAGTTGCGCGCCCGCTTCAAGCTCGCTTCCGATGTGATCCGTGTGTTGTTCACCGAAGCTCCGGCTCCGGTGGTCGCCAAGGCCTAAAGAAACGGCTAATACGGCCCATTCCGCTCGGCTTACTCCAGACTTCAACCGTTTATGGCCAGTTTCAACAAGGTCATCCTGGCCGGGAACCTCACCCGGGACCCGGAGTTGCGCTACACCCCGAAAGGCACGGCCATCGCCAAGCTTTCTCTGGCGATGAACCGCAAGTGGACCGGTGAAGATGGTCAGACCCGCGAGGAGGTCACCTACGTCGACATCGACGCTTTTGGTAAGCAGGCTGAAGTGATTTCCCAGTACCTTAGAAAGGGTGGAGGGTTGCTGGCCGAGGGGCGACTGAAACTCGATCAATGGGACGATAAGCAGACCGGTCAGAAGCGCTCCCGCTTGGGGGTTGTCCTAGAGAACTTCACGTTCATTGGTGGCCGCCCGGATGGATCGGGTGGCAGTGGTGCGGGTGGCAGTGGTATGGGTCCAATGCCTCCTCCCGCCTCTGGCTCCGTGCCAGGACGGGTGACGGGCAATCGTCCTGCACCGACCGCTCCTTCCGCCCCTGCGGATACAGAGGGCGGCCCTCCTGACGATGACGATGTTCCGTTCTGATCCTCAACGTATCCTTTTCAACTAATAATTTAATCCTTATTTCACATGCCAAAGACAGAAGTTCTCCTTATTCATAACGTGATCGGTCTGGGCGGCGAGTCCGATCTGGTCAAGATCTCCACCGGCTACGCACGCAACTATCTGATCCCCCAGGGACTGGCTGTGCCGGTTTCCTTGGGCAACAAGCGCCGGGTCGAGGCCTTGCGCCAGCGTCGTGCAGACCGCGAAACCAAGGAACTCAGCTCCATGTCTGAGTTGGGCAAGAGCCTCAGCAAGGTGACCCTCACCGTCTCCGTGAAGACCGGTGATGATGGTAAGATGTTCGGCAGTGTGACCTCCGGGTCGATCGCTGACGCGCTCAAGACTCAACTGGAAGTCTCTCTCGACAAGCGCAAGATTAACCTCGAGAAGCCCATCCAGGCCTTGGGTGAGTATGAGATCGAGCTGCGCCTGCATGCCGAGGTGCATACCACCTTCAAGTTGATTGTTAAGAGCGCCAACCCGTTGCCCGAGCCCGTGGTCGCTCCTGTGGCTGACATTTCGAAGACCGAGAAGCGTTCCTACCGTGGCGGCCCCCGCTCCGGTGGTGACTCCAAGTAAAGCTTCAATGGATGGGCAGGGAAGGTCTTGAGAGAGATTCTTTTCTGATCCGATTCAGACAAACGGCGGACTTTAGTCCGCCGTTTTGCTGTTTATCGGAGCCTGATGTCCGGCCTTGGGAGAAGGTCGCCCCGCGACGGTCGGCCGAGTGCTCTACTAGGACGACAGCGCCATTCGCTCCAAGGCGTCGCCAGTCACCCGACAAATGCGCCATTCTGGAAGAACCTCAGCCCCCTGACGGCGGTAGAATTCGATGGCAGATTCGTTCCAGTCCAGCACGGTCCACTCGAAGCGACCACAGCCTCGCTCCGCGGCCAAGGTTGCCAGATGTCTCAGCAGGGCTCGGCCGTGACCACGACCTCGGAATTCTGGGCGGACGTAGAGGTCTTCGAGGTAAAGACCGGGTTTTCCGAGAAACGTCGAGAAATTGGGGAAGAACACGGCGAAGCCCACGGCACAGTCTCCTTCAAAGGCCAAAACGACTTCAGCGGCCGGCCGGGCTCCGAACAAGGTTGATTGAAGCTGTTCCCGAGTGGCTTGGACCTGATGGCTTAGGTTCTCGAATTCTGCCAGCCCTCGGATTAGTTCCAGGATGAGATCCACGTCCTCCATCCGGGCGTGCCGCAACGTGGTGCGATTCATGGACCCACTCTTGGTGTCCGGCGGTGGCGCGGCAACGGTCAACTCGAGAGGAGTGTAATGAAACATTGAGCCGGGAAGTGCCGAGTCTGAGACTCAAAGGCACATGGCAATGAGTGTGGCCGGACAATTCAAGGGTTGGACCAAACCGGGGCCGATTCCACCGGGAGCCTTGGGATCGGGGCCCGCGGTGGAGCCGGGTGAAAGTCTCGATGCCATTAGTGGTCATTTTCGCCTTTTTCAGGCCATCGATGGTCATCGGTTTTCTTCCGATGATGTGCTGACGGCGTGGTACGGCACCCAAGGATGCCCATCGGCCGCGTCGATTCTCGATTTGGGCAGTGGCATTGGTACGGTCGGAATGATCGCCGCCTGGCGGTTGCCGCATGCACGGTTTGTTACGGTGGAAGCCCAAGTGGAGAGCGTTCGTCTCGCACGTAAATCGGCCGCTTGGAATGGGTTGGAGGATCGCTATGACATCCGCTGTGGCGACCTGCGCGATCCATCGGTGCTGCGTGAGGACGAGCGCTTCGATTTAATTCTGGGCAGTCCTCCCTATTTTCCACTCGGCACCGGGGTGGAAAGCACTCATCCACAAAAGCTGGCCTGTCGCTTTGAGGTGCGCGGAACCGTGGCCGATTACTGTCGGACCGCCGTTCGTCACCTAGCTCCGGGAGGGGTCTTTGCCTGTGTGTTTCCTATTCGCCCGGACGACCAGCATCAGCGGGTTCGTGACGGGGCGCAGGCGGCGGGCTTGACCATTCTTCGAATGCGTTCGGTGGTCTTGCGGGAAGGGGATGCCCCGTTGCTGGGACTGTTTCTGATGAACCGGGCCGACGATTTGCCCGAGGACCTGCGGAGCCGCACCTGGACCGAGCCCCCTTTGGTGATCCGTCGCGCCGACGGGTCCATTCACCCGGAGTATTCGGTGGTCAAACTGAGTTTTGGTTTTCCACCGTGACGCCGTGAGGGGATTGGCTGGTTCTGGGAAGGGTTGGCTTCGAGGGCTTCAATGCCCTTCTTGTTCCCGGATGTATTCCTGCCGCAGTCCGAGGGCTTCCGGGGCGTGAAGAACGAGCATTTTCATGCGAATGTCCGCGGGCACCGTGGCCGAGGTGAGTTTTGAAACGACGACCATGAGCCCGATGGCCATCGGTACGCACCAGATGGCCGGTTGTTCGCACAAGATCCGCAGCAAGGGATGGGTCGCCCAAAAGTCGCCGAGAGGCAGCCAATTGAGATCCGAGAAATTGGTCAATGCCACTGTGAGGAGGGCGGAGACACCGCCGGTGAGCATGCCGGTGGCCGCACCGGTCATGGTCATGCCGCGCCACCAGACGCTCATGAAGAGCAGGGGAAAGTAGCTGGCAGCGGCGATGGCGAAGGCTTGTCCGACCATGAAGTTGATTTGGAGTTGCTCCACGAAACAGCCCAAGAGCGTCGAGACAGCGCCTAAGAGGACTGCGCACCACTTGAACATTTGCATGCGCTCCTGAGCGGTCGACTGCGGTCGCAGGATGCGTCCGTACACATCATGAGCCAGTGCTCCTGTCATCGAGACCAGAAGACCGCTGAAGGTGCTCATGAAGGCAGCAAAGGCGCCCGCGCAAGTCATGCCCGAGAGGATAGATCCCCAGGGAACCGCTCCTGAATGACCGATGGCTGCATTGAGCACCTTGGGCAATTCGAGCACGATCTTGTCCGTTCCTTTGGATCCGCTGCCCTCGTAGAGCGCAGGCAACAAATTACGCCCCATCACACCAAAGACCGGTGGGAAGACATAGAAGATGCCAATGAGGATCATCACCCACATCGTGGTTCGTTTGGCGGCGGCTCCGTCGGGGTTGGTGTAGAAGCGGACCAGGATGTGAGGCAACCCGGCCGTGCCGCAGACCAATGCAATGATTAATGAGTACGTGTAGAGCAGTGCATACGGCTTGGATTCCTCAGTACCCAATTTGGCGGCCTTAGCGGCCTTGCTGGTCAGGGGGCCGAAGGGATTGAGCCAGTTGGAATCTGGTGGAGCCTTGGCGGATAGCGGGGCGCGTTTTAATGCGGTCGCCATCTCGGTGCTGTGTTGAGCCTCCGCTGAAACGCTCTGGGTAAGAGGGGGCTGAAGCTGGTTGGCCTGGAGATGCTGGCCGTAGTGTCCCTGGACTGCCATTAGGACAAAGACGGGCACCGAGATAGCGAACATCTTGGCCCAGTATTGGAAGGCCTGCACGAGGGTGATGCCCTTCATGCCCCCGAGGGCCACGTTCAAGGTGATCACGGCCCCGACCACCACGACCCCGGCCCAATAGGGAAACCCCTTCAGGGCAGATCCGTCGGCACCGTGAGGAGCCAGGAGCTCGAGGAATGTTCCGCGAAAATCGACCTCTTGGAAGACGTAGGCGAGGGTCGTGCCTGCCCCTTTCATTTGGGGCATCGTGTAGAAGAATCCGATGAAAAGGACGAACACGACAGCGATCTTGCGGAAGAGCGGGGAGTCGTATCGGCCTTCGGCAAAGTCGGGGATCGTATAGGCACCGAAACGCCGCAGCGGTCCCGCGATGAAGAGCAACAAGAACAGGTACCCACAGGCGTAGCACACCGGGTACCACAGCGCATCATAACCGCTGGACATCACCATGCCGGCCACGCCCATGAACGAGGCGGCCGAAAGGTATTCTCCGGAAATGGCCGACGCATTCCAACCCACGGACACGCCTCGACCGGCGACGAAGAAATCGGAGGCGCTCTTGGCGCGGCCCGCCGCCCAAAATCCCATGCCTACGGTCACTAAGACCGTCAGGGCGCTGAGGGAGACAATCCACGGATCGACCGCGGCAAGCAGTGGAGAAAACATGGTGAGCAATTGGGAACCAGTTCAGAGGCTACGGGGGGCGGACGGATCGGGTCAATCGGCCATCCGATCCCTGGGCGGTGAACTCGTGTCCGTGCCTTATTAGATTAGGCCAAGATAGGGCGGATTACCTCGCCGTGGACGTCTGTCAGGCGACGGTCCACGCCGTTGTGACGGAAGGTCAGTCGGGTGTGGTCGATCCCGAGGAGGTGCAAGAGGGTCGCATGGATGTCGTACACTTCGGTGACATGGGTACGGTCTGCGGGCTTGTAGCCCCACTGATCGCTCTCACCGTGTGTAACACCGCCGCGGATACCGCCGCCGCACAGCCAGTTGGTAAACACGAATGGGTTGTGATCGCGACCCTTGCCACCCTGGGCACAGGGCATCCGACCAAACTCGGTGGTCCACAAGATGATCGTGTCCTCCAACAGGCCTCGTTGCTTGAGGTCCTCGATCAGGGCCGCGATGGGTGTGGCCATGCCCATGGCGAGCGGACCGTGGTCTTGGGCGATGTTCTCGTGGGAATCCCAATTGCGACGAGGGAAGCTGTTGTCGTTGCCCGACCAAATTTGGACGAAGCGCACCCCTCGCTCAATCAGGCGACGGGCGGTCAGGCATTTCCGACCCATGATGTCGGTTTCCTCGCGTGCATTGATTTCGGAGGGCCACTTCTTGGTGGTGTTGTCGATTCCGTAGTTTTCCTGGATCCAGGCGGGTTCCTTAGAGAGGTCCAGCGCCTCAGGTGCCGCCAATTGCATTCGGGCGGCCAGTTCATAGGTGCGGATGCGAGCCTCTAGACGTTGGTCCCCGGGGCGTGCTGCGGCATGAATTCGGTTCAACCGCTCGAGAGCAGCTAACCCATCGACCTCAGACCGGGGGGTAATGAAGCCGCTGTCGGACGGCGGGAAGAGTGCCTCGATGGGGGTTTCAGAACCCACCCGGATGAGGGTTCCCTGATGCTCGGCAGGCAGGAAGGCCGAGTCCCAATTCTTGGCGCCATTCGAGGGCATTCCGCGCAGGTCGGGCATCACCACGAAGGTGGGCAAGTTTTCGTTCAGCGAGCCCAATCCATAACTGGTCCAGCAGCCCATGCCCGGGAACCCAGGGGTCAGGAATCCGGTGGCCTGGAGAAAGGTTGCCTGAGAATGGACACCGCTCTTGCCTACCAGGTTGTGGATGAAGGCCATGTCATCGACACAGCGACCGAGTGGGGACACGACCTCGCTGAGGTGCTTACCGCTTTGGCCGTAGGGTTTGAATTTCCAGGGGGAGGCGAAGGTGGAGCCCAGCCCGTCTTGGAAAAGCTCCACGGCCTCGCCGGGATCCCATTTCTCTCCGTGGTGTTTTTCGAGGAAGGGTTTGTAGTCCCAGAGATCCACATGGCTTGCGGCTCCGGCCATGAAGAGTTGGATCACCCGCTTGGCCCGTGGGCGTGCGGGGGGTACCTTGGAACTCGGCGTCGCCGCGGCGGCTAACAGGGCGTCCTGATTGAGGAGGGAGGCCAGCGCGACACCGCCGAGTCCGCCCCCGGAGCGCCAGAGAAATTCACGGCGCGTGAGCGGCGCGGTGCCGGTCGATCGATGCCATGGCGAAGTGTTGTTCATGGGGGCCGAAGTTCTCCGAAAGGGTGTGTGTGAAGAGTGGCCAAATCCCCGAACCGTTGTCGAGGCGCTCAGTGTTTTCCGAGTGAGCCCGCCAGGGTGAAGATCGGCAACAGCAGCCCTAGGGCCAAGAAACCGATACCTGCCGCGACGAGGCAGAGGATCACAGGCTCAATGAGGCGCACGGATTGGTCCACCTGCTGGTTGGTGCGTCGTTCGACCGTGTTGGCGATTTGGAGCAGCACCTTGTCGAGTTTGTTCGATTCTTCGGCCACGGTGATCATGGCCATAACTTGATCGGGAAAGAGACCGCCCTGCGACAACGGGCCTGAGAGAGATTTGCCATCGCGGATGCTCTCCGCGGCGATGGCGATTTTTTCACCGAGCAACCGCGAGCCGGTGGCATCTTTGGCTATCTTGAGCGCACCCAACATGGGAACGCCATTGGCGAGCATGGTTCCAAGAATACGGCAGAAGCGGGTGATCGCGAGCATCTTGAGAGCAGAGCCCACCACGGGGACCCGGTGTTGCCAGATTTCTAAGGTGCGTCGGGAGGACTCTTTACTCATGGCCGAAATGAGGCCGCCGACCAATCCGGCGAGCACCAAGGCCACGATGTACCAGTAGCTACGAAGTATCGTGCTGGCTCCGAACAACAGCACTGTGGGCAGAGGCTTCTGGGCGCCGGCGAGTAGGGGCTCGAATTTTGGAACGAAGAAGATGAGGGCGCCGGCCATGACCGTGGCACCGAGTGCCGAGAGCAGGGCCGGGTAGATCATGGCTCCCAAAACCTTGGCCCGGAGTTCGTCGAGGCGTTCGAGGAACTCAGAAAGACTGCGCAAGACGTCCTCCAAAAAAGAGGCCCGCTCGCCGGCCTGGACCATCGAGGTATGGAGTGGCGGAAACACCTCCGGAAACTTACGCAGGGCGTCGGTGAGAGTTTGGCCATCCGCAACTGCGGTCCGGACCTCCTTGAGGATGGCCTTGAGCTGACTATGGACCGTGGAACGGATGAGTGAATCCAGCGCCCGCAGCATGGGTACGCCCGATCCGATCAAGTCGGCCAATTGGCCGTACATCATGCCAATGTCGCGACTCGAGACCCGTCTGCGTTTGGAACGCGAGGCATCGGCCGAGGCGATATTGACGGGGAAGAGTTGACGTTCACTCAGCATCCGCACAGCGGAGGCCTCTCCTTCGGCCTCGAGTTGGCCCGAGACTTGTCGTCCGTCTGCGTTGAGGGCGATGTAGCGAAACTTGGGCATAACCAATTCAGAGTGCCGTGCAGGTGAGGACTTCTTCCAACGAGGTGACGCCTTGGCGGACCTTCAGCCACCCATCCTCGCGGAGCAGTCGGAGGCCGGTGCGGCGCCCGGATTGGATGATTCGGGGAGCCGATTCGCGGGCGACGATCATCTGGGCTATTTCTTCGTCGATGCAGAGCAATTCGTAGAGACCCGAACGCCCCCGGTAGCCGGTTTTTCGGCAGTGATCGCAGCCCTCGCCCCGGAAAAGTTGTTCTCCGGGTGCCATCGAGAAATCTCGGGGAAACTTGGAGCGATCTGGCTCGTAGGGGACACGGCACTTAGAGCAAATCTTGCGGACCAGGCGCTGCGCCATGGCTCCGGCCAGACTGCTGGCAATGAGGAAGGGTTCCACCCCCATGTCGATTAGGCGTGTGGCTGCTGAGGCGGAGTCGTTGGTGTGCAGCGTGGAGAGCACGAGGTGCCCGGTCAGCGACGCCTGAATGGCAGCGCGGGCGGTCTCGAAATCGCGAATTTCCCCAATCATCACCACGTCCGG
>SYMJ01000093.1 GCA_005805505.1 Verrucomicrobiales bacterium | reverse complement strand
ACCTGTTCCCGCAGGCGCGCCGCCAGCCACCCATTGCCTTCAGGCCAGGTGAGCACCGAGTGAGCGGGTGCGTTGGCCGCGACCCCGGATCGGGCGGCAAAGTAATGAATTCCGGCCCAGGCGCTGACTTGGGTGAGGCCGGTTCCGAAATCGTCGCGGCAGCAATAGTTCACATAACGGCGGAGGGGCGCGGCTCGAAATCCTTCGCGGTCCATCCACTGGGCCATGGTGATGCGGTCCAACGCCAGCAGGCTGGGATCTTGAGAACTTCGGTCGACCGGAATGGCAAAGGCAGGAAGACCGTCCGAACCAAGGCTCCGCCGAAAGGTCTCCATGCGGGCCAGGAAGGCGCTCACTTGATCCCGCTCGCCGGTGTCGAGACCCAGTTGGGGGATCAAACCCTCTTGCCAGCGTCCGTGGACGAACAGTCGTTCGGCGGGATCGTGGCAGAGGAATTCCTCACGGTAGATCGGGCGTCCGAGAGCATCGTGACCAGTGATCACTCCGAGTTCCTGCAAGAGTTGCAGGACTTCCGGCGCCTGCGGACCGGGCAAGGGCAGGTAGTGGGCTCCCCAAGGATGGGCTGAAACGGCAGTGATGCCGCTGCGAGAATTGCCACCGGTTTCGCTTTCAAGTTCCAACACCACCACGTCGCGGATGGAGCGCTGAGCCAACGACCGTGCGGCGGACAATCCGGCGATCCCGCCGCCCAGAATGACTACGTTGTGCCGTTCGGAAGTATCGGGCGCCGGCAGGTCTCGATCGCGCAATCGGTGCCCCAGGACTCGATCCGGACCCACAATTTCGCCCCCAAACGACGGCGCTCCGATGCATCCGCCCCAAGTAAAGGCTGACCCCGTGGCCGTTGCAGCAATTGTCGCGGCCACTTTCGCACCAGCCGCCGCTGTGGCGAGGAATTGCCGTCGCGTCGAGCGATGGGTGTGTCCGGAGGGGCGGTCGTTGTTGGGCGAAGCCGGGATCATGCTCCAGTCAGTGGACATAGTGGGCCCACTCCTCCTCGAAGTAGCGCACCAGCATTTGATTGTTCAGGCGATGCACCTCGACGGGGACCGCCGTCATGTCGGGCGGAAAATCAAACAGGTTCCGGGCGGAGTTCTCGGTCAGATAGCGCAGTCCGGTCGGCAGTTGCAGCGGGGCGACTAGGGGTTGATCAGAAGCGAGAATAAAGCCCCATTCGCCGAAGCTCGGCACGTAGAGGTGATACGGGGCCGTGTGCGAAAAACCGGAGGCTCGCAGGGTTTCGTTCACGCACCAGAAGGTCTTTCGGGCGACATAGGGTGAGGTGCATTGGACAACCAAGGCTCCGCCGGGTTCCAACGTGGAACGGACGCGTTGAAAAAAGGTGGTGGTGTATAGTTTTCCGAGACTGAAATTCGAGGGGTCCGGGAAATCGGCGACCACGAAGTCGAAGTGCTGACGGTTAGTCGCGAACCAGGTGAAGGCATCGGCGTTCACCACGGAGACGATCGGGGCGTTCAGCGCATCCCCGTTGAGCCGGGTCAACAGCGGTTGCGTTTTGAAGAGTCGAGTGATGTCGCCGTCGAGGTCTACTAATGTGATTTTTTGCACGGAGGCATACCGGAGGATTTCGCGGACCGCTAATCCATCACCGCCCCCGAGCACCAGCACTGAACGGGCCGTGTGCAGTCGGGCCAATCCCGGGTGCACTAGTGCTTCATGATACCGGTATTCGTCGCGCGAGCTGAATTGCAAGTTGCCGTTGAGGTGCAGTCGAAGGTCCGCCCCGTTGCGGGTGAGCACGATGCGCTGGTAGGGGGACGACTTGGCGTAAATAACCGTATCGGTGTAGGCCGAGCGTTCCGACCACGCCATGAGGCGTTCGGAGGCGATGAATCCCACCAACAGGCCCCCCAGCAGCAGGAATCCGCTCAATGAAAGCAGGCGGCGTTTTGGTCCGCGCGGTATGAGCAGCCAGGCGCTCATGAGCCCCACGGCCACATTGAGCATACCGAAGAGGAAGCTGGAGCGCACCAACCCCAGGTGCGGCACGAGGACCAATGGGAAGAGCAGTGACGCCAGTAGCGCTCCGATGTAGTCGAAGGTGAAAACCCGGGCGACGAGGTCCTTGAATTCGATGCGGTCCTTGAGCAGGCGCAAGAGCAGGGGGATCTCCAGTCCGACGAGCATGCCCACGAGAAAGATAAGCCCGTACAGCGGCACCCGAAAGGACGTGACGATCGGGAAGAGCAGAAACAGCAGGGCCGCCGAGCAGCCCCCGATGAGTCCAATGAGCAGTTGGACTTGGACAAAGATCCACCCTTCGTGCCGGTCGATGAATTTGGAGAGCCATGAGCCCGCTCCCATGGCGGACAGGTAGACGCCGATCACCGTGGAGAACTGCGTGATGGAATCGCCGAGGAGGTAGCTGGCGATGGTGCCGGCAATCAACTCATAGACCAACCCGCAGGTGGCGATGACAAACACGCTCCCCAGGAGCAGGAGGCGAGAGGCGCGATCGTTCATGCGGTGCCAGAAGGCGGACCGACTATCCGTGGAGGCAGGCGGCGATGATGAGGCTCATGCCGAGGGCCAGACAGCCAAAGAAGATGGCCACAGCCGTGTTTTTCCGCTCCACCAACTCCTTCCAGAGTTCTCCGGGAGTCAGCTTGTCGACGATGAAGAAACATACCAAGAAGGTGACCAGGCCGATGACCGAGAACACGACGCTGTTAACCAGGGCGGGTACGAATGTGGCGAAGGGGGGGACGAAGTCGAAGAGACTCATGGGTTATTTGTGTTGGGTGGCTGGGGAGTGAGTCAGGAGGCGCGAGGGGGAAAAGGTCTTCATGAGGCTGTAGCCATTGCGTCCGGCAGCCGCCAGATAAAGGCAAAGGGCCGTTCCAAAGGCCAGGTAAACGGGGGTTTTGATGCGCATGGTGGGAAGATGAGGGGCCGGTTAGTCGTCGTCCGAATCGCTGTCCCAACTCGTCGTGATGGGGGTGTAAGGTGAGAGGTCGCTGAGGGACCAGCGCTCCCGCTCAAAGGCATGTTCGCGGATCCAGCGGAAGAGCGGGTAGGCAAACAGCAGAACCAGACCGAGGAAGACATTGCTCCAAACCATTACATCTCGGGTGATTTCGATGCTGAATTCGGCTTGGCCCAGTTCGGGGGAACCGTCGATGTCCATGACCAGTTGGTACTCGCCCGGTTCGACGGCCGGGATGAGTTCGGTGGCCTGCTGATTGCCTTCCGACCAGGATTCGCCTTCGTCGTTGCCGCTCCAGTACTCCGCGCCCAGTGAGAGTTCGCGGACGGCCTTGGTCTGGGTGTTCACCAAGTCTACGTCGAGTTCGACCCAGGATTGGTTCACCGGAGTAATGAAATCAAATTGCAGCGACTGAGGGTGGCTGCCAGCAATACGGAACGGGGCCGAGACCCGCGTCTTATTGGTGCCGGACAAATCGAAGGTAAACACCTCCCGGAAGGCCGACTCATTGGCTTTGGTGCCCGCACTGATGAGCGAAATGAGCAGCCAGAGGATCCCGAACACCGGCAGCAGCCAGCGCAGGGTGCGGCCCTTTTCGGCATGCGGGTTGGGTTGGTTGAGGTAGGTTCCTGAGCGTTCTCGCGGAGGTCCGGTCAGGCCGAAGGCGCTGAAGACCACCTCCGGTTCGACATAACGTCCGAGTGACCAGGTCTCTTCGGTCAACTCTGGATACTGCTCCGAGGAGACGATGTTCGGCGGAGCGATGTAGTCGGAAAAAAGGGTGCGTTCGCCCAGGCGTACCGCCCAATAAAACTCGCCCCAGACCTCGGTCACCGTCGCCGATCCGGATGCGAAAAGCCGGTATCCTTGGCCATCGTGCACCGGCAATGAGTCGATGATGCGCGGTTTCTCCTGAAGCACCTCCACCCAGCTCCAGTGTCCGTCATAGGTGACCAGCCATCGAAATCCCGCGAAGGGGTTGAACAGCAGGTATTCCTGCCACGAATAGCCTTCGGCATCCTTGCGGCGGACGAAACCGATACAGGCGTAGTCCACGCCATCGAAACGCCCGCGTTGGCCGATGGGGATGATGAGGGTCGGTTGGGCCGAAATGGCCTGTTCAATGCACTTGAGTTGGGGGTGGGAGGTGTCCAACAGCGATCCGCAATGACCGCATAACGCTCGCATGGTTTGGCCGGCGGCCTGTAGCTCAATCGCCGCACCGCAGGTCGGGCAATTCAGGGCGTCGCTGCCGGCGGCTTCCTTTTCCAACCGGTCGGTCGTCCAACCCGGCAGTGGGCGCAGGTCGGTGAACTCGAGTTCCGCGAAGGTCAGGCTGTGTCCGATGAAGACTCGAACCCCGTCCGCGGAGAACTCCACGTTGGCGAATTGCCGGTTGGGCGCGCCGAGATCAATGCTCACTGCGGTGCGACCCGGTACCGCGACCATGGGGAGGGCCCCCTCGCTGCCCAGTGTCTGGGTCGATTTAATATCCCGGACGCTGTAGTCCACCTCCCCGATTCGCAGGGTTGCTCCCAAGGTTAGCGCGCTGGCTTCGGGGAGATCCGGTGGCGCAGCGATTTCGAAGCTGGCCGCGTAAAACCCCTGCGCTTCGGCGATCCAACCCCATCGATCCTCCCCAAAATCGATGAGCCACTCATTCCAAGAGCCTTGGTCGTAACCGACTCGGATACGACCTGTCACAGTGAATCGATGACATGTGTAAACGCCGCTGGTTCCAATCCGTATCGGACTCAAGTCCGGCGGAAGTTGGGCTTGCTGGCCCAAGTGCTCGAGCACTGCATCCGCATCCCTGCGGATCACATTCGAGCGACAGAATCCGCAGACTGCGAATACCACGATGGCCGAGGGGAAGGGCACGGCGGCACCGCAGTTGGGGCAGTCGTAGGCTCGGGTGTACATCGTCAGAGGGCCCTTCGAGGGATCCGTATCGAAAGCTACGAGCTTTGCAGGGTTCCAACCAAACGGAAAATGGTGGGATCGTTTCCTCTCGCTCAATTCCCTGTGGGCCGCTGGATGGGTGAGGCCCTAGGGCGGCTGAGCAACGCTCAGACACTCATCCCATGAGGTTGCCTGCTTCAGGATCGGGCGAGGGTCACTCATTGTCTCTCGATGCCAGTGCGGGTTGGCGGGCCCGGTGGGAGTCGTGGGCTCCTGCCCTCGGGTGGGATCGCGCGGTGAGCGCGGAGTCCCTGGCAGTCTTCCGCATCGCCGTCGGCTTGGTGATGCTGTTGGAGGCCATTTCGCTCTTCCTGCCTTCCGAGTCTTCCGGCGGGCGGTCTCATCTCGACGTTTATTACGCCGGTCGCGAGGTGACCTTCCATCTTCCTTATGCCGGGTTCGGATGGTTGCCGCTCCTCCCGACGCCCTGGATTCAGGGGGTCGGAGTGTTGCTGGGCCTCGGCGCGATTGGCCTGGGATTGGGTTTCCGGTACCGGGCCTCGACCGTGCTGACCTTTTTGGCCTGGGCCTACTTGTACGTGGTGGAGTCCACGCGGACTTACTGGATGAGCTACTACTACCTCGAGTTGTTGGTGCTCTTCCTGATGCCGTTTCTGCCGGCCGCAGCCCGGTTTAGTTTGGATGCCTCGAAGACGGTGCGTACCGGCACGGTGCTCATCCCATTTTGGCCTATTTGGCTTCTCCGGGCTCAGTTGGTGATCACCTATTTTTATGCCGGAGTGGCCAAACTCAACACCGATTGGATGGTCGATGCCTATCCGGTTCGAATCTTCCTCGAGAAACCGTGGGTGACGGCGCGTTTGAAGTTTCTCTTGCCCTATGATTGGGCAGGAATGATCGAACGGTGGGTTCATTCCTCGGCGCTGGCCCTGGGCCTCAGCTGGATCGGGGCCGTCTTTGATTTGTCCATTGGGCTGCTGCTGCTGGTCCGTCGGACCCGCTTTTTGGGAATAGTGCTGATGGGGATCTTCCACGGGATAAATCACTTTATCCTCTTCAATGACATCGTCTGGTTTCCGCTGCTTGGGCTTACCACGGCCCTGATCTTCCTCGAGCCGGATTGGCCTTCCCGGGTGTTTCGCTGGCTGTGCAATCCGCGCATCCCGACACCCGACTGGCCTTGGCTGTGTGGCGGCCTGGTGGCGGTGCCCGGGGTTGGGGCCACCTTGGGTTGGAAGGGCCAGTCTTCGGTCCCGGTAGGAAAGTGGGCCAAGCCCTTCACCCTGAACGCGTGGACGGTGGGTGGAATGGTGGTCTGGACCGTCTTTCAGGGGCTATTCCCGATCCGGCACGCCCTGATCCCGGGGGATGTCCGCGTTACCTTCGAAGGCCTGGAATGGAGTTGGCGCCTCAAAGCCGAAGTGTACCAGAGCACTCCGGTGGAGATTTCATTGCGCGATCCGGTGATCCAACCCTCCACGTCGGGCACCGGAGCCGTAAGCATCGACTGGAAAGCCTGGGGAGGGGATCCGGTGATCTATCATCTGTTGGAATCAGGAAAGTGTGATTGGGCGATGCTGCCGGAAGTGGTCGTGGTGTTAGACCCTTGGACCGGGGACCGAATTCTCTACAACACTCTTTCAGCCTCCGTCACCGATCGGTCTGAATCCGCCGCCAAGGGTCGCATCTCGCAACTCTGGAAACAGCGGTATGGACGCCTCCCGGATTCGGTCAACCGCAGCGTCCCACTGGCTCGCATCCTCGAAGGCTACGAGCGCTCCATGCGTGCTCGGGGGTATACCTTCCGCAATCCTCAGGAAACCTTGGACACCCTCAATACCCTCAATGGGCGCTTCGGTGACGGCAAACTCATGCCGGTGCTGCGTCGCATGGATCCATTTGCTATGACGGCCACGCGCCCGTCTTCTGAGTTTTTCCTGGTGATCGAAGACCGCCAACTCATGAGACCGGGATCCTCTCTCCCGCCAAGAATTGACCCGGTTGTCTGGCGCGAAGAGAGCGCTTCCGCGACCGCGGGGCTCATGCGGGTATTTCACGAATCCCTAGGAATGGGAGAGGGGGATTTGCTACCGCGTTGGTATGTGACCGAATCGACGGAAGCCGACGGAACGAGGGTTGAGTTTCGTTGGAATCTTTTCCGCGATGTCGGCCCGTCCAAAGGCATGCACATTAGCACTCAGCCATTCCTGCTGCGCCGCTATGCTCAGCGTGTGGCCGATGCGTGGGCTTCGGATCAGGGACGCCGCCCGGAGGTTCGCGCCCGCACTCAGTTGTCGCTCAATCGTCGGCCTTTCAATCCAGTGGTTGATCCGACGGCAGACCTGGCTTCGGAGCCGGTCCGCTGGTTTGGGCACAATCCGTGGATCTTGGACTTGCAACGGGGCAGCCCAGGCAGCCTTCAGCCCGACGGCATGGTCTGGATTCCGGCTCCGGGCGTCTCAGCGCCTATTTCGCCGTCCCGGCCTCCGGTTCAGCCTTAATGGGTTCCAACGTCAGGGGATCGCGCAGGGGCAATTCGGTCAACGGGGCCGAGACCAGTTTATCGAGCGAAATAGGGTGGTCGGGGTGGCCTTTGAGGATTTCCTCTTGGTTGCCCACCACCAGGATCGAGACTCGCTCCGGATGCAGGTGTTTTTTGGCAACTCGCTGAATGTCGTCGCGTTGGATGCGCTCGAGGCGCTCACGGAATCCCTTCCAGAAGTCGGGGGCCTTGGCGAAGCGGCCGGTGAATTCTTCGCGCGCGAAGATCCCAGCCACTTTGGACTTGGTGTTGAAGTTCTCTGGAAAGCTCTCGATGAACGACCGCTTGGCCGTCTGGAGTTCCTCCTCGGTCACTGGACTTGAGGCCATGCGCTTCATTTCCTCGAGCACGATGCTCGTTGCGTAGGCGACCGTGCGACTCTTGCTCTGGAAGCCCGCCCGGAAGGTCGAGGGGTACCAGACGCCCGCGGGAAACGAACTGCCGACCGAATACGCCAAACCCTCATCACTGCGTACGCGGTTCATGATCCGGGAGGTGAAACCGCCTCCGCCGAGGATGTCGTTCATCAGCAAGATTGCTGGATAATCCGGGTCATCGCGCAGCACTCCGGGCAGCAGTATCGACACACGGCCTTGAGGAACATCCTTGTTAACCACATAGACCCCGGGGGCGGCCGGCTTGAGATTGGTCGGGATCGGCGGCGGGACTTCTCCTGGGAACGGCCAATCAGCGAAGAGTTTTTCCAGTGCCTGGACCATTGAGGCACGATCGAAGTCGCCGCTGACAGCCACGATAAAATTGGTCGGATGGAACCAGCGTCGATGGAAGGCTTGGAGGTCTTCGCGTTTGAGCGAGTTGACGCTGATCGAGGTGGGTTGGCGCGCGGCCCAAAATTGATTTCCGTAGCTGAGGGCTTCCAGTTCGCGGGCCTCGATGGAGGAGGAATCGTCGTTGCGCTGCTGGAGAGCTTGGAGGGTTTGCTGGCGTTGGAGTTCGAGCTTGTCGGCCTGGAACCGGGGTTGGGTCAGTACCTCGCGCAAGAGCGCCAAGCCTTCCGGCAAATCCTTGGAGAGGAGATTCAGGCTGACCATGCCGAGGTCGTCACCGATGGACGCAGCCATTTGAGCCGCCAGGAAAGCCAAGCGTTCGTCCAAGGCCTCTGCTGTCTTGGTGGCGGTTCCGCCCCGCACCAGCAATCCGCCGGTGAACGCGGCCAAGCCCTCTTGCCCCACTGGGTCGAGGTAGGCGCCGGAGCGCACTAAAATGGAGACCGCCACCAGAGGCAGTTCCCGATCCGGAACCACATACGCCACGGGTCCAGCCTTCAGGGCCACCCGGTACTGGCGGGGGTCCGGAGGCTCGTAGTTCAGGGCCGGAAACTTCAGGGCCTCCGGCCGAGGTGGGATGGCCGGAAGAGTGTCCGCCGACAACGCCACAGTCAGGGCGAGGAGCGCCAGGTGCCGAATCAACATAGGGAGACCATCCTCAGTGGGTGAGGCTTCGGCAAGCCCCTCCCGAGAGATGATCAACTCACCCGATGAATCCGATGGGTCTCGGAGCGACCCGCCAAGTCGATCTTCACCGAATCGCCCTGCCGGTGACCGATTAATTGTCGCCCCAATGGGGACTGCGGCGTGATCACCATGACCTCTTGACCTTCGACCGTGACTTCCGTGCCGCCGGCCCGGGGCGCCAGCAAGTAGGCGGACAGGATACCGCGACGTTCGGTCTCCACATAGGCCCCAAGGTCGATGGGATTTTCCGTGGTGAAGGGACGCTGTGTCATCGTCCGAATTTGTTGGATCGAGGCTTCCAATTCGCCCACCTGGCGCGCTTGTCCGCGGGCCAAGTATGAGGCTTCGAGACCGCGCGTGTCGTACTTGTTCTCTGCCTTGCTTTGCTCGTGGGTGGCCTCGGCCCGTGCCGCACTCGCAGCCTTGAGGTAGAGCGAAATGTCCACGGTCAGTTTTTCAACGATGTGCTGAATGAGGATCGCTTTGTTCATGGGTCTCGGCGCCGGGTGGGAAAATGATGACCGAAGTCTCGGCGGGGGAGCGGAGATTGCCGGGTCTCCCTTGGGAAAGAAACTCTATCCCCGGCCATTGATCTCGGTAGGCTAGGGGCGTTATGAGCCATTCCGCTCCCAATTCAACCATGGCTGTGTTTCTCGATCTAGAGAACATCGCCCTTGGAGCCCGTGATGCGCGGTTTCCACGGTTCGACATCCAGAAGGTGTTGGAGCGTCTCCTGCTGAAGGGCCACATCGTGGTCAAGAAGGCCTACTGCGATTTCGACCGCTATAAGGAGTTTAAGCGAGACCTCCACGAGGCCGCCTTCGAGTTGATCGAGATCCCGCACTTGCGCATGTCCGGCAAGAATTCGGCCGACATCCGCATGGTCGTGGATGCCCTCGACCTTTGCTACACGAAGGGGCATGTCGATACGTTCGTTATTCTCAGCGGCGATTCAGATTTTTCCCCGCTGGTGTCCAAGCTCCGAGAGAATGACAAGACCGTGATCGGTGTCGGGGTGAAGAACTCCACCTCGGATCTCTTCATCAACAACTGCGACACGTTCATTTACTACGACGATTTGGTGCGCGTGACGCCCTCCCGATCCCGAGTCCGCCCCAAGGCGCCGGCGCCGGTGGCAACCACCGGTCTTTCGTCCGCGTCCTCCGCCAAGGCGGCGCCTGTGTCTGCGGTGGAAGCCAAAGCCTCCCTGCTTGAAAAGACGTTCGACCAGGTGGTCGAGACCGTAGAAGACCTCGCCGAGGAGCGGGACGAAGACGACGTCATCTGGGGTTCGATGATCAAGCAGGCCATCAAGCGCCGTAATCCGGGATTCAACGAGCGGGCCTGTGGGTTCCGCTCCTTTAACGACCTGCTCATTGAGGCCAAGAAGCGTGGCCTCATCGACATGGAAGCCGATGCCAAGAGCGGCGGTTATGTGGTGCGTCCGATTCCCTGAGAAGGTGTTCATGCAGCCGCGTTGCAGGAGAGGATGGCTGGGTTCCTTGCTCGCTGCTGGCGCGTTCGCTGTGGCTAATGTGGGAGCCACAGAGCCCTCCTCCCGACTGGAGCGCACCGTGTTGGCCGAAGGACTGCGCGAGCCCATCGCCCTCGATGTGGCGACCGATGGGCGCGCGGTTTTGGCGGAACGTCGGGGCCGGATCGCTGTCTGGAATCCCCGCGGTGACCGCCTGGAAACGGCCGGTGTATTGAGCGTCTTTTCGGGCCCGGAAGATGGATTGTTGGGGTTGGCCCTGCATCCGGGGTTCGCCACCAATGGGTGGATTTTCTGTTACCACGGCACGCCGGGAGTTCTGGAGAATCGCCTGTCCCGCTTCACCCTGCGTGGAGATGGGGTCTTGGATTTGGCTTCGCAGCGCATCCTCCTGCGAGTACCCACACGCATCCCCAAGCCCAATCATTCGGGCGGTGGGTTGGCCTTCGACGCTGCGGGGTGCCTGTATTTAGGCACTGGCGACTACACGTATGCGGACCGCTCGGAGGGCTTCGCTCCCTTAGACCATCGCCCGGGTCAGGAACTCAACGATTCTGAGCGCACCGCCGCCAACACGGCCGACTGGCGAGGTAAGATTTTGCGCATCCACCCGGAGCCCGAGGGCGGCTACACCATTCCGGCGGGCAACTTGTTTCCGCCAGGTGATCCCAAGGCATTGCCCGAGATTTACGCCATGGGGTGCCGAAACCCGTTCCGCCTGAGCCTAGATAGACCCACCGGTCGGCTATTCTGGGGCGATGTGGGCCCGGATGCCACCCAACCCAATCCGGCCCGAGGGCCTGCCGGTTTCGATGAGTTTCATGTGACTCGCACAGCGGGCAATTTTGGTTGGCCTTATTTCATTGCCGACAATCGGCCTTACCGGCGTTTTGACTTTGCGACTCAGGCGAGTGGAGAACCGTGGAACCCCGCGCAACCGGTGAATGAATCCCCATTCAATACGGGGTTGCGTGACTTGCCGCCGGCTCGGTCGGCCTTTCTCTGGTATCCACCGGGTCCTTCGGCGCGCTGGCCCGAGGTGGGTTCCGGACCTCGTTCCGCTATGGCGGGGCCGACCTATCATTTTTCTTCTCAGCTCCAATCCCGCAGTAAAATGCCGGCGGAGTGGGATGGGGCCACCTTCCTCTTCGACTGGGAACGGGGCTGGATCCTCGGGGCTTGGCTCGATGATCGGGAGGGGTTGGCTCGACTGAAACCGCTCCTACCTGGACACAAGTTCCGCCGCCCCATTTGCCTCCAACTGGGACCCGATGGGGCCCTTTATTTGATCGAGTGGGGCAGTCGGTGGTCGGACAATACCGACGCCGCGCTCGTTCGTGTGGCGGCCGCGCAGTGATTGGTCAGCCCATCGCACGGCGCTTGAAGCCGATGTGCAGAGCGGACCAGTGATCCGGGCAAAACAAAAGGAGCAGGGGTCTTTGCGGACTCCCTGCTCCTGATTGAAAAGCCGACGGGCCGGTGAGCCCGCTTACTTCATGCGGTCGAAGTTCTTCTTGAGGATCTGCCACGGCTCCAAGCCCGCGCTCTTGCCCTGCAAATCATCGATGATCGACTGCTCGTTGGCGTTCTTGGTCGCACGCTGCGTCTTGTAGAACACACCGAACAGGCCGGGCCACTCGGTGTCGGCCAGCTTGTACGATGCATATTCGTCGGTGACGTCGTGTTCCTTGGGAATCTCGTTGAACACGCCACCCTTGCGCGGGATCGCGGCATCGAAGGCGCCCGGATAGAACTCCACGCACTCGCTCAAGCACTGGATGAAGCTAAATCCATCGTGATCCATGGAGGCTTCCATCATGGCCAGCACGTGGTTCGGACTGGTGGCCGTGGTGCGGGCCACGAAGGTCGCACCCGCCGAGATCGCCTGCTTGATCGGGTTGATGGGGCGATCCTTGGAACCCCAGATGTCGGTCTTCGACTTGAAGCCGATGGGCGAGGTGGGTGAGGTCTGATTCTTGGTCAGACCGTACACACTGTTGTCCATCACCACGTAGGTGAGGCGGACGTTCTTGCGCGCCGTGTGGGTGAAGTGGTTGCCGCCGATGGAGAACGCATCGCCGTCGCCACCGAACACGCAAACCTGCAAGTCGGGCCGGCTCAGGGAAACGCCCGAAGCAAAGGGCAGGGCGCGGCCGTGAATGTAATGGGCTCCGTGTGCCTGCACGAAGTACGGGAAGCGCGACGAGCAGCCGATGCCGGCCACTGTGGTGATCTTCTCGTGCTGGAGCTTGCGGCGCTCGATCAGTTTGAAATAGAGGGCCAGGACGGCGAAGTCACCGCAGCCGGGGCACCATGTCGGGTGATCGGCGGAGACTTCTTTCTTCGTCAGCGGCTTGCGGTCGGCGTCCAGCAGAGGCGCGACCGGCGTCGTGTTGGTGTTGACCCCGCGCGAGGTGGTGGGGTTCAGGATGGCAACTTCGCTCATGATGAATGGATAAAGAGAGTTCTTGGGTTCCTGGGCGGCTTACTTGGCCATTTGCAGTGCGCGATCCACGATGTCCTTCACCTTCCAGGTGAGGCCGTCGGTCTTGGTGATGCCACGGATCTTGGCGTCCGGGATGTAGGTGCGGATGAGGGCGCCCATCTGGCCGATGCCGGCGAATCCCTCGTCGTTGAGTTCGACCACGAACACGTGGCTGAAAGCGGCGAAGATATTATCGAGACCCGGAGGCAGCGGGTGGATGTACTTGATGTGCACGGCGGACACCGCGTGTCCCGCGGCGCGGGCCAACTTGACGGCTTCTTGAACCGGACCTTGTGAGGAACCCCAGCTCACCAGCAGGATTTGTCCTTCGGCCGCACCGTACACGACGGGCACGGGCAGTTCCGAGGCGAGCTTCTTCAGCTTGTTGCGGCGCTTGGCGACCATTTGGACGTGCAACTTGGAAGAACCCGTTGGGTGTCCGAGTTCATCGTGCTCGAGGCCGGTCACGACGGGGTATTTTCCGCTGGCGATGCGAGTGCCCGGTGCCAGATGGCGCGTTATGCCATCCGGAGCCGACAGGTCGTAGGGCTTGTGATCGGTGACCGGGGTGAGATCGGGGGAGATGTCCTGAACGATGTTCTGGAGATCGGGCTCCTTGAAGGCCTCGATCCGGGTGGCGATGCCTTGGTCGCTGAGGATCACGACCGGGGTGCTGTACTTGCGAGCGATGTTCACCGCTTCGATGGCGGTGTAGAAGCAATCTTCGACCGAGGAAGGCGCGATGACAACGCGAGGGCTGTCACCGTGGCCGCCAAAGCAGGCGATGTTCAGGTCGGACTGCTCGATGCTGGTCGGCATGCCGGTGGAGGGACCACCGCGTTGGACGTCTACGACAATCAAGGGCATCTCGGCCATCACGGCCCAACCCAGAGCTTCGGTCTTCAGCGAGATGCCCGGGCCGGACGAACCGGTCACCGCCACGCGTCCGCCCCAGCTGGCACCAATGGCCATGGAGATGGAAGCGAGCTCGTCTTCGCATTGCTGGAAACTGCCGCCGTACTTGGGCAGTTCGCGGCGCAGCAACTCCATGATGTCGGTCCAGGGAGTGATCGGATAACCGGCACCGAAGCGGACGCCCGCGGCGATGAGGCCGTAGGCAAGGGCTTCGTTGCCGCTCATGACGACCTGACTCAGACCGACATTCTCACCGGGGTTGAACTGGAAAAGTTCGGGCGCGGTGGCCAGTTGGTAATTGTAACCCGCATTGAACGCATTCAGGGCCGTCTCGGCGACCTTGGGGTCTTTGCCAGTGAAACGCTCCGTCAGCAAGCGGGTGAGCTTGGTGACATTCAGGTCGAACATCTTGGCGAGCAGACCCAGGGAGAAAACATTCTTACCCTTGTCACGGCCGGTGCCGCCGATGGCCTCGACGGTCAGGGAGGAAATGGGGACGCCAACATGGCGGTACTTGGTGAGGTTTTCGACCGAGATGTCCTCGGCCTTCATGTGATCGGAGTCGTAGATCACGATGCCGCCCGGCTTGAGAGAACTGAGGTGGGCCTTGTAGCTGTGATCGTAGAAGGCCAGCAGCATGTCGGCCTCGTCACCGGCCGAAAGCACTTCGCCGGAGCCAATGCGCACCTGGAAAATGGAGGGTCCGCCGGAGATCGTGGACGGGATGGTCATGAAGGTCATGACCTCTTGCTCGGAACGGCCTGCGAGGCGGGCGAGGAAGCCGCCGATGGCTTGGATACCGTCCTGTGAATTGCCGGCGATACGGATGACCGCCTCGGAGATTTTTGAAATCTTGGGCGAAGATTGCGGAGAAGCAGCAGTGATCATTGATTCAAATGGATGTGACTCTTCCGCGAAAATCTGAGGGCGGAGCAGAAGGGCAAGACTCCAACGGCAGACGTTGCGGTTCGGATTGCATCCTAGATTGGACTGGGACTGGGTCAAGTACGCCTGTAAGCACTCTGCTCCGACGCCCGAGAGGTATCCGAGGCCCCAAGGGGGCTGTTCGGGGTCAGCCAAGGGGCAGTGGCCCAGCGCTGCAGAGCGTCGGATTACCGAAGGTTTTCAGATCATGTCCAAAGCCCTGGGCAATCGATAACCACAGGCGGTTGTGTGGTGTCTTGTCGAGGTGCAGGCAAAGGCCGGTGCCAAACCCCAGTCCGCCGCCCACCATCACAAAGGGAATGTTGTCATGGGAGTGGCTGTTGCCCTTACCCAGCTCGTTGGTCCAAAGAATCGTGGTGTGGTCGAGGAGGGATCCGTTGCCATCCGGATCGGGCGTTGCCGCCAGTTTCTGGGCCAGCGCGGCAATTTCGCCGGCGAACCACCGGTTAATCTTCACCAGTTTTTCCTGCGAGCCAGTGTTGAGATCTGGATCGTGCGAGAGCGCGTGATGGCCGTCATCGATGCCCAGCCAGCGCATGCGGGCTTGCCCGACCGAGTTGGTGTATTGCAGGGAGGCCACTCGGGTCATGTCGTTGGCGAAGGCATTGACCAGCAGGTCGGCCTGCATGCGCGAAACTTGTGGAATGGTGTCGTTCTCATTGCCGATGCCCGGTTCTAGGACCGGTGCGGCCACGCGCAGTTTCTGGCGGCCGGCTTCAGAAATCTCCCGTTCCATCTCGCGGACGAGTGTCGCATTCCGTTCCAAGATCGCTCGTTCTTCTCGGCCCAGTTTTTGCGAAACTCGCTGGAGATCCGAACGCACCTGATCAAGGACACTGCCGAGGTTCTCGCGGTCTTTCACCTGGCCGAAAATCTTTTCGAACACTTCGTAGGGATCGGACAGCGGAGCGACCGGCTGATTGGAAGCGGCATAGGTCCAGCGTGTCCAAGGGTCGGCCCGATGGGGCACACCCACTCCCAGTTCCAAGGATCCAAAGCGGGTCCGCGTTTCTGGTCGCCCCTGCAAGAAAGTTTTTAATTCTTGGTCGATGGACGGCCCGCTGGCCCAGCCCGCCGGCGTGTCGGAGCCTCCCTGAATATTGCCGGGGAGCAGTTCAATGCCCGTGAGCAGGCAGCTCATGCCGCGCATGTGCCCGTCGCCATCGCCGCGGACCCGGTTGCACAATCCTTTGAGAATGAGCATTTGGTTCCGGTAGGCAGCCAGCGGCTCCAAGATGGATTTAAGCTGGAACTCGGTGCCCGCGGTTTCCGGCCAGAACTCATTGGGCACGGTGCCGTTGGGGGTGAAGACGAAGACGATGCGCTGGGCAGACCGTTTGCGCGGGGCGGCCTGAAGCGAAGGCAATCCGCCCAGGAACGGCAAGACCGCGGCGGAGAGGCCTAGGTCTCGGAGGAAGCGGCGACGCGGTGAGGAGGTGAGGGTGGGCTTCATTTCCGTGACGGGTTCTTCGGATCCAAGGTGGCGGTGTGGACAGCGATCTCTACCAGAAGTTGGCGAACATTGCAGCCGGAGTGCTCGAAGGCCAAATCGAGTTTCTGGAGTGACCCCGCCCCATAGGCGTCCGGCGCCTGTTGGACCGTGTGCTGGAAAAGTTGTCGGACGAACCCGCGGCGTGCATCCGGGCTTTCGGCGGCATGGCGGGCGAGGTCTCGTGGGCCCCGCAGGGTCAGCGTCTTGCCGTCGGCCGTCTGGTACTCGGAGGTGGCGTTGACGGGTTTCCGAGTGTCCTCCAAGCGGAACCGCCCGGCCGCGTCGAATTGTTCCAGACTAAAGCCTAGCGGGTTGATGGTCGCGTGGCAGGCCATGCATTGCGGTTTTTCAGTCAGTTGAGTCACCTTCTCGCGCATGGTCAGCGACGGATCAAATCGGTCGTCCATGAACTCGATAGCCATCGGCGGCGGTTTAAGAAAACGGCCTAGCACCTTGCGAGTCAGGAAGACGCCCCGATGGATCGGTGAGGAAGACCGGTAGTAGGAATGGGCCGAGAGGAGGAACGGATGCGTGAGCACCCCGGCCCGTTGCTCTGGATTGAAACGCACAGGGACAAAGGCGTCGTCAAGGGCGTTGGTGGCACCTCCGCTCGACCCCCGGTTGGTATTTCCTAAACTTTCGACCCCATAATACCGGTGCAATGGGGCATTAAGGTAGAGCTCGTCGGACAATAACAATTGTCGGTAATCCGAAGCGTCGCTCCACACCACCGAATCTACGAAGTGGTTCAGGGAGGTTCGCAAATCTTGCACCATCTCGGCATCGAAGCCCGGATAAGACTTAGGATCCTTGGCGATGTCATCGGCCGCCTCCGCATCGAGCCAATGGTCGAAGAACCCGCGCAGCTTGGCCTTGGCCCGAGGGTTTTGGATCATGCGTCGGGCCTGGGCACGAATTTGGTCCGGAGTGCTGACTTCGCCGCGGTTGGCGGCCTTCCGGAGTGTTTCATCTGGGAGCGAATCCCACAGCACCAGAGCCAGACGTGCCGCGGCCGTATGGCTGTCTTGACGTCCCTCCGACTCCGGGTAGAGGAATCGTGGAGAGGTCATGACCGCCAGCACCGACCGCTTCACCGAGTCTTCCAAAGCGACGCCGGGTTGGAACCAGAGGTCCACCGTGCGGTGACGCAGCTCTGTATCTAGAGGCCGCCGAAACGCGCGCTCAGCCAACTGGGAGCAGAAGTCCTGCATCCGTCGGCTGAGTTCGGTGCGGTTGGTCAGGTCGGCGGGGAGACCGGCCAGGCGACGGATCCGCTCAGCCACCAGTTCTGAGGTCTCGGTTCCGGCTCGGGTGATGGTCCGCCACCACTCTTTGGAAATCGAATGCCCGCGCTCGTAGCCCAGACTGGAGTCCTCGGCCGGAAACGCCGTGCCGATGATCGGGGTCGCCGAGGACCCATCCGGGGACAGGACCGAGGAGGGAATCCCTGTCCAGGGCCCATGCGGTGGCTTCCACTCGAGCCGCACAGCGGCCGTCTTCTCCTTGAACTTGAAGTAATCTAAGCGCAGGGGGTAGCTCCGTCCGCCCAGCAAGTACAACGTCCCCGACCCCTGACGTTCCACGCCACCCGAACTGACCCACAAATCCACCAGAGCCTCTTCGCGCTTGGCGTCTGAATCATCCCGTCGATTGCTGTCGCCCGCCGCCAGGTCCGTGTTGACGTAAAGCCGTGCGCCATTGGGGGTCGTCACCCGGAACTGGTATTCGCCCGACTCCGGCGCCAGTACTGATCCGCTCCAGGCGATGGAAAATTGGTCGGCCGTAATATCCGGGGTCGGAGAGTTGGTCCCGAAGTCGAAGCGGACGATGGGATCGATCCGCTGGAGGGCCGACTTGTCCTTCTTGTTCATTCCCTTCGACTGAAAATATTCTGCCTGAAGCCCTCCGGATCGTTCGGTTTGACGGGTCTCGGCGAAACCACTCAGGAGGTCGGCGACCGATTCGCGGTAGCGTCGCTGGGTGAGGCGACTGAACTCGATCCGTGCGGGGGTATTTCGGGCCCGGGCCTGGGGCGAATAAAAGGCTCCGTGGATAAATTCAGCGACCGCTCGCGCATCGGCCTCCGAGGTCTTTTCCTTGCGATCGTCGGGCATGGTCCGGTGGATGTACCGGGCCAGCGACGTCATAGATTGTTCTCCGTACAAGGTCTCGTCGTATTGGCCGGCGACTCCCTCGCCTTGAGGGCCATGGCAACGGGCACAGTCTTCGCGGTAGATGGTGTTCCCGGATCGGGTCGAAGGGGTGGAGTGGGCCACGGAACCCTCATTCCCGCCCCGCCGCCCCGCACACGCAGCCAAGGTCAGGCCCGCCACGATTAGGGAAATCCAGTGAAAACGTCTCATCCGCACTCCCGTCCAATCCCTGAATTCTCCCCTTGGATCAATGGCCAATTTCAGTGCGTTCGTTCCGAGGATGGCTTGCCTTTGGACATCCGCTGAAGGGCAATGCGAGCCGATGAAACCCTGGGCTTGGTTATTCTGGATCGGATGGATGCTGGCCGCGTCCCGTGGGACGTCCGCCGCAGACCTGTCGGTTCAGGGTTCCGATACCATGGTGTTGCTCGCTCAGCGTTGGGCCAGCGCGTACATGGGCACTCATCCTGGGCTGCGGATCGAGGTGAGCGGCGGCGGTTCCGGGATCGGGGTTGCGGCGCTGGTGAACCGGACGGCCGACCTGGCGACCTGCTCCCGCAAGATTCGAGCCCGCGAGGTGGAGGCCTATGTGCGGGCCTTCGGGGTTCGTCCGCGGGAGTACCCCGTCGCCTTGGATGCGGTGCTGGTGCATGTTCATCCTTCCAACCCGGTGAGCGCCCTCGATTTCGATCAATTGTCGGGCCTGTTCTCAGGGCGGATTCGCAATTGGAAGGAAGTGGGCGGCAAGGATCAGCCGGTAGTCCTCTATGGGCGGGAAAGCAGCTCAGGCACCTACGAGTTCTTCCGGGAAACGGTGCTCCGTGGGGGCAACTATTCGTCGTCGTTGCAGCCCCTGCAGGGCAGTGCTCAGGTGGCGGCCTCGGTGGCGGCCGATCCCGGAGGATTAGGTTTTTCTGGCGGGCTTCCCGGTGCTGGAACCCGACGACTGCGCCTGGCCCAGCGGCCCGGACAGCCCCCGGAGGAGGCCACCGAAGCCACCGTGCGCAACGGCCGCTATCCGCTGTGGCGGCGGCTTTACGTGTATGTCCATGTGCCGGTCGACCGAGGGGCGGTCCAAGACTGGGTGGCCTGGATGCGAGGTAAGGAAGGTCAGTCGATGCTGAGCGAGTTGGGCTTCTACCGATTAGAACCCTAAGCCAACAACGAAGCACCTTCTGGTTGAGCCGAAACCATTGCCCGGAAACAAACTCCGGGAATCCAGCCTCCGAGCCTGCTGCCACTGTGCATTCATCCTCCGTTCACACAGTCTGCCAGCGGCCGAACGGAACGTCCAAAAGAACCGACGCGTCAACCGCGGTCACCATCGCGAGTATTACGAAGGTAGTCGACGCCGGTGGTACCTTTGATTGGCTAAGACAGTTCGAATCGATGAGGCTTAGCCTCGACCAGAAGAGTGTTCTCGCATCCGCCCATTCGCATCAGGATCTAATCACCAGCCGCGATGTGCAGTCGTTGCTGAAGACGGAAATCTATGGGGCATAGGCATTGATCAAGGACCTGGTCCGAAAAGGCGCAGTACGCTCTCAGTCCAAGGGAAGCCGTCTTTACGAGGTCGTATTGCCGTTCCAGCCGAGAAAGGACATGCCACCCCAACTCCTCCGGATCTTGCCGTTGCTCACCCGGCAGGGCCACGGACGGAATCAGGATCTTCAGTCTGCGCTTTGATTTACTCGCATTACCGCGACGCGCACGCTCAAGGAATGGGTTGCGGAAGATTGGCTCTCCATGCCGGTAAAACGGGGTCAAGGGGCCCTCTACGGGCCGGGCTCTCGCCTATTGCATCACGCTCAGATTGCATCCGAGATCACTGAGCTTGCTGCAATCGAGGCTGACACTGATGCAATCAAAGTGAGGATCCTGGCCCACGCCCCGGTAGAACCAGTGGGCGGCACCCAACTCACCGCTCGCCAGTGGCAGAGTTGGATGAAGTCGAACCAGCGACAACGGATGGCCGACGACCTCGTTGATCGCGTTCGCGGTGCGACCGACTTAGCGCTTAAAGATTGGGAAAACGGCGAAGCCCCGTTTTGGGAACTGGTAGCCGCAGTGGACCGGTTGTTTCCCGGAGTTCAACCCCTTTCCGATGATGATAATGTCAAAGCCGCGGGCGATCTGGACCATCAGATGGGCAGGGTCTCCGATAAGGTTGTAAGAAACGGCCGACTCGGCCCAGGTAGGTTTCAATTCGCAGTGGCGAGGAGTTGCCGTGTCGCCTAGATTTAATAAGGATTTTTGGGGTTGTTGCCTTCTGCCCATCCACCGAGACTCATCTCTGAATATGCGTATCGAACAGTTGATACTCCGTAACTTCCGCTGCTACGCGGACACCCAGTTTCGGTTTGATCGGCAGTTCAATCTCATCGTTGGTCAAAACGGTGCTGGCAAGACCAGTCTCCTCCAAGGACTGGCCGTGGCTGCCGGGAGCTGGTTCCTCGGTATTCGTGGATACGATTCCCGTAACATTCAGGACGACCAAGATGTTCGACGGGTGACAGGCATGTCCGGAGACACTTTGCAGGTTTCCCCGCAGTATCCTGTCACCGTAGAAGCCGCCGGCACCGGGTTGGATGATAGTCCTTTAGAGTGGGGGCGTTCATTGGAGGCGAAAGGTGGCAGAACAACTCAGAAGTTAGCGAAGGGCATTAAGGAGCAGGCGTCCCGGGCCGAGGGAATGGTTGCTCGACAGGAGTTGGTAACTTTGCCGCTCATCTCTAGTTATGGGGCTGGACGACTTTGGGTCCCATCCAAAGATATGCGCGGCGAGAGTGAGGCTAAGGAACGACTTGAGAATAATCGGCTCGATGGCTATCTCTTCAGCCTAGACCCACGGATCAATTTCTCGGACTTGTTCCGGTGGCTCAAGGAAGAGCGATACGTGGCCTTGGAAATTGGCCGCGACCGATTCGGTTTTGCCGCCGTCAAGCGGGCCATGTGTGCCTGCCTGGAAGACTGTATTAGCGTAGATTATCATGTCGCTGAACGCTCCCTCGTCGTTGAAACGCATGCCAGGGGAAGGCAGCCATTCGATCTCCTGAGTGACGGTCAGAAATCCATGCTCGCCCTCGTGGCGGACATCGCATTCAAGGCATCACTGCTCAACCCCCACCTTGGCGAACGGGTCTTGGAAGAGACGCCGGGCGTAGTCTTTATCGACGAGTTGGACCTGCATATCCACCCCAGTTGGCAGCGCCGTCTGGTCACGGATCTCAAAAAGGTTTTTCCGTCGCTCCAGTTCTTCGCCACCACACATTCTCCCCAGATCGTGGGTGAGACGCCGCCGGAGCAGATCATTTTGCTCCATCGCGATGGCACATGGAGTAGGCCACGGCAGACTATCGGGCTAAGCAGCAATCAAGTACTCGAGCACATCATGGGTGCTGAGGCTGTGAATCGGGGGATGGCCCATCAATTCGACGCGATTCTTGAACTCGTAGAAAAGGGTGATTTTGCCTTGGCAAGGGAGCGCATCACCCAACTACGCGGCTCGGAGAACTTCAACTTTCCCGAGCTGACCGAAGCCGAGAACTACATGAGTTCAGTCGAGGAATCGGCAAGGGAGTCTGACGCGTGAGACCCATCACGGGTGGACAGCCTCCCCCGAGCCTCACGGCTTGGACTCGGGCTGAAACGGTGGCCGAGAACCGGCATTATCGGTCTCTCCCAACCGCAGTGAAGGAAGATATTCGTGATCAGAGGGTCCGCAACCAGCACGGGCTTTGTGCCTACACCCAGCGTAGGATTGGCCACGTAATCTGGAACGGTCGTCCGACTTGGGATGCCCATGTGGAGCACGTAGTGACCCAAAAATCTTCACTCGCCCAAGGCCGACTCTCCGAAACGGTTGACTTCGGGAACTTGGTGGCCTGCGTGGACCGCGGTTCGACTCTGCCTTACGGAGCACCGGCGCGCGGCGACAGTGGGCAACCTCTGCCGGTAACCCCGTTCCACCCCAATTGCGCCGTGCGGTTTCTGTACCATGCCACTGGCAGAATTGACGGTACCGATGCGGCAGCAAATACGGTGATTGAAATGCTTCGATTGAATCATGCCGAGCTTATCGAACATCGCCGCGCAGCATTGGCTGGTCGAGGCATAGGTGTTCCACGGAATCGTGCGAGCGGTGTGAGAAGGTTGCCATCCCCTCGAATCTCGGCTGGAAATGCGCGACGATTCGCAAAGGAATCAAGACTTCCGAATTCAGAAGGACTTTTGCCGGAGTTCAGCGAAGCCCTGGCCCAAGTTTACGAGGCTCACGCCCTGCGAATCGAACAAGCCCGCCGCGCTGCCGGTTTTGCCCGCCGCCAACCCTGATGGGTGGTGACGATGAGTGACAGGGGCAGACAAAAGCCATGAAAGCCCATGCCTCCTCCGCAAGGTTCTCGCGGTTCGGAAAACGACTCAGTATGTTCCGGGCGTCATGTCACTGAGTGCGACCACCCAAGGATTCCTAAAAGAGGTTGAGTCTTCGACGGGGTTCAAAGTCTTGGTGGAAGAGCAGGGGTCTGGATTGCAGGTACCTCTGCTCGCCAAAGTTCAGGTGGCTCGCCGGGGGATGCCATTTCACCGGGTGGTTTACCATCCGAGTGCTGGGGGCATGGCCGATTGTCTGGTCTGCTAACAGTGCTCCTTCATCCTCCGTTTGCACAGTCTGCCAGCGGCCGAACGGTTCAATTTGGCGGATGACCCCGTGGCCCAGAAAGAATGCCTGAAGTGGACGAGGGCTCTTGCGGGGGCGGATTCCACAGATGCGGAGCGGCAGACTGAGGTTGCCGGATTTCTGAGGACTGCGTTGATGACGATGGTGAGGTCGGTTCCGGTGGGGATTTGGGTGGATCAAGACCTGCGAGCCCGATTCCCGGACTTGAGGGCTGCCCAGGAGCAGGCGATTCGCCGGCAGGTGGATACACAGGCACAAGTGGTCAGCCCGCGAGTTCGGGAGGATGTCCCGGCACCGGCCCTTCGAGCGAACTGCGCGATCAATGCGGCGTTTGCGAAGGTGTGGTCGCTGGAGTTCAACGAACCCGGGTGGTGTCTGCCGTATGTGGTGGATGGTTCGGCTGCTGGCGGTGAGGCCTTGCTGGGGATTCTGGATGGGTATCTGGCGACCCCATCGAACGACCGCCGGGTTATCCAGGCTTGGGCCGATCACCTT
>SYMJ01000092.1 GCA_005805505.1 Verrucomicrobiales bacterium | reverse complement strand
GAGGGAGTCCGGGGCCAGCACGATGAGGCGGTGGCCGTTGGGCTCCGGGGTGATGCTCACCAAGTTGGTCACCGATCGGCCTGCGTTCTGGGCCATGAAGACGCGGGTGGCAACCGTGGCGAGGGTGTCGGGCTCGCCGATGACCTCTACCATCTTCAGGCTACGGTTCTTGGATCCGCCGCCCGTCCCACCAGAGCCTTCGCCTCCTTCATTGTCGAGGCGCTGGATGATGCCCTCAGCATCCTTCAGATCCTGACGGGAACCCGAGATGACGATGCTGTTGGATTCGCGGTCGAGGGAGACTGAGGCCCGTCGAATGGGTTGGTTGCGCGCGTCGAACTTCACCATGGCATTGGACACGACGCTGACGACCTGGGACGCATCGGCATTGGTCAGCCGGAAAACCCGCGCGCCGCCGGCTGCCTCAGGAGCTTGGTCCAGGCGCTCCACGACTTGCGTGATGAGGGTAATCTCCTCGCGGGGAGCGGAGATAATAACACGGTTGGCCGCAGGGTCGGACAGGATGCGGCCCTTGGGGGTGTATTCGGCTCCGCGCTGGCTCTTGAGCAAATCGGTGGCGAGCGTGGTGGCCAAGGTGGCCAGTGCCGCCGCCTCGGCTTGCTTGAGTTCGATGACCTTCATTTCACGCGGTTGGACATCCGAAGGGATGTCCAGTTCGCGGACGATCTTGGCCGCAGCCTCAACGGCGGTCGGTTCGCCGGTAATCACCAAGCTGTTGCTGCGGGTATCGACGAGCACCTTCACCGCCTGGGTCTGGGAGCCGAGACTCTTTTCAACCAGGCTCGCGATGTCTGAGGCGATGGCTGTCTTTAGGCGGATGATCCGGGTTTCCTCCTTGGCGCTCTTCTGACCGGCGGGATCCAACTGTTGGATAATAGCCTCAACCCGAACGATTTCCCGCTCGGCACCGCTGACCATGATGCGGTTGTTCTTGGCGTCAGTCATCAGGGTGGCGGGTCCACCCGGAGGTTCAGAGGTTCCTTTGATCTGCTCCAAGTAGAGTTGCTGGATTAAGGGAGTGAGTTCGGCCGCGTTGCGGTTGTGCAGCTCGACATTGCGAAACTGTCGGCTGACGGCCGAAGAGGTGGTGGCGTCCAATTGTTGGATCAGAGTTCGGACGCGCTGAATATCGACGTCGGAGGCCAACACGATGATCTGCTTTCCTGAGGCATCAGGAATGAGCTTGGGCTCGAGTTGAGGATTGCTGGGCTGCTCCCCCAGTTGGCTCATCATTTGGCTGGCCAACGCGATGAGTTCAGCCGGGGTCTTGCCGTTGACTGGGATCACTGCCATCTGGCGTTTTTGGCGCTCCGGAGCGACGTCCACGACGGCTAGGATCGCCTCGATCTCCTTCTTCTGTTCTTCGGTCGCCGTCACCAGCAGGCGGTTGTTGGCGTTGTCGGCAACCACTGACGGCTTGGGCTGGTCTTCAAAACGCCGGTCCGACATGCGCTCATTGATCAGGCTGTTGAGGCTCGTGAATGCGCTCTCCAGTCGGGCATTGCGCAGCGCGAGAATATGCAAGGACCGCTGCAAGGGTCGGGATTTCTCGGCACGGAGGTTGCGGACGATTTCCTCAATCCGAGTCAGGTGCTCTCCGGAGGCGGTGACGATGAGACGACTGGTGTTCGGCTCGGCCATAATCTTGGCGTGGGCAGCCCCGCCCGCGCTGCCATCGGCTACTTCGCTGCGGTAGATTTGTTCCACCAGAGGGACGATGCGTTTGGCTTCGGCTACACTGCCTAGATCGATGAAGCGGGTCTGTTGAGGGCGGGGATTGGTGGAACCGGTCTCCAGTTGGGAGATGATGTCCATGGCAGTTTGAACATCACCCGGAGAACCTGTGACCACGATACTCTGACTGCCCGGTTCCACCGAGACGTTGGCTGTGGCCACCTTCTGGCCATTGGGCAGCGTCTTGGTGAGGGCCTCGCTCAAGATCTTGCCCACGTTCTTTGCCTCCGAGGTGCGGGTCCGGAACACTCGGGTAACCTGGACGACTTGTGCCTTGCTTGGAGTGCCGGTGGCCGCGGTACGGCCTGAACCGTGGACGGGCTTGTCGAGCTTGTTGACGAGGGCCTCGATTTGGTCGGCCATGCCGGCCAACGGCGCCGCAACGATGAGTCGGTTGGTGTCCTTTTCTGCGATAACCCGGGCCTTGGTGGCTGCTGCAGATCCCGTTTCGTTGGCGGCGGCCACTCCGGGGATCGCCTGTCGGATCATGTTGGCCAAATCTTCGGCCTTGATCACCTCAGGGGTATAGATTCGGACATCGCCGGCACCGGTTCCGCTGTCTTCAAAACGGGAGATGAGTTCATCGGCCAGGCTCAACCGCTCGCGGGGACCAAAGAGAACTAAGGTTCGGGAAGCGTCATCGTACACGGCCGTGACGTAGTCGTTCGGATCGGCTGGCAGGACATCGAGTTGCTTCGAGGTGGGATTGAACTGAGTGCGCTTCGGAGCCGTGGTGACACCGAAGGTGCGGTTGATGAGGTCGGCAATAACGGCCCCGGAGGCATGAAGCAGCGTGTAGGTCTTCATCTGCCGTTGAGCGGCCGTCTCATTGTCGACCGAACTAATGAGTGACTTGACCCGCTGGATGTTGACCAAGCGGTCCGTGAGGATCAGGCCGCGTCCGCGGGACAGGGTGGCCACCGATCCGGCTGTAGAAAGCAGGTTGGTGATCGATTCAGAAATTTCCTTCGCATCGAGGTTCTTGAGTTCCAAGACCACGGTGACGACTTCTCCGGGGCGGACGCCGTCGGCTTTGTCGCTGCCGCGCAGAATGCGCAAGGGCGTTTGCGGCAGTTCTTTGAAGGGAAGCACGCGTAGGAAATTCCCCTCCTCGACGACCATTTGTCCCTTCATCGACAAGATGACATTCAGTGTGTCGAAGGCCTCCGCGTAGTTATAGGCGTTGGAGTCGTTGAAGGTGATGGTTCCCGGAAGGTTGATTTCACCAACCACGGGTTTGCCCGACATTTGGGCGAAACGCTCGATGACATCCGCATAGGGAATTCCATCGAACTGGAAGCGGATGTTTTTAGCGTTGGCTGGGGCTGCCGCAGGAGCGTTGGTGGGGTTGGTCGTCGCCGTCGGTGTTAGAACCGGCGTTGCGGCGGGTGCGGCCGTGCCAGGAGTGGCAGGCACACTGCCGGATTTTGGGCTGGCCGTTTGCGCGTGAGCAAACGGGTTGGGGACGCTCAGACCAAGACCCACGCTGAGGGCGAGAGCCAGACGGAAGGGTCGTTGAATGTTCATGGAGAAAAGGAGACGAAATTTAAAATTGGGCGATGCCCGGGGGCAATTGCTCCGGTTTGAGTTTGTGCCGTTGAGCGAAGGTGCCACCGCGTTCGATGGCCCAGTATTCATTGCCGATACGCAGGATGACTCGGCTGCCGGACAAGACGTTCTCCCGACCCGGGGTCGGCCAGGGGCGGTAATCGACCTGGACGATGACCCCGCCAGCGATGGTATCCCCGACCTTGTAGCGGACCGTTTTTTGCGCGGTGAGGTCCCGGACGTGGATCTCCGACTCGCCGGCCCATTCTGAGAGTGAGACCAGACGATAGGCTTCTAGGCCGGGACTTCCCGGGGGAGGCGGTCGGGGTGGGGCCGGTGGCTGGCCGGCGGGTGGGGCCGGGGCCGGGCGGGGAATGTAGGGTCGCAGGAGATCACGAGTGATCATGGCGTCATAGGCGCGGCGCTCTGGGCTCTCGGCGTTAAGACGGGATTCGAGGTCGCCGCGTTCCACCTCGGGGCACGGCATGGGAACGAGCGTCAGGTATCGGAAACTCACCTTCACCCGTCCGGGTGCATCGGAGGGGGAGAGCGTTAGGCCATCGAGTCGATGGACTGGAGTCGCTCGGTCGAGCATGAAAATTAGATTCACCACCTGGTGCAATGGGCCGTCACCGCGGATGGTCCAGCCGGTTTCCAAGGCGCCTCGGATCTTGCGGGTGCCGGTGGGGAGGCGGCTAAAATCGGCCTCCCGAAGTCCACTGTTAATGAGAGTGCGTGTCAGCATCTCGCCGAAACGTGCACTGGCCTGATCGATGTCGTCGGAGAATGTGAGTGTGGCTGCGATCTTCACTTCGTCTTCCGCGGCGAAGTAGTCCCGGCGCTCTTTGGCCAGGCGATCGAGTTTCTCGCGGACACCCGCGATGCGGCGATCGATCTCGTTCAGTGGCTTGAGAAAGATGCTGCGGCCGACGACGAAGAGGAGCACCAGACCGACGATCCCACCGATGAGGGTGAGGAGTTTCTTTTCGCGGTCGTTCATCGGGCTCCTCCCTTCCGAGGGGCTTCTAGGGAGACATCATCGGCGGGCCGGGCCGGCGGCGTGAGCTTGGTGAGGTCAAACTTGAGCTTGGATGGTACGGTGAGTTCCACGGTGGTGCGGAAGTTGTAGCCATTGCGATCGGCCCCCGGCGTCACGGCCAGGGGTTTTACATCGTAGCCAGCAGCACGGAGGAGTCGGTCGACCTTGCCGAGGACCTCGCCGTTGCGAGCTTGGACTCCCAGTCGGATCGCCCGGTTGGGACCGAAGGCGACGCTGGTCAGGTAAATCTCTTCGCTCCGGGGCAGTACCGCGCTGAGATGGGCGTAATGGTCCAACCAATCGCGCTCCTCGGCCGACCACGCTTTCAGGGTGGCCGCCTGTTGGATCATTTGCCGGTACACCGGGCGTTTCTTTTCGCCGGTGGTCAATTCAGTCTGAAGGGCCGTGAAGGTGGCCTCGCGACGATTCATGAGCGTCTTGCGGACACCGAGCACCGCTACCAAGATCACCAGGGCTGCCGTCGCTCCGGCGATCAGGCGGATCTTTCGCAGGTCGGGAGGCGGGGTGGGACGCTTGGGATTGAGGAAGTCAAATTCCAGCCCCGCGGGATCGGTGGCTCCCAGAGCCAATCCGATGCTGGAAAATCCTCCCACCACGGCCGCGGCCTCGGAAGAGTCTAGGCCCGACGAACGCGCCAGAGTGACTTGAGGGACCTTGAATCCTAACCGTGTCTCAAGTGAGGCCGAGAGAGCTTCCTCGAGACCGGTTCCTCCGAGGATTAGCGCCGACTCTGGGGCTGTTCGGCCCGGGGTGCCGCCAAATGCATGCAAGGTCCGTACGACCTCGATCGTTGCCGTGCGAATCCACTGTTCGGGCTCCGTGTCCTTGGAGGAGGGCATGGGCAGGCCCCGGCTGAAGAGTAGGGAGCGACCTGCTAGGATCTCGATGCCCACCTCTTCTGACTTGATGGCGACCAGCGCACGCGGGCCGGTGTGAAGTCCGGGGGGCTCGTTGGCGGCCCGGAGGCAGGTGGCATTGGCCTGAGAGATCCAGCCGACGGCAGCTAGAGAAAGTCCGGCGGCCTCGGTGACCCGACGCAAGAACTCGAGAGACTCTTGCCGGGTGATGGCCACGAGTACTTCGACGCGATCTACTGAGTCGTTGGCAGCCCCGGGGGATAGGGGGGGTGTTTCAGTGTCCGAAGCCGAGCGCGCGGGAAGTCTCCGGAGGATCTGGAAGTCGATGATGGCCTCATCAAGTCGAAAGGGCAGATCACGCGCCACCTGGAAGCGCACGAGCGCAGCGATGGTGCCGGTCAGGCCTGTGTCGGGGACCACCACGGTGCGGAGGATGACCTGAGAGCGACCGATTCCTAGGACCACAGGGCCTGGCTTGATCCGGGCTTTTGCCAGCGTCTTGGCGATGGCGGATCCGAGGACGGAGGCATCGGCGCGGTCGGCATTCTCCGGCAATTCTAGGGGGAACGCCCGAACTTGATCGATGCGGTTGGAGTTGCCGGACCTCGAGGCTTCAGCGATGCGGAGGGTCAGACCATCGATCTCGAGACCCATGGCCGAGGGGAGCCCTCGTACGGTCGGACGAGAGCCTGCCGCTCCGGGGATGCGGGAGCGGATCTGACCGGTCAGTTCTGTGAGGGAAATACCCATGTTTCGTTGGACTCAGGAATCACTGCGAGATTGCCACATTGTTCGGCGAGTCGCCAACACCCGACGCTAGCGACGGGCCGCTTATTTCAGCTGATTTTTTGAATGGTCCGGATGTTTTTGAGGCGCGAACGCTCTTGTCCGCCATACGACGGGCCCTAACTCGGTTCAGGGCTGAGGCAGATTTGCTGGTTTTGGGCCAGATCCAGACGGAATTTTAGCCTCTGAAGACGAGGTGCCCTCCTCGGATTCCAAGGCGATAGGGAAGGGCAATCCCAAGCGGGTGAGGTCGCGAAGATAGACCAGTCGAGCCGGTTGGCTGGCGGTATCGATCACTGCTTCTAGGACGCGGAATCGACCGGATCGGGCCCCGTAGCCGACAACGTTGAATCGAAACTGGAGACTGCGTGTTGTCAGGAAGGGGGCGATCTCTCGAAATTTCTCGGCCTCAACCACGTTCTCGACATGGATCCAAGCGGTGGAACTGCGTCGCTCGGCGGGCAAGTTGCGGCGTGCCGAGAGGATGCTTTCGGCCAGAGCGTTGTCGATGCCGGGCACGAGTTGGAGGACGCTGGTCGGAGCCGTGTTGACGTTGATGCGCCCTACCAGTTCGGCCTCCGCTGAGCCGGTGAAACGGTCGAGGATTATCCCGAGCGAATCCTTGCCGATGCCGGTGGGTACCGCCCGTTCCGGACTGTCGGGTCCGCTCAGAGAAATCGTCGCATCCAAGAGTTCCGCGGGATCCATTATGACGCTCTTGGAGGACCCGAGTTCGGACACAAATGCCACGAAGGCCGGTGGCAAATCGTTGGTCTCCGATAGTTTGGCGCCCGGGGTATTTAGGTTGAAACGGCGGAGTCCGTTCTGGTCGGAATTGGGTTCCCGAGAATAGACCGTGAGCAGCGGAAGTAACCCGGGCTGGAGGCGCCCATCCGCATCGTCGGGTGGATCACGTTCGTCACCGTCGTCCTCGTTGGGATCGAGCGAAAAGTTGCGGTTGGCATCCTCGCCCAGAACAACCGAAGGAGTGAATCCGCGGACCAGCAAGAGTTGCTCGACGGTGGACAGAGGTCCGTTGTGGATTCGATAAGGCTGGGGCAACGCGTTGTAGTATTCTTGTTCGGCGCCTTCCGGTCGGGGCACCTCATCGGCATCGATAAAATCGAGCAGCGCATCGGTGAGCGAAGTCTTCATTCCGGGCAGGCGGCTGACCATCGAGGTGGTGGCCGAGTTGAGGTTCAGCTTGGATGCCTCGTCGGTCAGTCCGAAGCGAATGCCCCCTTCGGGATTCGCGGAGTAGAGAGTCCAACGCCACTCATCGGTACCGTCGTCGTACAGCACGCGATCCTTGAATCGCTCTGGGGCATCCATCCAGGTCGTGTCTCCGGGTTGAAATGTTGGAGCCAGACGCATGGCCTCACGAACCCCGCTCATCGCGCTCGCCCAACCTTGTTCGGAGGTTGAACCGGTGGCTCCGGCGGTCTCCTCAGAGCGCATCCGGAACATCACGCTCAGGGCGATCATCGACAGGAGCATCACGACAATAAGCACGCCCACCAGGACGAACCCTGAGCCTCTCCGGACGGTGTAAGACTCGGGAGGTTTCATAGGGCCGATGGCGCGTCAGTCGTTGCCGGCTCGAGCTCTGTTGAAGACGGAGCGAGCGCTGCAGGAAGTGCGATGACCCGGCGGAAAACTTCGAAGGGATATTCTTGGCCGGGGCCCTCTTCGGAGTCGGTTGCATCGCTCGTAAACTCGTCTTCGATGGGTTCTAAACCCAGGGAGATTTCGACTGCGATCGGAGGTTCGGGTTTATCCCAACGGGTCTGCCAGCGGGTTCCGTTCCAGTAGCGGAATCGCAGGTAGGCAATGGCCTCGGCGAGTGGAATCCCTCCGGAGGGAAGGATCGTATTGGTGCTGTTTCCAGGCAGCGGTTCAATCTCAGTCAACAAGTTGGTCGAAACCGGCGCACTGGCGGTGTGGGTTCGCTCCTGACGGAAAAGCCCCGGCTCATTGGTATCGGAGGACCAGCGATAAGAGACTTCTACCCAGTCGGCCTCCACGATGCTGGCGCGGCCGAGATTGCCCCCGCGCCACGGCGCTTTCGATGGCACGGCCGTGTGAAGGATTCTCAAAGATCGGGAATCCCCAGAAAGGATCGAAACACCGGCGGTGCTGGGTGGCACCGTCCGCAATTCTGTACTAACCCGGTCCATGACCAGGCGGACCGCGGACAAGGCATCGGCCTTGCGCAGGATCTCCTCTCGGAGGACGGCGGCCTGCTGGTAAAACATCAGGACACCCGTGAACAACCCGACGCCGATGACAATCGCGAGAACAACCTCGATCAGGGTGAAGCCTCGGAATCCTGCGCCGTTGTGGACGGAGATCTTCATAGGGCTGGGACGGTTTCGTCCGGAAGAGGCTCCTCGGAGGTGGAGCTCGCCCTCGAAGGGGTGAGGATGACTTGGGCAAGTCGGCGCACCAGTTCCGGATCCGCATGGCGGATGACGATTTCGTGCGGCGATCCCGGCGTGTCACCACCGGGCGGGATGATCTGCCACGTCCAGTTGGTGAAGGGGGCTTCGAAGGGAGCTGGTCCCAGGACGGCCGGCGAGCGGAGGCCGGTCTCCAGCTCAGCAACTACCGAGGCCGCCAAGTTGTCGGCGTGCACGCCGAGTCTGAGTCGTTCTTCGCTGTCGATCGCCGATCGGAGTGCGCTGCTGACAACCGCGGCCGCGGCGACGAAGAGAACGAGTGCCAACACTACTTCCAGCAGCACCGCGCCCTGGGTCGGTCTGGGATGAATGGGGGACCGATTCAGCATCACGGGAACTGGGGACTCAGAGAGAAGACAGGGCGATGCCGCCGCAGAAGGAAACGGTTTAGCGTCGGGCTTTGCTCGTCGCTGGTGAGGCAGCAATGGGGGAAGTGGATTTCTGGTTGGATCGGGCGGGCGATGAGCCTAGATCCGAGGAGGCCGGGTTCGAAGGAGAGAAGCGGGTCTGGGAGGCTCCCAAGCCCGTGGATTCTTTCCAATGGCGGCGGGTCGTGCCGGTGACACTTTCGAGGTGCACGGCCACCTCGCGGGAATCGTCACTGTCGCGGGATGCCAGAACAATCGTGGCCCCGTCGCAGGATCCATCGGGGTAGAAAGTAATGGTGGTCTCGCCCGGGTTGACGCTGCCGGCGGATGGGCGGGAGGCCTCGGAACCCATTTCAGAGTCCGATGCGTCATTAGCCGAGAAGGAGGCCCCGCTGTTCATCGACTGATTGGAAAATTCGAGATTGTCAGAAGAGGGGCCGGCCCGGGTTCGAGGGCTGCCCACGTCTTGGGAGTCTTGGGTCATGGAGCCTTCGTTAGACTCAGAATTTTTTGACTCTCGACCCACCGATCGGATCTCGACCAGTTCAGAGACGTCGGCGACATCACCCGAAAGAGAAGGGATGGATTCGAAGACGCCCGGTGCGCGGGCGGGATCGGCCTCCCAAAGAATGCTCAGCGAGTGGAGGGGTTCGTTGCCATTGCTGCTGCCGTAGTTATTGCCGTAGCTGTTTCCGTTTCCGTTGGAAACAGGCTTGTCAGCAGAGGACGACGAGGACGCTGAGGCGTTGGCGTCGATGGTCGTGGTAACAACCACTTGGACCTTGCGCCCGGTATTGGCCGCATGGGCTCGGGCGAATCGCATGGCTGTCTCCACCCGTTCCACTCCCTCATTGAGTTGGGCGCTGCGCTGCAAGCTCGAGAACCCAAAGACGGCGGCACCCATTAACCCGGCCAGCAAGGTGACGGCCAAGAGCAACTCCACCAGAGTGAAGCCACCGTGCCGAGACCGAGCATGGAAGGGGGTGAATTTCATCAACTCGATTATTTGGTAGAGCCGCCCGAGTTGCCGCCGGCATTGGCACCACCAGCCCCCGAGGTGTCGGATTCGGTGGCCAGCTTGATGTCGTCGTCGTTGTCCGGCTGACCATCGGGTCCCACGGAAGAGAGCTTGTAGGGTAGGGCAGATTTGGCGCCGTCGGCTGCCTGGGAACGGTCCACCACTTCATAGCGCAGAGGAAATCCCCACGGATCGTCCAGACGGGTACCCGGCTTCAAGTAGGGGCCTTGCCATTTCTCTCCTTGGCGCTCGTTTTCGAACGTGGGCTTGGTGAGCAGCGCATTGAGCCCGCCTTCTTGCTCGCTCGGGTAATGACCGAGGTTCAATCGGTAGGTGTCCAAAGCGCTGGAGAGGTTGTTGAGCAACAGTCGGGTGGTGTTTTTCTCTGCGCCTTCTTGCTGCGGCAGCACAAACACCACCAAGGCACCCGCCAAAAGCAGGATGATGACGATGACCAATAGAATTTCGATGAGCGTGAAGCCTGCGGCTTTGCGGACGCGACGTGCGGTAGATGATAACGAGAGTCTCATGCAGTTCAGAACTGAATCGTAATGCTTGCTGACGGGTCGCGCATAGAGACAATTCAATCCAATTTCATTTCAAATTAGGGAATTGAGGCGGTCGAGATCTTCAGCCTCCGGCGGGCTGGAACGCGGGCTGGGGAGACCCATAAAAAGAAAAGACCGAAACCTGAGGGTTCCGGTCTGATCGATGATTGCTGCTGTTGCAGCCAGAGGGTCTACCAGCGCATGTCGGCTACGGTGCGACCGGCCGGGATGAAGGGTAGCACGTGCTCCGTGTAGGGCGTGATGACATCCAGCACATAGGGGGTTTCAGCGGCCAGCATTCGCTCGAGGGCGGCGCGCAGGTCCTTGCGGTACACCACGCGTTCGCAGGGGACACCGAAGCTGGTGCACACCTTGACGTAATCGGGGTAGATGCCGGATCGATTGTCCGGGTTGCCTAGATAGGTGTGACCTCGGTTGCCGTCGAAGAAGTTATCCTCCCATTGAACCACCATGCCCAAGTGCTGGTTGTTCAGCACGATGGCCTTGGCAGCGATCTTCTCGACGTGGGCGGTGGCCAGTTCCTGAATGTTCATCAGGAAGGATCCGTCGCCATCGATGTCGACCACTTGCTTGTCGGGGCGAGCCACCTTGGCGCCGAGGGCCGCTGGGTAACCGTAACCCATGGAACCGAGACCGGCGCTGGTGATGAACTGGCGGGGGAACTTGTACTTGTACCACTGACCGGCCCACATCTGATGCTGGCCGACACCGGTGGTGATAATCGCCTCACCCTTCGTGAGACGCCACAGTTCCTCGATGACCATCTGGGGCAGGATGAACTCCTCGCCGTCCTTCTCGAACGGCTTAATATGGGCAGAATCGATGATTTGTCCCTCGGTCGTGTAGCGGAACGGAGCCTTGGCCTTCCATTCGGCCACTTGGCTGTGCCAGGCGGGGAAGGTCTTCTGGATGCCCTTGCGCTGGGCGATGAGCGCGTTCATGCGCTGCAAGGCGTCCTTCAGGTCACCATGGATGGCCAGGTTGGCGCGCTTGTTCTTGTGGTGCTCGGAGGGGTCGATGTCCAGGTGGACGATGGTGGCTCCCTTGGCGAACTCGCTGAAAGCCCCCGTCACGCGGTCATCAAAGCGGACGCCGAAGGCCAGCAGCAGGTCGCATCCGTCCTTGAGCTTCACCATCGGCTCGGACGGATCCTTGCGATGGACGTACTCTCCATTGACTGCCCAATTGGCGAAGGCGGCTCCGTGCATGCCCAACCAACGCAGGGACAGCGGGTGCTCCTCGGGGAAACCACCGATACCCATCAGCGTGGTCGTCAGCGGGAGTTGGGCGGATTCAGCGAATTGCAGCAACTCGAGAGAGGCTCCGGCCGTGATAATACCACCACCGCTATAAATCACCGGTCGTTCGGACTTCTCGATGAGTCCGATAATTTCATTCAGCGCCAACTCGTCGGCGGCCACTCGGTCGGTGTATCCGCGCAGGCCGGCCTTAACCTCGTCCATAGTGGGCCACACGGGGCGGGCCTTCTGCTGCTGCACATTCTTAGGGAAGTCGAGGACCACGGGTCCGGGGCGGCCGCTCTGAGCAATGTAGAAGGCTTCCTTCACGATTCGCGGGATAGCATTAATATCCGTGATCAGATAGGAGTGCTTCACGATCGGCAGCGTCACGCCAATCATGTCCGTTTCCTGGAAGGCACCGCGGCCGATCATCGACTGGGCTACCTGGCCGGTGATGGCGATCAGGGGGCACGAATCGACGTAGGCGTCGGCGATGGCCGTTACCAAGTTGGTCGCGCCGGGACCGCTGGTTGCCATGCACACGCCGGCCCTGCCGGTGGCTCGGGCGTAGCCTTCGGCAGCGAAGCTTCCGCCTTGTTCGTGACGGGGCAGGATGGTGCGGATCTTCGACTTCGTGAGCGACTGGTGGATCTCCATGCTCGCGCCGCCGGGGTAGGCGAAGATGACCTCGCAGCCCTCGCGCTCCAGTGCTTCGACAAAGATGTCGCGCCCAAACATCAGGGGTCCGATGTCTTTGTTGCTAGTGGTTTGATTGCTCTGCGTCGGGGTGGCCGTGCTCATATGATAAATTTCCTTATTCTTGGCCGGTAGTCGTGAGTTTCCCTGTTTGGAACGAAAAACCCACGACCGTCTCCGGCCGTGGGTTCTTGTGAAAGCTGCGTCAAGCGTTACGACAAGTCCCATCGGCGGCCGGTCGGCCACCTACCAATACTGGTACTACTGGGTACATTTCGCTCATGACGATGGGTAAAGTGGCCTGAACAGGGTGGAGTGGTCAAGCCCTAGCCCGGGGTCGTTATCAATCGGCGCCTTGCCGCGGAGGAGGTGCTGCGGTTTCATTCGCCCGACATGGAATGCCTCCCCGGTTTCCGCGAATTTTATCCCGAGCCGCTGCCTCTGAAGGACGCTTGGTCCTGCGATGCTCGCAATCACCTCTTCGACGCCTGGCGGCATACCGCCCGCTGCTACGGATTTCGAGAATATGATGGGCCTCCGCTGGAGCCCCTCGAACTCTACACGGCTAAATCCGGGGCCGAGATCGTGGGCCAGTTGTTCAACTTCGTGGACAAGGGCGACCGGGCCGTGTCGATGCGTCCGGAAATGACACCGACGGTGGCTCGGATGATTGCCGCGGCGGAAAGGGCCTATAAAAAACCAATCAAATGGTTCTCGATGCCGCAACTCTTCCGCTACGAGAAGCAGCAGCGCGGCCGTCTTCGGGAACACTTCCAGTTGAACTGCGACATCTTCGGCGAGGCCGATGTTGCTGCGGACGCCGAGATCATCGCCCTGCTCATCGATGTCCTGCGCCGCCTCGGGTTGGACTCCCAAGATGTGGTCGTTCGATTGAGCAGCCGGCAGGCGTGGCAGCGTTTTTACGAATCGCGTCAGGGCGATCCGGCCCGGGCCTACGAGTTTTATCAGGTCATCGACAAGATTGAGCGTGAGAAACCGGAGGTCACCGCCGAGAAGCTTCGAGCCTTGAGCATCGATGTGGCGGATGTTCGGAGTTTTATTAAGGCCGGAGTGCCGACTCCCGAATTGCAGGCGGTGCTCGACAATCTCTCCGCCCGGGGGCTCCGCGATTATGTCGCTGTAGACTACAATGTAATCCGTGGTCTGGCTTATTACACTGGGGTGGTTTTCGAGGCGTTTGACCGGAAGGGGGAATTCCGGGCCATCGCTGGCGGTGGCCGGTACGATCAGTTGGTCAAGCTACTAAGCCACGGCAAGGTCGACTTGCCCGCGTTGGGTTTCGGTATGGGTGATGTGGTCTTGCTCGAACTGCTCAAGGCCCGAGGTAAGCTACCCTCCTTCAATACCGGGTTGGATTGCGTCGTGATCGTCGAAGACGAAACCCTCCGTGCCGAGTCGTTGCATCTGGTTCAGCAACTGCGCCAGATCGGACGCTTGGTTGAGTACAGCTTGACTCCGGCCAAGGGCGATAAACAGCTCAAGCGAGGCCTGGAGCTAGGAGCCCGCTATGGCCACTGGGTTCAGCGCGACGCCGGCGGCAAGATCGTCTATCGCACTCGCCACATGGTCAGTCGATGTGAGTTGACCGGCGATCTGAAGTCGGCCCTGACCACGAGTGATCCTCTGAGATAGTTTCGCCTTTGGACTCCACCATGGCGTTCCTGTCGTTCCACGCGATCTCCAAGGCTTATCCGGGGGTTCAGGCACTCTCGGAGGTGTCCTTCTCCGTGGCGGAGGGCAGTTGCCATGCTCTGATGGGTGAGAATGGTGCAGGCACGAGCACCTTGGGAAAAATTCTGGCCGGTATCGATGGGGCTGATGGGGGCGAGATTCGACTGAGGGGCGTTCCCATCTCTCCCCGGAATCCGGGCCAGGCGCGGGCACTGGGCATCGCCATGGTCCACCAGGAACTGGCATTCTGCCCTGAGCTTTCTATCGCCGAGAACTTGTGTCTGGGGAGTTGGCCGCACCGACGGGGTTGGGTCGATCGGGAGGCCATGCGCGACACGGCTCGTCGTCTGCTTTCGGAAGTGGGCTTCGATGAAGAGGTCGATCGGCTCGTCGGCGAATTGACCACCGGCCAGGAGCAACTCCTCCAAATTGCCGCCGCCGTCGGCACCGGGGCCCGGATCTTGGTTTTTGACGAACCGACTAGTTCGCTCTCAGCGGTGGAGAGCGAGCGACTCTTCGCTCTGCTGGCCGACCTCAAGCGTCGGGGGTTCACCGTGGTTTATGTCTCCCATCGCATGGAGGAGATTTTCCGTCTGTGCGACACGATCACGGTGCTTCGAGATGGCCACCATGTTGCGACCGAGGCTGCGGCCCATTCTGACCAAGATCGCTTGGTTCGACAAATGGTGGGGCGATCGGTCGACCATCCGGAGCCGGCCCATCTTCGCCGAGCGTTGGGGGATTCGGTGCTGGAGGTGGAGCAACTCTCGTCGCCTCACCGCTTCCAAAATGTGAGTTTAAGTTTGCGGCGTGGAGAGATTCTTGGGATTGCCGGGTTGGTGGGAGCCGGTCGCAGCGAAGTGGCCCAGGCTATTTTTGGGTTGGATCCGAGGCGAACCGGAACGGTTTCAGTGGATGGACGAGTGATCCCCCGAGGGGACGTGGCATCGGCCATGGAGGCCGGGGTTGGTCTGCTGCCAGAGGATCGCAAGCGACAGGGTTTGGTGCTGGGGCTCAACTGCCGTGAGAACGGGTCGCTGGCAGTCCTCCAACGTTGGTCCCACTGGGGCTGGATGGATCGCCGCCGCGAGCGGGACCAAATCGAGGGGTTGTTCCGCCGGTTGCGGGTCAAAGCACCTTCCATTGAGGTTCCTATTGCGGGATTGAGTGGCGGGAACCAACAAAAGATCGCCTTGGCCAACTGGCTGGCCCGCGAGTGTCGGGTGCTGGTGGTCGATGAGCCAACCCGGGGAGTCGATGTCGGGGCCAAGGCCGAGATACACCGATTGCTCGACCAGTTGGCCTGCGACGGGATGGCCATTTTGTTAATTTCCAGCGAACTGCCCGAAGTGATGGCCTTGAGTCGTCGGTTGCTGGTGATGCGGGCCGGGTGTGTGGCTGGCCATTTCGAACGATCAGAATTTAATCAGGCCGACATTCTGCGCTGCATGGTGGGGCCGTGAAGCTCGAGTCTTCGGCTGCGCCCGGCCGTCGGTTTTTTGGTTCAGTCGCCATTCTAGGGCTCGACGAGTCTGCGATTAACCCACCGGCTGGAATCCGCGCTCGGCGAAGCGGGCGAGGGTCCAAGCGTACTCGTTGACCAATTGGTCCACGACATCGCGCTGCTTCATGGCAGCAGGCATAACCTCCCAGGTGTAGGTCTCCATTTCAAAATGCTGACAGAGCTCGGGCTGTGCCTTGACCGCATCCAAGACTCCAATCAAGTGGTCGGCGGTCGTGTCGAATCCCCCCTGGGGAGCCGAGTGCAGCGGGATGTGGAAATGGATCCGCCATTCGGGCAGGGGGATTCCCGGAGCGGGTGCTGGGGTAGCCAATGCGTCGTGGAGATCGGCATGCCGAATGAGGGTGCCGTCGGTGCGTCGTTCGATGACCTGATGGAAATAAATGTCTTCGGCGAAGGCCTGAAGCGATTGGCGGATCTCAGTCGTGGGACGGACACTCAGGGCGTTGCTCAGGTGGATCTTGCTCAACCGGATGCCCGCGGACTGCAACCGTGCCAAGGCCTCGGTCGGCGTTTCGTACTCGATGGCCAAGTGGCAGCAGTCGTAGTTGACGCCCAGATGACGGTCGATGCGCCGATCTCCGGGGCGTAAGGCGCGCAGTCGATCGAAATTACTCACGCACTCGCTGGTGGTCTCGAGGGTGCACAGCGGCTCGGGTTCTAGTCCCAGATGCAGATCATGGCCGGATTGCCGGGAGAGCTCATCGAGGAAATCGACGCATTCCCAGAGCTGCAGTAGGGCGCGTTGCTCATCATCGGGTGAGCGCTGGAAGGCTTTGTACGACACCGGCACGGTACTGACGCTGCCGGACACTCCCGGCGGCAGGAGGTCGGCCAAGATTCGGAAGAGCCTTCGAGTGTACTCCAACCGTTCGGGCTGCGACCAGTCCGGGGCATAGACCTGTTCCTTCACCCGTTGCCCGTGGAACTGGCCATAAGGGAACCCGTTAATAGTGAACACATAGGCATTGTTGCGTTTCAGCCATTCTTGAAAGGCCCGGAAGGTGCCCGGTTCGATGAGCTCCCGGGAAGCGCGGTCGCTCAGTCGAAGCCCGATGGCGTAGGGTCGGCCTGAGGAGACCCGGGCTTGAACCGCTCGTGTATGAAGCTCCAGACCCGCGAAGGTTTCCGTCCAATTTTCCCCCCGATGGATATTGGTGCAATAGGCCAGGTGCAGTCCGTCGGTCAGTTGCATATAGGAGAATTGAACCCTGGCCGCCCTCCAAGAAAAAGCCCCGTTTGGGGAAAGCATCTCCACCAGTCTTTCCTGTTTCTGGGCAACCGTTACCTTCGTGAGGTGCACAGGAATTGGACGATAGCGATTTTTGCCGCTCTATTGGGATGGGTCAAGACGCTCTCTGCGCAGTCGGTGGTCCTCAGTGAGGTGATGTACGATCCCCCCGGCGACTCCGCTTATGCCGAGGCAGAATTTCTGGAACTCTTCAATCCGGGGTCCCAAGCGGCCGACCTTTCGGGGGCCAGTTTTTCAGCGGGCATTGCCTTCACGTTTCCCGCTTCATTTATTCTGCAACCCAAGGCTCGGGCCGTGATTTGTCGCAACCCCACCGTGTTCGCGGCGCGGTACGGGCCGGTAACGGGATTGGTGGCCGGCTCCTATTCCGGAGCTCTAAATAATGGCGGCGAGACCCTCATTCTGAACAACCCCAGTGGGTCGATCTTGGCTCAACTCAAATACGGGATCGACGGCGACTGGCCCACACGGCCCGCCGGTCAGGGTGGCTCCATTGAATTGGTGGATCCCTCAGCAGATCTCACGGCCGCTGCGAATTGGCGGGCCAGCGCCGAATACTTCGGTTCTCCGGGAACGGCCGGGGCCGGCGTTCAGAATCGGGTGGTGATCAATGAATTGCTAGCCCACACCGATCCCCCCCTCGAGGACGCGGTCGAATTATTTAACCGAACGGATCAGCCGATAGATGTCGGAGGGTGGTTCCTTTCCAACGAGCTGACCGACCCATTCCGCTTTCGTATTCCGCCGGGGACTGTGGTTCCGCCCCGGGGCTTCCGGATGATTTACGAATATCAGCTCAACCCGATCCAACCCGCTGCGGGTCGCACGGCCTTCACTTTTGGTGCCGCGCGGGGTGGCATGGTGACGCTTCTGTCGGCCGATGCGGTGGGCTTTCCTCGTCGCTGGGAAGATGTTCAGGAGTTTCCGGCGAGTCCCAATGGCGTGAGCTTTGGACGGCACCCGGATGGAGAAGGGCCCTTCCGGTTGATGCAGCGCATGACGCTGGGAACCGGGATAGACAACTCCATGGACCCGCTGTTGTTGAATATTTTCCGTCAGGGACTGGGGGCTACCAATTCTCCGCATGCCCTGGGGCCAGTTGTGTTTCGCCGACTCCGGTATGCCGCGCCTGCGGGGGAGATTGAGTTCGTGGAGATAGAGAATTTGTCTGGCGAGACGGTCCCCTTGTATGATCCGGCCTATCCCATCAATGGGTGGCGCATCGAGGGGGGTATTAGTTTTGCATTCACCGAACCTCAGGCAATGGCACCGGGCGCGAAATGGATCGTGGCCAACACCAACAATGTGGCCGCGGTACGCAGCCTATTAGGTGCGTCCGATGCCCAGATCGTGTTGGGACCTTACACTGGCCAATTGGCCTCCGGAGGGGAGCGATTGAGTTTGGTTCGGCCTGATAATCCTCAGTTACCGCCCCGGCCAGATGCCGGATTTGTGCCCTACTTTGTCGTCGATCAATTGGACTACCAGTCGGCACCACCATGGCCCACCGAAGCGGCCTTGACCGACCGATGCCTGGCCCGAATTGTTTCCACGGAACCGGCTTATCTGCCTTCAAATTGGCGCGCTGAATCGTTGAAGATGATCAGTCCGGTAAAACCCACCGTGTTGGTGGAGAGGCTCTCTGGGAACCAAGTTCGTCTTCGAACCCGGGGTCCGCGAGATCGGGGATATGTTTTGGAGCGCATCACGCTCTCGGGCAACTCCAACGTCACTGTGAGTGCCACCGTGCTCAGCGGAATCTATTCGGTGCCCCCGGGTGCCCTTCAGACCGATGGCTCGGTTGAGCGGGTCTTTGAGTTGGCTGCGGGCGAATCCGCCGAACTGTGGCGGATCCGCCTGAATCCGTGACCGGGACTGAGCTTGGGTCGGTTGGTGATATTTCGGAGGGCGACTTGGCCCGCGCTTCCCTGAACTCTTTTGGGGTTTCGCGCTCCCGGTTCGTTGCTTCGGATAACAATTGAGTGGGTCCCCGTCGGTGCCCGTGCCCCAAAGGGATTACTTCAGTTCGTGGGATTCGACCTTCACGCCCTTCTTGAAGGTGTTGAAGCCGAACATCGAGGGTTCGAAGACACCCACAGAACTGACGTCGGCCTTTTTCGGAACTTCCAACCCCGTGAGGGAATAGGTCGCATTGACGAAGAGTCGGCGGAGATCCTCGCTGCGCAGATCGGAGGCGGCTCCGATCGTGGAGCAGAGTGTCTGGGAGGTGTGTCCTGAAGTTCCCTTGTAGTCGCGCAACCAGATCAAAGGCATAGCCGGTTTGCTCAAGTTCGGCGGATCGCTGGGTTGCATACCGGTGAGAACCTGACCGTGCATCAAGATAGTGGCGTCCTTGGGAAAGTCCGGGTTCACCCCGTACACGTCGCTGGGGCCAAACACATCAAAAACCCCGTTCAAGATCGGATGTTTGGCATGCCGGCCATCGATCACGCCGCGCGTGGCTTCTTTTCCATGATGGCCATGGTGATAAGTCCACGTTTCGCCCACGGTTTTGCCTCCGAAGCCGCCACCCTTGGCCGTCCACGAATAACTGGCGTAAGGGCTCTGCTTGTTGCGTTCATAATTGAAGGCATGAGTTGCCGTCCGGAGCACCATCATAGGCTTTCCGCTATCGAGGTACCGGACGAAGTGCTCCATGTCGGCATCGGGCAGTTCGCGGAAGCGAAACTGATTGACCACCAGATCCGCCGAGGCCAGCAGATGCATGCCCGGAATATTGGTCTGGTTGTTGGGATTGATGATTCCGTCAGCGTCCTGGCTGAAAAGCACGGTGCACTTGAAACCATGCTTTTGGCTGAGAATTTTGCCCATTTGCGGCAAACTTTCCTCGGAACGGTATTCTTCATCGCCACTCAGCATGACGATCGTCTTCCCGTTGGCCGTGCCGGCTTTGGGTTCATAGGTGACCCACGAACCCGCGAGGATGGGTAGCGTTGAAGCCAGGAGGGAGACCAGCGAACAGGTCAAAACACGAGATGGGGCGTTCTGTTTCATAGGCGTAGCCTCAAGTTCACCATGTCCCCAAGGCGCAAGCCAGCCTTTCAGGATTTTCAGGAGTTTTCAGAGCCTGTCCCTTATCAGGGAGTTTTTAGAGCCTGTCCCTTATCGGAGCGGGCGCTGGGGCTCAATGCCTGTCCCTTATCACTTTATCACTTTTATCACTTATCAGAGCCTGTCCCTTGTATTGAGGGCCTGTCCCTGATCGGAGTTGATGGGGGCAGGGGCAGGGGGCAGGAGGGAGCCTGTCCCTTGTATTGGGGACGATTTCGGTCTTTGTGTGGAACACGCGTCAAAGTGAAGACCCAATCTGGCACAAATAGCGCCAAAATGACCCAATCTGTCTCCGAATAAAGGGGTCTAAATAAGCGATTGAGGCATCGAAGGGCATGAAGCTGCCAAAATCAGATTGGCCCTGCGAATGCTTGAGTCAGTTCAATCGGTCTCTGGAGGCGAGTTTCTCCCGAAACCTCTGCCTCCCGGAATGAGTCCGATGAAACCAGTGAACAAAATCGCCTCGGGCGACTCCAACGCTTCCAGAGAGATGAAAACAATTTTCAAGACCAAGCGGACCGGAACCGATTCCCATTCGAGTTCTGGTAAAGCCAAAGGGCTGCGGGCTCGGACCTCTTCTTCAGCGAAATCGAGGCCGCGCCGTTCACGCCAGTCGGTCGTTTCTAAACGCTCGCGTCCCATTGTTCAGCCACCAACCCCCGCTGCCGAGCGGACCCGGATCAGCGTCCCGCGTGGACCGCTGCCGCTAAACGAGGCGCTGATTCCCATCGAAACCCTGTCGGCCACCCGGGTCATACCGGTCCAAGTCGAATCCGAGTTGCATCGTGTTGCCACTCTGCGCGAAACACGCCTTCCCGAGTCCGTCAGTCGCGGAGTTTGGGATGAGCATTCCTCTCTGAGGCTCTATCTCCGCGATGCTGTCGAGACTCCGCTGCTCACCGCCAAGGAGGAGGTCGAGTTGGCTCGCCGCATCCAGAAGGGAGACGATGTCGCCCGGGAGCACATGATCCGCGCTAACTTGCGATTGGTGATCAAGATCGCTCGTGAATACGAAGATTACGGCCTGCCTCTCTTGGACCTCGTCAACGAGGGAAATATAGGACTGATGCGCGCTGTGGAACGGTTTGATCCAGACCGCGGAGCCAAGCTCTCGACCTACGCTGCCTGGTGGATCAAGCAGTCCATTAAGCGAGCACTCTCCAATCAATCTAAGTCTATCCGGTTGCCCATTCACATCGTCCAAGAACTGGCGCGGATGAGGAAGGCGGAGGTTCGTCTTGAATCCGAGTTGGGTCGTCCTGCAACGGATGTCGAATTGGCCGGGGAGTTGGAATCGGATGTGGATGACATTCGTCGCTGGCGAGAGGCCGCTGCGGTGGGAGCGACCTCGTTGGATGCTCCGATCGGCAATGATCCCGAATCGAACCGCATCGCCGATGTGATCGCCGACGAATCTGCGGTGATGCCCTGGGCCGGTGTGAGCGAATCCAGCAATGCTGAGTTAATGCGCGAATTGGTGGGTTCACTCAATGCGCGAGAGCAGATCATCCTCAACCAACGGTTTGCGCTGGAAGGTGGGGATCCCCGCACCCTTGAGCAGATCGGGGTCGATTTTGGCCTCACCCGTGAGCGGATCCGTCAGTTGGAAGCTGTTGCCTTGCGTAAGCTTCGCGACCGGTTTCTCGCTCGCGAGGCGATGGCAGAAGCCTAAAAGCCGGTTGGAGCGGCACTAGAAATTTTACCTCGAAGAACGCATAGGGGAGTCCTTGGGACCGACTCAGTGAGTTAGTTCGAAGGAGCTCCCCAATTCTTTGGGCGGGTGAATCGTTCCTGGAGCGTCAACAACGCAGGTAACAGGGTCATTGCGGCGATCATGCACGTCGCAGTTCCCACGGCCATTACCCAGCCCAGACTTCGAATACCCCGGTGGTCGGCGATAATCAGGCTGCCGAATCCGGCGATGGTGGTCAGGCCTGAGATGAGCACTGCCTTGCCGGTGCTCTTGCCAAGAATGGCGGGGCTCCGCTCTTCGGCGAATCGGTTCAGAATATGGATACCGTTGGTGACGCCAATTCCGATGACCAGCGGGAGGGTCATGATATTGGCGGGATTGAACGGGATCCCCGTCATTCCCATGAAGCCCACCATCCAGAGTGCCCCGATGGCGACCGGTAGCAGCGACAGCACCACCCGAGTGGGTGAACGGAAGTGGATGAAAACCAATAGGACAATGGCGCCCAGTGCCCATCCAGCCGCCTCCATGTAGGAAACCTTGAGCAACTCGGTGTAGTAGTAGAGTTGGACGGGGGTTCCGGTGGCGGTCGGAACCACCGCGCTGATTTCCCGGACAAAGGTTTTCTGAGACCGTCGCTCCCAGACATCCTCCTTGGGATAGACTAGGAGCAGTTGTTTGCCGGTGATTCCAATGAATCGGTTGCGAAGAACTAGCGGCAAGTCGGACTCCTTGAGGCCACTGGAATCATCCTGCTGCTGCAAGGTGTCAAAGGTGTCTCGGATATCCCGGAAGAGCGCGTACTGGAAATGCCCTAATTGGCGGGCATTGGCCTCCCGGTCGCCCCGGAACATGGCTGAGCGCAGTTCAGAAATAGTCACACGCAGTGACACGAGACTCTTGAGGAGTTCCTTTTCTTCCGGAGCGGACTTGCGCACCTCATCGGCCGCCAGGGCCAGAAGGCCTTGGAGTCCCCACAGGCGTTGACTGAAGCTATTGAGGTCCATCGGGCCGTCGGCCACTTCGGGGAAGTGGATCGTCCGGGTTTCGGCCCGGATTTCACGGATGAGCTTCAATTGCTCGGTGGCGTCCTGGTTCAGGTAATGGCCCATCGAGTCCACCCCGGCGACGGTCGGTAGAGCCTTCAGTTTGGCCTCGATCGCAGGCACCTCGGCCACGGTAGGAACCATCACGACTCCAAACAACACGCCCTGTGCCCGCTCCTCGGAGGCCCCGTTCTTGCGCACCCGGGCCGCCTCCACCAATTTCTTTTCGAAAATCACCGAAGAAAGCCCGTCGCTCTGCATGTTGAGCAAGTTGTAGTCGAAGGACACCCGCAAGGCATACACGGCGCAAATAGCGCTAATGCCCACTCCGGCACCGAGGACCCACCAGGGGCGTTCGAGCCAGAAGCGTTCGCTTCGTTCCCGCCAGTCGGGTGCCGTTAGCATGTTAGAATTCAGCGCAGCGGGCCGAGGATCGGAGTCATTGTGCCTCAGGTCTTTTTCCCGCAGCAACAGCGCGGGCAACAAGGTCATCATCGGGACTAGGCAGATCAGCATGCCACCGCCGGTGATGATACCCATCTCTTGGATGCCGCGGAAATCCGTCAGGCACATGGCGAAGAAGGCTCCTGCCGTAGTGAAGCAGCCGGTGAAAATCCCTTGTCCCGTGTTGACCACCGCTCGGCTGATGGCGGTGAAGGCCGTTTCGCCTTGCTTGAGTTCTTCCTCAAAGCGGCTGATGAGGTGGACACCAAAATCGATGGCCAAGCCGATGAGCATGGGCGCGAAGGTGATGGTCAGGATGTTGAGATGGCCCACCGCCAAGGTGGTGTACCCCATCGTGTAGCACAGCCCAACGAGCAACGAAACGACGGTCTTTTGAGGGCGTCCCCGATGATTGTAGCCAATTAAGAATAACAGTCCGCACAGGATCAATGAGAGGAGAGTGGCCCAGGTAGAATCCTTGGTGGATTGCTGCATTTCATCGACCTCGAGCACGGGCTCTCCGGTCAGCCCTACATTAACTCCGGACACCTCCTGGGCTGTCTCGGTGATCAATGCGCGGAAGCGGTGGACAGCCTCCTCGTTCAACTCTCCCTGCCGCCACTTCAGATCGGCCTCCAGTTCCTGGGGTGTCTTGGTATGGGTCCGCCCCAGCCAGCGTTCCCAGAAGTTTTGGGAGGTCGTGGGGATTTCCTCGAGCGTGGCTAGGCGCGCCTTGGCATTGACCAAATATAAACGCCCCCGGTCGAAGGTGACGTACTTGGCTCGTTCCGCCTCAGGCCCGGCCCCAAAGAGGGCGTCTACTCCGGGCGAGGGCGGGACTCCCGGGCGCCCCATGCTTTCACGGCACCGTTGTACGATGCGTTCTAGGGCCGGAAGCGCTCCGATTAGGGATTCATTGGACGCATTGGTGGATCGGTCTGCGGAGCGGATTTGCACGCTGACCTGATGGAAGACCTCCGTCAGGTTGGTCGCCCTCGAGAATTGTTCGATGAAGGGTCTGAAGCTGCGGAGGGCCTTCAGCATTTCTTTCAAGTCGCCTTCCGGTACAAAGAGCAACGCCTTCCGCCCCATCAGTGGCAGGTCGCCCTTGTAAAACACATCGGTGAACAGGTTGGTGGGCGAAGCTTGGGTGGATTCCCGATCGAGGCGGGCTCCCAGTCGTTCCACAAACTGACGGTTCTTCTCCGGGTGATCGCTTTCTACGATGGCGACCAGATCGTCCTGACTCGGAAACTCGCGTTTCATTTCCAGGAAGTTCCGATGGTATCCCTGGTCCGAACCGACGAGGTCGTTCCGGTCCACGCTGAATTCCAGTCGAGCGACGGTGTACCAGACGCAAACGGCTGCGAGGAGGAGTTGCGGCGCGACGAACCAGTTATGGCGCCGGTAAATCACCTGCGCTAGACGGGTTAGCACTCGAACAGAGATGGAAGCGGAGGAATCCGACATGGATCGGGCGCGGAAGGTAGGGCAGGGCCGGCGAGTTGTCGCCTGCGGTTTCTTTGCATCCTCGAGATGCTGAAAGGGGGCTCACTCGGGTTTTTCCGCCCCAGTCCGTCACCGTTTTCGAAGGACGGTCTGCTGCAGCCACTCGGTGGCCTGGTCGGTCCAACGGGTCACGGGGACCTCGGTCCGGCGTAGGCCGTAGCCGTGGCCGCCCTTGGGAAAGAGGTGGAATTCGACCGGTACCTTGTTGCGTTGGAGGGCCGCAAGGTAGCCCAGGGCGTTTTCCACCCGCACCGGGTCGTCTTGGGTGATCACGGTCCAGGTCGGTGGTGTGTTGGTGGAAATCGGTAATTCGGGAGCCACGGCGTCGGCCTTGTCGGGTTGGGTGAGATACGCCGGATAGACTAGGATTGTGAAGTCCGGGCGACAGGATTTTTGGTCGGCCGTATCCACTGGGGGATAGCTGCGAGTGCCATGGTTGTTGCTCAAGGCCGCCGCCAGGTGTCCACCGGCTGAGAATCCTAGGACCCCCATTCGCCGTGGATCCAGGCCCCAACTGTTGGCGTTTTGCCGCATCAAACCCAAGGCACGCTGGGCGTCCTGAAGGGCTGCTGCGTGCTTTTCACGCCCTTCGCGGCGAGGCACCCGGTATTTGAGCAAGACACCGGTCATGCCAATCGAATTGAGCCACTGACACACTTCAGTGCCCTCGAGATCCAGCGCGAGGATGTTGTAGCCACCTCCCGGACAAACCAGCACCGAGGCTCCGGTATCCTGTTTGGGGGAAGGTTTGTAGACGGTCAGGGTCGGGCTCCAGACGTTTCCCAGGCGGATGACTCCGCGTCCTGCCACCAGACCTTCGCCCGGCTTGGTGAGGTCGCGTTCGGTTTCCTTCGGGGCGCCATCGCCAGGTGCTGACCCTGGCCATAACGGGACGGGTTGGGTGGGGGCCGCAGCCCAGAGTTGAGCGCATAGGAGCCCAACACTCATCAACCAGGCGCGGAAACAACGGGTGAAGCGCATGCGCCGATGTAGGCGCAGAGTTCGCTAAAGGCAATGGGCAACCCAGTGGATCCGAGCAAGTTGGTATCACTGAATGTAAATAATTCTCGCGCTGCGACGTCGGAACCGCACGCTCTGCGCACCTAATGTCCGTTGTCGAACGTGTCATCTCGGTTAATTACCGGCATCAGCTCCATTTCACCGACCGCGTTTTTGCCCGGGACAACCCCGTGCTGGCGTCGGTGCTGGTGGGCGCTCACCCCCAGCCAGCCACTGCCCGGGTGAAGGTGTTGCTGGTGCTGGAGGAAGCTCTGGCTGCTGCCCGTCCAGAATTGGCCCTAGAGATAGAGGCCTATTTTGAAGCCCATCCGCAGCGGCTTCAACTCGTTTGCCCCCCGATTCGGGTCACCGGCGGGGAAGTCGTGAAGAACGACTGGTCCCGTGTGGTGGAGATCTTGGAACTCATTCACCGACATCACATCGATCGGCACAATTACGTCGCGGTGGTGGGTGGCGGGGCCTTGCTGGACATGGTGGGTCTGGCGGCGGCGACGGCCCACCGGGGTGTTCGTCTCATTCGCATTCCTACGACCACGCTGGCTCAAGATGATTCCGGCGTGGGAGTGAAGAACGGTGTCAACGCCTTCGGAAAGAAGAACTTCATTGGGACATTTGCGCCGCCTTTCGCGGTCATTAACGACTTTGACTTGTTGGCCAGCCTCTCCGATCGGGACAAGCGCGCCGGCTACATCGAAGCGGTCAAAGTGGCTTGCATCCGAGATTCCGAGTTCTTCGTGCGGCTCGAGCAAGATGCCTTGGCCTTGGCTGCCTTCGAGCCAGAGGCGATGAAGCACCTCATTCGACGCAGTGCGGAATTGCATCTCAATCACATAGCCAACGGCGGTGATCCCTTCGAGATGGGTAGTGCACGACCTCTGGATTTTGGACATTGGGCCGCCCACAAGCTCGAACAAATGAGTGGATACCGTTTGCGGCATGGTGAGGCGGTGGTCATCGGCATCGCCCTGGATGTGTTGTATTCGGTCCGGCAAGGTTTGCTCGCCCGTCCGGCCGCCGAACGCATCCTGAGCCTCTTGGAACGGTTGGGATTCACATTGTTTGATCCCGAACTCAAATCTGTGGCCGCTTCGGGCGAGTTGGGGGTATTGGAGGGTTTGGAGGAATTTCGCGAACACCTTGGCGGAGAGTTGACCATCACCCTATTGAGTGACATCGGACGCGGCTTGGAGGTTCACTCAATGGACGTCGGTCACGTTCGGCAAGCACTGCAAGACCTTGAGGCTCGGCACCGGGCCCGGGCCTGATTCCTGCAGTTCCCATTTTCGGCCTTCCTCCTTAATATTTCAAAATATGAAGCAATTGGCAGTGGTCACGGGCGGTGGCTCCGGCGTGGGGCAGGCGACAGTCCTAGCTTTGGTGAACGCCGGGTGGTCGATCGTTGCTCTCGGTCGGCGGCGTTCGGCTCTGGAAGAAACCCGTTCTCTGGCCGGCTCCATGGCGAGTTGCATCACTGCAATCGAATGCGACATTAGCCAACAGGAGTCCGTCCGCAAGGTCGGTCGTCGCATCGAGAGTGAGTTGGGATCGGTGGAGGTTCTTGTCAACGCAGCAGGCACAAACGCTCCTCAAAGAGCTCTTGAAGTGCTGTCCGATGCCGACTATCGAGCCATGATGGATACCAACCTCAACGGAGCCTACTACTGCGTGCAGGCCTTCCTGCCTGGAATGCGCAACCGGGGTTCCGGTACCATCGTCAACATCATCTCCGATGCGGGCAAGCAGGCCTCACCCAAGGCGGGACCTGCCTACGTGATGTCGAAGTTTGGCTTAGCTGGGCTAACCCAGGCCATCAATGCCGAAGAGCGCACCCGTGGGGTTCGGGCCATAGGCATTTTCCCCGGCGACATCAACACCCCGCTCTTGAATCGTCGACCGATCGTTCCCGATGAGGCCGCCCGTGCCCGCATGATGCAACCCGAAGACATTGCCGCCTGCGTCTTGCTGGCCGTGCAGTTGCCATCCCGCGCGGTCATCGAGGAATTGGTCATTCGACCGCGCTGAGATCGGCTATTGGTTGACCTCATCAATGATGATCGGCATCGAGTTTTTTGAGTCACTGCTGGCCTGCTACCCTCAAAGACAATAATCAGCCAAAGGACTTGCGGGTTGAACCTTCTGGGATTCCAAGACGGGACCGAGGCAATTCAGGGTTGAAGCGGTGGGCGAGCGGCAAGCTTAGCCGGTCGACTTTACGCCAATTTCAGTCGAAGTGTTGGGATGCCTAAGATGCGCAAGAAAGCCGACCTGCCCTCCAAGCCATGTGTCGTTTGCGGCCGACCCTTTGTATGGCGCAAAAAGTGGGAAAAGGTCTGGAGTGAAGTCAAATTTTGCTCGGATGCCTGCCGGATGCGAAAAAACGACTCCAACCGTCAATGACAGCAAATCCCCCCGAAGGAACCATGATAGCCCCAAGCCTTCCTTAACAGGGACAGGCTCCTTAACAGGGACAGGCTCCGAAATATTCGGTATTTTTTTGGTTTTAGGTTAAAGATCGAACACCGCTGGTCTAAAGGTAGGCCTCCTGAAGGAGGATAGTGCCTTTCTTAAAAGAGACAGGTTTATAAAGGATCGGAATGATAGAGGGACAGGCTCTAAAATCTACGTTTTTGGGTTTTAGGTAGAAGACCGCTGGTCCAAATGTAGGCCTCCGGGACGAGGATAGAGTAATTCTAACCAATGAATTCTTTTTTGGACCAGAGCCCTACCCTCCCGACGGCAGGGTTTTGTTTTGCGATCACGACCTGCCTTTGGAGGCCACCTATTCACCGATTCAGATGAAGGTCGAAAGCGGGTGATTGAATCGAGGGATACCGTCTTCAGCCCCTTGTAGCCGTACCCCGTAGAGGGCGGAGGCTGAAGAGCATGGACTTTTCTAAGTTGGATACTGGATGAGGGGAGGGTTGGCGTTTTCGTTGGAGCCAATTCTGGTGATGGAGGGCGATGGATTCGACGAAGCTGCGGGTGCCGATGACGGCGCCGTCGGTG
>SYMJ01000091.1 GCA_005805505.1 Verrucomicrobiales bacterium | reverse complement strand
GGCGGCGATTTGGTTCGCCACATGTTCTGGAAGTAGCCGAATCCGATTCACGTGGGTGAGCATGGGGCGTTCGGGCTCAGTCGTGGAGTCCAGAAAGGAGGAGAATGGCGATTACCGTGTTTGATGCTCTGGCTGAAGTTTCATTGGGTGAAGTTTATTTCGATGGCTTGACCCGCGGTGAGGGGTTGGGGTTAGCAATCTTGAGTTGGGTTATCGGCGGGTTGATCACAAACAATCTAGGCTTTGCTTGGCGGGTGCTGGCTGAGTGGCGGTGACGTGCTGGCGGAGCTCGTTAGTCTCCAGTATTTGCGGTTATCGCAGCGGTTTATCACCCGCACTGGACAACCGTGGGTGGCATCGACAAGGTTGAGGTCCATGGTTGATTCGATACTTGCTCCGGGTGAGAAGATTCACGTGATTCACAGACGTCGTTTCGATCAAGAGCCACATCGTCACTTTGTCGGTGTGGTGAATGACTACCGCGAGGGGGTGCTGCGGATGACGGGTCACGTGTATGCGGTGGATACGACGACTTATCAGTTTATCCGTCGGCCAGAACAGCGGACTCGCGTGGTTTCGGTGGTGAGTGGTGAGGTGATCGTGAACGTGATTCCCGCGTCGGTGGATCTTTCAAAGATCACCTACCGACCGGAGGGATCTGCGGTTCGTGTGAGCGACGGCAGTGACTGGCACCTAGACATTAGCGAAGTGGGTTGGCGCTGACGGGGCTCCGCGGGATGGGGCCTCCGCTCGCAGGGAACGTGGGGATAGATGGGGTTTTCGCGCTGGCGCACGAGGGGGCTTAGGGGTGTGGACGTTCCAATGCTCGCTCCGGCCCCATCCCGCTCCGCCTGCGTACCTTTAGTTGGAGGAGGGTCCTGCGCTCGCAGGGAACGTGGGGATAGATGGGGCTTTCGCGCTGGCGCACGAGGGGGCTTAAGGGTGTGGACGTTCCAATGCTTGCTCCGGCCCCATCCCGCTCCGCCTGCGTACCTTTAGTTGGAGGAGGGTCCTGCGCTCGCAAGGAAGCTCTGAAGGATCTGCTGTTGAAGGACATTCTGTTTTTCCGGTGCGATCAGCGGCGCGGTCACCCGGTTTTTGAGGACCACGGCCACTCCGGCGGCGAGGTTGGCGTAGAGTGCCTTCACTGAGACGAATCCGACGCTCGGGTTGTGGGTAAGACCGGATCACCCGGGCTCACGGACTACGGGGCGGGACTTCGGCCAGCATCGGGGCCGCATCCTTGCGGAAACCGAACCCGAGCGAGGCTTGGATGGGATATCCGCAAATGCACGAGGCACTGGCCTCCGGGATCAGGATGCCGCCTTCCGCCGGAAGGATGTTCAGCCAGCAACCCGGGCGCGTCGGCGACAGCCGGGTGAAGGATCCATCCTCGAAGCGGAAGAAGGTCGGGTTGTCCGCGCGAAACAGCAGTCCGTCATCCGAACCGGTCATCCCGCCACAGGCGTGGCCTGGTCGCTTCAGGATCCAGTCTCCCTCGGCGCCCTTCGGAATCCATCGGGTTCCCGTGGCGAGATCGAACAGGTCGCTCTCGAAGCACACCCGCTGTCCCAGCACGACCGGCCGTTTGACCTGCTGACCATGGAAAAGGTCGTGGACCGGATTGCGCCCGGAGCTCTTCCAACGCTCGGTGCCGTCGGCCGTTTCCCAGCAACGCAGATGATAGGCAGCCTGCGGGCCGGCACTTCGCGCGCAAGATAGGATAAGGCGGTCGCCCGCCACGGAAAGCCCCAGTATGTCTTCGGCCTCGGGCCATTTCAGCGGACGCTCCCAGACGCGCTTTCCCGAGGCCGCATCGATGCAGACGACAACGGCGTTCTCCAAAATTGCGGCACAGGTCAATCGACCCGTGCGGTCTGCGCGTGCCTTCGGGCCCAGCGCCTCCACCGCATAGACGCGACCCGCGGCGGCACACAGCGTGGCATTCACCCAGGCGCCTTCGGTGGGCATCCCCCATAGGACGGAGCCACCGGCTTCCTCAGCGGCGCACAGCGTGCGTGAGCAGACCAGAGGTCGGCCCGAGCGGTAATCCAGATCGACGAGATCGTACTCCTTGCGGGTGCGGGCAGCGGTCGGCCGCATCGTGCTGCCGAAGATCCGACCGCCGTCCCGGGCTACCCAACCCCAGTGATCGTCGGCGTGGATCCGGCCCGGTGCGGGCCGTCGATGCGCGACCGTACCGCGTCGGCCCTCGATCTCCCAAAGCTCCGTGTTGACCGCGACCCAGGCACGCGATCCCGACTCGTCCAGCACCACATATCCGGCATCGTACGGCATCGCATACCGCATCGATTCCGGAAGATCCAACTGCCAACGGACCGTTCCATTGCGGGCATCGGTTCCGATGAGTCCGTTCTCGGCGATCGTGACGATCAGGCCTCCGGAAACCAACGGAGCGTGCCCGCGCGTGTGCCGGTCGGGAATCCGCTCCGGGCCATGGCCTCCGAACCATTGGAGGCGGGGGAATCCCCGGAGTGATTGTGAAGTGGCGCAGGTGTTGCCGGCATTCCCGTACTGGTGAGTCCACCGTCCGGTGCCCGACACGGCCTCGCCGGGCAGGATCTGCCCTCGCAGGACCACCACGCCGGAGGGTGCTGGGCAGGCGATTCGATGGGCCTCGGATGCGGAAAGCGTGGAACCCACGACGAGGTTGAACAGGTGATCGGCTACCGGGACGGGACCCGACAGGTCAAACCCCACAACCGCGGCGAGGGATCCCAGCCATCCCCGCTCGTGGAGATGGCGGCGAGCGGCGTCCACCTCGGCCGTGGGGACGGCGATCACCCATTGAAGTTCCGATCCGGCCATCAGCGCAGGGAGGACGTCGTCGGCGCCGACAGGTCCAGGGGGTTGGTAAAGTCCCCAGCCGCGTGGCGCAGGGAGTTGGCCCAGGGCGGTGCGCAGGACTTCAGCCAGAGGGGCCGTGGGTTTCGTCGGGGCCATGACCGCTGGCGCGGGCGACGGCGCAGGGGGCGACGAGGGCCCGGCCTCTCGGGGGATGAAGGTGGTGATCCGGCCTCGGGTGGTCGAGACCGCGAGGGTGCGGTCGTCGGCGGCCAGGGCGAAGACGGGGCCGTCGACTGTCAAGGTAGGACCGAGTTCGCCGTTGTCGGCCCGGAGAACTTGGACGGTGTTGCTGACGCCCAGGAACACATGGGAACCGGCAACGATCAGCGGACCCGCACCGGAGACCGCTCGTTTCCACCGGGTGGCCTGAACCAGGTCCCCCTTGCTGGTCCGGAGTCGTTCTCGGTCCACGGCGAGGATCTCGCGCTCATTGACCAGATAACTCGTGGTGGGCGTTATCGCGAGGTTTCGGCCCGGATAGGAGACGATCCTGCTGGTCCGACGGGTGCTCGTCGGCGGGTTTGCGGTCGAGCCCGATGTGATCGTACCCGTGGCTCCGGGGCCGGTGAATGTCTCGTTGTCCGAAACGACCGCCAACGTTCCGGTGCCCGAGCCCAACTCGCGTCGAAAGTCTCCGTTCTTCCGGGAGTACACACGCGGGGTCGCTCGCCCATTCGGTACGATCAGGTCGGCACCCGCGTTTACCAAATAACCCTGCGGCGAGACATTCCCCAGCAACCGACGCCAGCGGAGGGCACCATCGGTGAGGTCGAGGGCCACCAGATAAGTGCCCTCCAAGGGAAACAGGCCGGCAGTCGCGTAGACCGTGCCCTCGGCAACCAACGGCCCGGATCGGATCGGATGGGGGCTGATCAGGCGTCCATTGCCGCTGATCCAAGGCTGCGCAGGACCGATGTGCACTGCCCACAGTTGCAGCCCATCGGAAAGTCGGAGCGCGCGAATCCATCCGTCGTCGGCGCCGACGACGACCCGATCCCCGGCGACGGTTGGTGCGTATCGGATGGGGCCGCCGCAGAAGTGGTTCCAGCGGATGGCACCGGTCCGACGGTCGACGCACCGAACCTCGTCGCGGGTGGTGCCGAAGAGGATGGCATCGCCCGCAAGGATCGGATGGGGAGCGAGATCATCGGCGGCGCGGGGAACGAAGGGTTGATCGATCTTCTGCCAGAGGCTTCCGCGTGCCTCGGTGGACCAGGCCGGGGCCGGGGTTCCGGAATCGATGGACCATGCTGCGACCAGTGCGTCGGTCGGGGGCCCGGCCTCCACGAAGGCGGTTCGACCGCCATTGCCTCGGGCTGTCGATGCGCCTGCCTGCGGCGATACCGACAGAAGCAATCCCCAAAGAGCCAGGATCCCAGCGATGCGTCCGAGGATCCGATGAGGTGGGGTGTGCGGGGCCATGGCAGGATCTTGAAAGAAAGGCAGCTGGTTAGGGTCTTGGATGAACGCACCGCTCGGCTGTCCTAGTCTTCACACCGCTTGTGCGCCGGGGCGGCCGGATTCGACGAGGAAGGATTGGCGAACGGTGGTTCGGCCGCCGGGTTTGAGGATGTCTTCGACGGCGACGTAGTCGCTGCGCCACGACTGCGGGGTGACGGTGCAACGCACGTAGCCGCGCTCGCGGTTAAAGAAGCGGACGCAGGGGTTCATTGACTGGAGTTTTGCCGTCGCTTCGGGGTTGTCCTTGCCGTTGCCGCCGCTGGTGATGCTGCTGCCGACAAATTCGGTGGCGACGACGGGGGTCTCGGGCTTGCGGTCGTCGATGCGCAAGTCGTTGACCCAGTTGGAGTGGATGTCGCCGGTGAGCACGATGGGGTTGGGGATACGCCGGTCGGCCCAAAAACGGGCAAGGGCCATGCGCTCGTGGGCGGCACCAGGCCACTGGTCCATGGAGTAGATGGGCTCGGGGTCCTTGGCGGTGCCGGGGAAGGCGACCAGGCCCATCATGACTTGCTGGGCGAGCACGTTCCAGTGGGCCTGCGAGGCGATGAGGCTGCGGTCCATCCAGTTGCGCTGTTCGGCTCCGAGCAGGGAGTTGCGCGGGTCGAGTGCGGCGGCGTTGAGGGGCTTGTTGTTGTCGCCGTTGGGCTGGTCGGTGCGGTACTGGCGGGTGTCGAGCACGAGGAACTCGGCCAGGCGTCCAAAGCTGGCCTTGCGGTAGAGTTGGAGGTGGGGCCCTTGTGGTAGGCAAGAAGCCCTCAATGGCATGGCTTCGTAGTAGGCTTGGTAGGCGGCGGCCCGTTGGATGAGGAAGTCGGCTGGGTTGACGGTGCTGACCTCAGAAACACCCGCGGCGTAGTTGTTGTCGAACTCGTGGTCATCCCAGGTGACGAACCACGGGCAGCGCCGATGCATTTCTTGGAGATGCCGGTCGGAGCGGTACAGGGCGTGGCGGCCGCGGTAGTCTTCGAGGGTGATGATGCGGGTCTTGGTAGGCCCGGTGTGGCGACGGACCTTGTTGGCTTTGGCGGGGCCTTCGTAAATGTAGTCGCCGAGGTGGAAGACCAGGTCGGGGTCGTCTTGCGCCATGCGCTCGTAGGCCGTGTAGTGGCCGTCTTCGTAGTGCTGGCACGAGGCGAAGGCGAAACGCAGTTCGCTCGGTAGCGACTCCGGCTCGGGCAGGGTGCGGGTGCGGCCGATGGGGCTGGTGGCCGGGCCGGCATGGAACCGGTACCAGTAATGACGCCCGGGTTTGAGGCCGGCGACTTCGACATGCACTGAATGACCGAGCTGGGGCAGGGCGAGGGCGGTCCCGCGCTGCACGACCCGCGACATGGACTCGGTTTCAGAAAGTTCCCAACGGACGGCAACGCGCTCGGTCGTCAAGCCGTAGCTGGGTTCTAGCGGCTTGGGGCAGAGGCGGGTCCAGAGCACGACGCTGTGGGCCTCCGGATCACCGCTGGCGACGCCCAGTTGGAAGGGGTCGGCCGCAAACGAGATCTTGGAGTCGGTAGTGCCCGCGGAGCGTGCGGCGAGGGCTGGCAGCGCGGCCAGGGCTGCACCGTAGGCGACGAAGAGGCGACGGCTGAGTCCGCCCTCGTGGCGGACGGCTTGGGGGAGACGTTCGAGGAGGGACATTGCTAGGTTGCATTCGAGACCGGCCCAGCCGCGGGTCAAGGCGGTTCTGGGGTTGTCACCGAAATGTCGCCGGGTGCAGGAACCACTCCGTCCAATCCCCGCCAACTTGTTGTCCCGGCTATGTCACACCCAGCCAGAGCCTAATTTAAATGTGTCAGTAGAACCCCTTCGAAGGCGCACGATTTGTTTGGGTTGTTCCCTTCGCGATGGGTCTTCATCGTTCTAAGAATGACGCCGCTTTCAGCCTCCAATCGCCCCCAACCGGCCTCCCGTTGCAGTTCCCCCCTCGGGTTGCCCGCCCTCGGTCTGGGCACTTGGAAGCTGCCCAAGCCGCAGGGGCCGGCGGTGATTCGCGAGGCGGTCCGGCTCGGGTACCGGCATTTTGATTGTGCCTGTGACTACGGCAATGAGGCCGAGGTGGGTGCGGGGTTGGCGTCGGTCGTGCAGGAAGGGCTTTGCCTCCGGGACGACCTCTGGGTCACCTCCAAGCTGTGGAACACCTACCACGAACCGAAGCACGTTCGCGCGGCGTGCGAACGCTCGCTGCGAGATTTGCGCTTGGACCTGCTGGACTTGTACTTGGTGCATTTCCCCATCGCTCTGGCCTACGTGCCCTTCGATGTGCGCTATCCGCCCGAGTGGTTTTTCGATCCGGCGGCCGAGAAGCCAGCCCTGAAGCCCATCGCGGTGCCGTACGCCGACACGTGGGGCGCGATGGAGGAGTTGCAGCGGGCCGGCCTGGTAAAGCAAATCGGCGTGTGCAACCTGAACGTCTCGATGCTGCGGGAAGTGCTGAACACGGCTTCCATCCGGCCGGCGGTGCACCAGTTCGAAGCCCATCCGTACCTGACCCAAGAACGTCAGGTGCGCTTCTGCCAGTCGGAGGGCATTGCGGTCACGGCCTTCTCACCGCTGGGCGCACCGTCGTACTTGCCATTGGGGATGGCCCGCCCCGAGGAGTCGGTGCTGGTGGATCCGGTGGTGACCGGCCTCGCCGCGGCTCTGGGTCGCACTCCGGCCCAGGTGGTGCTGCGATGGGGAGTTCAGCGTGGGTGCGCCGTTATCCCGAAGGCGCAGGATTTCAATCATCTGCGTGAGAATGCCCAGGTCTTCGACTTTTCGCTGAGTGCGGGGCAAATGCAGGCCATCGATGCACTCGGCCGCCATCGCCGCTTCAATGACCCGGGGTATTTCTGCGAGAAGGCGTTCAATACTTTCTTCCCGATCTTCGACTGAACCGAAACCCCGGTCTGCGTCTCTCTTTGGCTGGGCCTGAAATCAGAACAGGCTCGGTTGTTCAGGCAACGCCTCGATGCACATATCTTGGATTTTGGTTGGTGCCCGGTGCCGGTCAAGCCCCCCGAAAAGACTGGCAAGTCACGGACTTGTAACGTGACCGACATGGAGCGAACATAATATCCATGCCACCTTCACTTCGAGTTATGCCAAAAATACTCGTCGTCGACGATGAACCTGATGCGTTGGAAGTCCTAGGCTTCAACCTGAAGAACGCCGGATACGAGGTGACCACGGCGGATGATGGTGATGCGGCATTGAAGAAAGCGCGTCAGCAGTTGCCTGACCTCATCTTGTTGGACCTCATGCTGCCCGAGGTCGATGGCCTAGAGGTGTGTAAATTGCTGCGGCGGGACCCGGCCACCAGTGCCATTCCCATTATCATGGTCACCGCCAAGGCCGGTGAGATCGACCGTGTGGTCGGTCTTGAATTGGGTGCCGACGACTACGTCACCAAGCCCTTCAGCCCGCGGGAGCTGATTTTGCGCATTCGCAACTTGCTCAAGCGTCGCAGCGAGACCGATGAGGAGAAGCCTCAGACGATGCAGTTCGGTGATCTCCTCATCGATATCCCGCGTCACCTAGTCAGCGTTGCTGGCCAACGGGTCGATCTGACGGCCACCGAGTTCAAGCTGCTCATTGTGCTGGCTCAACGGCGCGGGCGGGTTCAAAGCCGCGAGGCGCTTTTGCGTGATGTGTGGGAATACGACAACCTCATCGACACCCGCACCGTCGATACTCACATGCGGCGCCTGCGCGAGAAGTTGGGTGAGGGCGCTCAGTACTTGGACACAGTTCGGGGTGTCGGATATCGGTTCATGGAAGCCTGATTCGCTGGAAGCTTGATCCGCGCATGTCGATTTCTCCCTTAGTGGCCGCGGTTTTGGGTGCCGGAATCTCGGCTGTCATTGCCACCCTGTTCTTGAGGGGGCGTTGGCTTCGGGAGGCCCGAGAGGCAGCCTCGTTGCGCGATCAACTCGCCCAAGAACGTTCCAGCCGCGCCGAATCGCAGGCCGCTGAAAATGCCCGCCAACAGGCGCTTTTCGAGAACATGCTCGAAGGAGTTCTGCTGCTGGATGCCTCCGGAAGGGTCCAATTCACTAACACCGCGTGCCGCCGTTTTTTTGATCTCGAGGCCGATGTCCGTGGTCGCACTCTTCTCGAGGCCTTCCGCTGCAATGACTTGTCGGCGATGGCTGCTGAGGCAGGCAAGGCAGGTCGGGTCAATGGCAAGGAGTTGGAGTTGGAGGGCGGATCGGAAGCTCGATTACTTCAGGTCAACGCGGTCGCTCTTGTTGGGCCCGAAGGGCGGGCGGATGGCGTCTTGATGGTTCTGCACGATGCGACGCGCCTTCGCCAGTTGGAGCGCACCCGCCGCGAGTTTGTGGCCAATGTCAGTCACGAGTTGCGCACCCCCCTTTCGCTTATCAAGGGATCGGTGGAGACGTTGCTCGATGGCGCGGTTTCGCAACCGGCCATTGCTTCCAAGTTCCTCGACATCATTGATCGCCATTGTGACCGGCTGACCTACCTGATCGAGGATCTCCTGACACTGTCCCGATTGGAGTCCGGTCAGTTAGCCATTAATTACGACACGGTTCCGCTGCGCGGACATGTGACGGAGGTCTTTCACGATTTCCACCGCAAGGCCGAGGACCGCGGTGTTCAGCTCATCAATGATGTGCCCCTCGGATTGCATGCACGGGCCGACTCCGATCGCCTCGATCAGGTGCTCTCGAACCTCATCGATAACGCCATCAAATACGGTCGCCCCGGAGGCACCGTGCGCATCGAGGGGCGCGAGGTTCCGGGGAGCGATTTGATCGAAATGGCCGTGGCGGATGACGGTCCGGGCATCCCCACCGAAGCGGCTGAGCGGGTCTTTGAACGGTTTTACCGGGTGGACACGGCCCGATCTCGGGAACAGGGAGGCACGGGCCTGGGTCTGAGCATCGTCAAGCACATCATCCAGGCCCATGGTGGCGAGGTGCGCCTCGAGACTGCCCCGGCCAAGGGAGCCGCCTTCCGCTTCACCCTTCCAGCCGTGCCGCCCCCGGTAGCGAGTAAATGATCTCGAGCGGGCCTGCATTGCCCCTCCAGGGCCCAGGTGTTCTGCGTGACTCCGGCCTGCTTCCCGGGTAGGCCTTGTGAAGATATGTCCGACCTGCCCGCCGAGTCGTCACAGCCGCTGGTGTTCGATTGCCATTTGGATCTCTCCATGAATGCCATGGAGTGGAACCGGGATCTCACGCAATCGCTGGAGTACATCCGTCGCCGCGAGCAACACCAGCGAGACCAGCCCGATCGGGGCAACGGGATCGTCTGCTTTCCGGAAATGCGCCGGGGCAACCTCGGGCTTTGTGTCGCGACCCAAATCGCTCGATCAGTGAACCGGTTCAGCCGTATGCCGGGCTGGAGCAGCGCCTCGCAGGCGTGGGCCCAGACCCAAGGCCAGTTGGCATGGTACCGCGAGATGGAGGCCGCAGGCGAACTGCGCTTCATCACTGACCGGGCCGGCCTGGAGGCCCACCTGGCCGATTGGCAACGCTCCTCGACTGAGCGGAGGCCCATCGGATACATCCTCAGTCTGGAGGGAGCCGATTCGCTCCACACCCCCGCCCATTTGGAGCGGGCCTACGCCTACGGTCTACGAGCCGTGGGTCTGACCCATTATGGCCCCGGTCTCTGCGGTGCCGGCACCGATGATGAGGGCCCCTTGAGTGCCCATGGGCGTGAACTCCTGGCCGAGGTGGAGCGTCTGGGGTTGATCCTCGATGTCACCCATTTGAGTGATGAGTCCTTCCGGGATGCCTTGAATCGGTTTTCCGGGTCTGTCTGGGCCAGTCATTCCAACTGCCGCGCTCTGGCCGACTGGAATCGCCAGTTCACCGACGACCAGATTCGCGAACTCATCCGTCGCGACGCAGTCATCGGTGTGGCGGTAGATGCGATCATGATGGTTCACGGATGGCGTCACCACCGTTCCAAGCCGGCGGATTTCGATCTCAGCCTCGAGCACCTGGCCAACCACATCGACCACATTTGCCAACTGGCCGGGAACATTCGTCATGTGGGCATCGGCACCGATGCCGACGGCGGGTTCGGCACCGAGCAAATGCCTGCCGACCTGAGGTCCATCGCCGACATTCAGAAGCTGGGACCCATCTTGTCGCGCCGCGGCTATTCGAAGTCGGACATCGACGGTATCTTCCACGGCAACTTCTTGGCCCTGCTCCGTCGGGTTTGGAAATAGCCCGTTCAGAGTCGGCGCTCTGTAAGCTCCGACCTCGCAGCGGGCGGCAGCGGGCAGCAGCGGGATTGGGCCGCAGTGAGCATTGGAACGTCAGCCCCCCAGCCCCCTCGCGCGTTAGCGCGAAAGCGACTCCTGTCCCCACGTTCCCAGCGAACGCAGGACCGAACCCGCGGAGCCCTCCCCGAGGCACCAACCCCGGGCGCAAGCCTCAGAAAGTCTCCTGCAGGTAATATGTTGTAGTGTCCCCTTTTGTGTAAATAGGTGGGACCGACCCTAAGGCGATTCGAGCGGAGCGGTGTCGGGCCGTAGCGAGCCTTGGAGGCGAACACCCTCACCCCTCGCGCAAAGCGCGAAAGATCATCCTCCCCAGAGCCTACTCAGCGAGCGGAGGCCCGATACCGCGGAGCCATCGCAACGACAGAAGCAGAGTAGAGAGTGTCCCCTTTTGTGTAAATAGGTGGGACCGACCCCTTTTGAGTTCATCTCGGCGTTGAGTTTCTGGGCGTAAACCGGCTCAATTGTCACTTCAATGATCCTGCCCCGCATTTGTATCCAGCGTCCCATCCTCGCCTGGATGATGAATCTCGTGCTGGTGCTCTTCGGGTTGATTGGCTTGTCCCGCCTTCCCGTCCGCGAGTTGCCAGACATTGATCCTCCCATCGTTTCTGTGACGACGATCTTCCCCGGGGCCAATGCCCAAGTGGTGGAGACGGAGGTGACTGAGCGTCTTGAGGAGGCCATCAACAATATCGAGGGCATCAAGACCTTGCGCAGTGAAAGTAGGGAGAGTGTCAGCAATATTTCAGTGGAGTTCGATCTTTCCCGGGATATCGACACCTCGGCTCAGGATGTCCGGGACCGGGTTTCCCGCGTGCGCGGGGCGCTGCCCCGGGACATTCGCGAGCCCATCGTTTCCAAGCAGGATTCCGATGCGCAGCCCATCCTTTGGATCGCTCTGAACAGCGAGCGCTATTCGCCGCTAGAGATGACCACGCTCGCGGAAAAGCAAATCAAGCCCCGCTTCCAAGGGGTCACCGGCGTGTCCTCTATCACCATCGGTGGTGAGAAACGCTATGCGATGCGCCTGTGGCTCGATTCGGCGCGGATGGCTGCTCGGCGCGTCACGGTCCTGGATGTTCAGCAGGCGCTCCGGCAGCAGAACATCGAACTACCCAGCGGACGCGTGGAGAACTTGGACCGGGAAATGACCATTCAAACCCGCGGCGAGATGAAGTCGGTCGAGGAGTTTAACAACCTCGTGCTGCGGGCCGAAGGAGCCAACTTAGTGCGGCTCAAGGATGTGGGTCGGGCAGAGGACGGCGTTTCGGATTACCGCACCATCGCCCGCGCCTCCGGCAAACCCTGCATTTTCCTGGGCGTCGTCAAGCAGGCCAAGGCCAACACGGTGAATGTGGCCCAATCCATCCGCGCGGAAATGGAGGCGATCCAACCCACCCTGCCCGACGGGGTACAGATGACGGTGAGTTATGACTCGAGCATTTACGTCGAAAAAGCCATTAGCGAGGTGAGGGACACGCTGGCCATCGCCTTCGGTCTAGTAGTGCTCATCATCTTCGTTTTTCTCCGCGATTTGCGGGCAACGTTCATCCCGATCGTGGCCATCCCGGTGTCCATCATTGGTACCTTCGCGGTGCTCCACCTCATGGGCTATTCGGTGAACATTCTCACCATGCTCGCGCTGGTGCTGGTCATTGGCATCG
>SYMJ01000090.1 GCA_005805505.1 Verrucomicrobiales bacterium | reverse complement strand
CCTTCCTTCGCTCCACCACCCAGCGAGCCATTCCCACCCCATCCACCCCTCACCTCAAGTGAGGAATTTTAATTGTCGCCAAAGGGGAGGAATAATTGTCGTTGAACAGTCCCTCCCTCAATGGGCGACGAGGCGGAAAAATCGGGTGGCGTCGTTGATGGAGTGCCGCGTGATTCGGGTCTGCATCGAGCCCTCGGTCGAAAGGACCTCGGTGGGTAGCTCGGTCCAGGTGCGGCCTCTCAAGTCGGTGGTGGTCTGGAGGTGAATCGTGACGCCCGGTCGGTCGAGTCGCAGGGCAAAGCGCAGTGTGGCGGGTTCCGTGGCCATGCTCATGAGCAGTGGGAGGCGGATGTCCGCGGTGAGTGGATTGCTGCCTAGGGCAAACTCCAGGAGGTTGGGTCGACCATCTCGATCCGGATCTTGGCCAGGGCCTTGTTGGTCTATGGGAATCCCTTGCGCGGTGATCCAATCGGAGAAAGCCACACCCATGAGGGCGGCCCCCGGGGTGGGCGTTGCTGCTAGCCATGCAGAAGGATCGTTGCCGTACGCACCTTCGATCCGCTTTTGCAGGGAGTGACCCAAACCGGCGGCTCCAGGGGGCCAGGGTGCGTTGCGGTCGTAATTCACGCGGTCCACTCGGGCAAATTGGCGCAGTCCGGCGTCGTCCAGTCCGGCGGGGCGGCCGAGTTGCACCGACTCACCTTCGTTAGCCAGTCGACCGCTGGTCCATTCCAAGACACGGGTCCCGGCCGGCACGGTGAAGGCCGCGTTGAAGTGAGACAGGCTACGCGTCAGGACTAGCCGTTCGCCCGAGGCCAGAATCAGCGGTGGGTTGGAGGGGAACTCCAGTTCGATCCCGTCAGTAATGCGCCAAGGAGCACTTCGGACGCTGTCGTACAAGGGCACGGGAGTGGCCGTGATGTTGAGGAGTTCCAAGAACTCGAGGTCGGGATCCGTCGTCGCTGCATAGAAGATCTCCGAGATCACGATGGGGCCGATGCGCGGTGCGCTGTTGGCCTTGCCGAGAGTCGGGGTTTGCAAGGGGATGAAGTTCCAGGAATCGGTGGAGGCCTTGCGGTAATTGCCCAAGGTCTCACCCGGGAGTGATGCGCCAAACCGCTCTTGGGTGCGATAGTCGGTGAGGTGATCACCGATGGCCGAACTAAGGTAGAGGGTCTCCCCCACGTCGCTGAGGGCGAAGCCGGTGATCCGGCCAATATCTAGCGACGCCACGCCGAAATGCTGCTGTTCACTCAACACGATGCGCTCGCCGGGCTCGAGACGTGTCCCGGAGGGGATGCGGTATTTTCGCAGGTCGCTCGCGCTGTCGCTGAGAAACCAGCCGCTGATATCCACGGAGTTGGAGGAGCGGTTGAAGAGTTCGATCCAGTCTTGGTCGCTTTCGGAGTTAGCGAGGAGTTCGTCGATCACCACCGTTGGGGTGAGGGCGTACGGATAGTCGCTGGCTTGGTATTGGTGGCGGGCCCCAATGTCGGCGCGGGTTCCGTCGGGATCGGTCGCATGGACGGGATCACCGGAATCGATGGCGGGTGAGGTGGGTTGGAGACTGAAATCCAATAAGGCCGGAGCAACGAAAAGGGGAGCCTTGAGCAGATTGCTGGATCCCGGAGCGGTGATCGCAACAGTGTCCGAAAGAGAGTAGGACACCACCAGTTGGGAGAGGGCATCGACCTGTACCGGAACAATGGAACTCTTGGAGAAGAGAGTGTTGGTGACGAAGGCCGATCCGCCACCCACACCGAAGTTCTTTTCGTACACGTCCACGCCGATGTCGCAGTCGACAAAGGTGTTCTGGTCTAGGGTGACCCGCGATCCGGCATCCTTCACTCCCACGCCCAGGGCGCAGCCAACGATCAGGTTGTTCTTCATGATGACCGTGGAGCCTTGACCCACGGAGACGCCCTTGTCGGAATTGAAGTAGATGCGGTTGTTCTCGATGAGGATGTCCTGGGCCGCCTCGCCAATGTCGATGCCGTCGCAATTGGGACCTTGAAACCGATAGATGCGGCAGTTCCGCACAACGCCTCCCACGACGCCGTCGTAGTCGATCGCATCGGTATCCGGAGCGTTGTCGCCGATGAAGTCGCTGTCCTCGATGAGCGCGGCTCCCCGTTTCACGTTGATGCAGTCGCCCGTGTAGGGGGTGTGAAGCCGGCTATGACGCAGGACGATGGATCCGCCGCGGCAAAAGATCGGGCCCTCACAGCGCTCGATATCGAGGTGTTCAATGAGGAGATTCGCATTCAATCCGGAGATCGCGGAGGGGAATGCCAGTGGGTTTGCGCCGCGTGTCGCCTGGCGGATTACGAGGTGGCGCAGCACGCTGGCCCCGTTGGGATTTTCAAAACTAAGGCCGCCCCAGCGCGCACCGTTGCGGCCGAGGAGACGCACCGGGGCCTCCGCGGTGCCACTCACGTTTAAGGTGCCTTGGACCCGAAGGTGCCGCCCGGCGGGCATGTTTAGCGTGATTCCTGCAGGCACGTTGAGGGTGATGCCGGGCGGGATGATGAGGTCTGAATCCAGCGAGTAAGTGGCTCCGGCGATGAGGGAAGTGGTTGCCTTGAGGGTGCCGCCTATCATTCGTTCTTCGGATGGGGCGAACTCGGCGACGAGGCTGGCAGTGCCGGTTAGCACGAGCGTGATATTAGTCGTGGTGGTGGTCGTGATGGTGGCCACGGTGTTGGCATTGCCGGTGGTGCCATTCCAGCGGACGAAGCGAAAACCCGGGGCCGCTTCGGCCGTGAGCGTGAGCGGAATTCCGGGGAAGAGTCGGTGGACTCCCGGTTCGGTGGTCACGCCCTCGACGAGAATTCGTCCGTGCTGCAGGCCGCTGACTCCGAGGGTCACTGCGACGGCGGGGGACAGGCTGAGGCGGCTTTGGATTTCGTCCAAAAATCCATCGGAGCGGGCATCGATGAACTTCTTCATGTCGGATAAGGCCGAGGCGCGTCCGGAGGCACTCATGCCGCCCAGGCTCGACCATCGGGCTGCATGGCGCGGGACCTCCGATTCCACTTCCTGGGCCATGGTGTCCAAGAGGCCTTGGACTCGCACGGGCCGGAAGGTCGCATCGGCATGGGCCGCCAGGCGTTGGGCCATGCGCTGCCGGAACTGCGTGCTGGTTTTCAGTCGCGACAGCAGTTGATCCGAAGAAAGCATTTCGGACAGGACGCTGCCGCCCAGTTGCGAGGAGCGGAACGTCTGGTCCATGTCGGGCAGAAACCACTGCCAACGTCCGCTGGGGGTGCGCGGACGCCAGAACTCCCGGTTGTGCGCCCAACTCGTGTTCTGCCCCCAGGATTCGGAGGCGATGAAGTCGATGAAGCTCTCAATGTCTACCCGGGATTCGATGACTGCCCAAGCGGCCGGTTCGTTGAGGTCGTGCGATTGGGCAAACT
>SYMJ01000089.1 GCA_005805505.1 Verrucomicrobiales bacterium | reverse complement strand
TTCTCAACAAGAAGGCGGCCGCTCTCAGCGTCCGGTTGCCCGATCAGATTATCACGTTCCTGGCCAATCGTATTCGGACCAATGTCCGCCGTTTGGAGGGGGCTCTGGTCCGAGTGGCCGCCTATGCCCAGCTTTCCGGCACAGCCCACGACCGCGAAACGGGCGAGACGTTGCTGCGGGAAATTCTCCAGGAAGAGGGCAAGGTCGCGATCTCCGTGAGCGAGATCCAAAAGCGGGTGGCCGACTACTTCGACATCCGCCTGGCCGACATGACCAGCAAGCGGCGGCCGGAGAACATCGCCTTCCCCCGGCAAATCGCCATGTACCTGACCCGCCAGCTCACCGAGCATTCGCTCAGTGCGATTGGTGAATCTTTCGGGGGACGCGATCACGGCACCGTGCTGCATGCCTGCCGGCAGGTGCGAGACCGCATGGAGGTCGAGGCTAAGGTTCGCCAAGACGTGGGTTACCTCGAGAAACAGCTCACCCGCTGAGTTGGGTTCCTGCTTATGGGGCAGGAATGGGGTTCCGATTTGAGTTTAGGCTAAATCGGGAATAAACGTTTGCGAAGGACTCCGGAGCATGGCCATCCGGAGTTCTCGTCCGGACTTCTCGGCTGGAAACCCGGATGGGAAGTCGCAATGATTGCGGCGTGTCTCCCCGCGGTTTCCATTACATCTTGCTGCTACTGACTGGCTTTCTGGTCAACCCGGTCGTTCTGGGGGATGCCTCGGCGGGCTTTGAATTGCTGAAGGCCGACCTGACTGGACTGATGTTCACTAATTCGGTGCCGGCTTCGCGTTATCTAACCAATCAAATTCCGCTCAACGGTTCCGGTGTGGCTTTGGGTGATGTGGACGGAGACGGTCGACCCGATATTTTTCTGGCGGCTTATTCGGGCGGGAGTGCGTTGTTCCGTAACCTAGGGCAGATGAAATTCGCGCCCATCACCGAAGCGGCTTTTGGAATAACCGCACTTTCATCGCTCGATGGAACAGGTGTCGTCCTGGCAGATATTGATGGGGATGGGGATCTGGATCTCTTGCTCAATACTCTGGCACAGGGAACTCGGATTTATCACAACGATGGTAAAGGGCATTTCACACCGGGTGTTGTCATCAATCCCAACCGAGCGGGATCGAGTCTTTCATTGGCAGATGCCGATGGAGACGGGGATTTAGATTTGTACGTCGCCAACTACCGCACGGTGACGGTGCGTGATGATCCCAAGGCCAAGTATTCCCTTCGCGATGAAAATGGGCGCCAGCGAATCGTGGCCTACAATGGCCGTTCCACCGAGGAACCCGATTTGATGGGGAGGTTCACCATGACTCCGGTGGGCCCCAGGGAAAATGGCGAGGTGGATGCCTTGTATCTCAATGATGGCAAAGGGAGGTTCACGGAGGTGCCATGGACGCGCGGGGCTTTCTTGAACGCCGCCGGTCGTTCGCTCGACTCGGCTCCTCAGGATTGGGGGTTGAGTGTCCTGTTTCGCGACCTCACTGGGGACGGTCGACCGGACTTGTACGTCTGCAACGATTTCCACTCGGAAGACCGTTTTTGGATTAATGAAACGTCTCCTGGAGGTCCGCTTCGTTTCCGCGCGGCTTCGTCTTTGGCCCTGCGGCATACCAGTGCCTTTTCCATGGGGGTGGACGCCGCCGACATCGACCGGGATGGCGTGGATGACTTTGTGGTGCTGGACATGCTCAGTCGGGAACACCAGCGACGGAATGTCCAAATGGATGGAGTCCCACCTGGATTTTACCAACCAGGGGTCTGGGATGATCGTCCGCAATTCTCCCACAACACAGTGTTCCTGGGACGTGGCGATGGAACCTTCGCAGAGATCGGTCGACTGGCCGGTCTCAGCGCCAGCGAATGGTCATGGACGCCTGTTTTTCTGGATGTGGATCTGGATGGGTATGAGGACCTGCTGATTTCCAATGGCCACGAGATGGACATGCTGGATGTGGACGTGGCGGCCCGAGCCGAGGCTAAGAAATCGGGGCGGCGATTGGGACATCGGGAGATGTTGGAGATGCGGCGGATGTTTTCGCGGCTCGATACCGCCAACGTCGCCTTCCGCAATCGAGGAGATTTGACCTTCGAAGAGGTGACCCACGCCTGGGGATTTGATGCTCCGGGAGTCGAGCAGGGCATGGCCGTGGCCGATCTAGACGGGGATGGTGACCTAGATCTGGTGCTCAATGCCTTGAACGGACCCGCTCAACTCTACCGTAACAAGGCCACAGCACCCCGGATCGCCGTGCGGTTGCGCGGAGGTGCCGGCAATTCCCGAGGCATCGGAGCTAAGGTTCGCGTTATGGCCCGGGGTCTTCCCGTCCAATCGCAGGAAATGATGTCTGGCGGTCGCTACCTTTCGAGCGATGAGGCCATCCGGTGTTTTGCGCTTGGGAATTCCGCTTCGGCGGACATTGAAGTCACCTGGCGCTCGGGACGGGTGACGCGACGATCGGGCGTGGGTCCCGGGGTCTTGGAGATCGCGGAGCAGGAAACGGTGCCTGCGGTCGTGTCGCCGCTGACGCAGCCCTTGTTTGAATCCATCTCCGATCGGTTGCCCCATGTCCACACGGACACGCCCTTTGATGAATTCGCTCGGCAACCCCTCAAGCCCTTCGACCTTAGCCAGACCGGACCGGGTCTCACCTGGGCCGACCTCAACGGGGATGGATGGGACGACCTGCTGATTTCTACGGGGCAGGGTGGAACCCTTGGAGTGTTCACCAATGACGCTCACGGTGGATTCTCGGCCTTTTCCAATCCGGCATTGCTCAAGCCCGCGCCGCGTGATTTGACCACTGTCATGGTGCTGCGCGGGGTAATCCTCACGGGCATTAGCAATGGTGAGGACGGGGTTACCAATGGCGGAGCGATCCGGATCGTAGACCTGACGTCCGGGGTGAGCGGTGAAATCCTGATCGGCCGCGCTTGCCCGGTGGGTTCCATGGCGGCGGCTGATGTGGATGGGGATGGAGAGTTGGAGATCTTCGTTGGGGTTCGGGAAGTGCCGGGCCGTTATCCGGAGCCGGCGACCTCGTATTTGTTGAAGAATCGGGGCGGGCGCTTGGGGATCCAGACGGCTTTCGAAAAACTAGGTTTGGTCAATGGCGTGGTTTTCACCGACCTGGATGACGATGGACGGCCCGATTTAGCGGTGAGTACGGCCTGGGGCGCGGTTCGCTTGTTCCGCAATCGAGGGGGAGCTCTGGAGGCTTGGGATCCGCCACTGCGTGGCTCCGGATTGCCGGCCGGTGTGGAGCGTCTCTCCCAGTGGACGGGCTTCTGGCTGGGGATCACCGCCGGTGATTTCGATGGTGACGGACGCATGGATCTGGCAGCGGGGAACTGGGGGCGCAATCACTTCTTGGGAGCCGATGCCCGCCGGCGACCGTTGCGGATCCGTTTCGGAGACCTGCTTGACGATGGAATCTGGGATCTTCTGGAGAGCTATGTGGGGCCCGATGGGCGAGATTGGCCTGTCCGCAAACGGCCCGCACTGGCGCCGTTTATCCCGGATGCGGCGAAGCGTTTTCCGGATGCGGGGACCTTCGGAAAGTCTTCCATGGAGGATCTTTTTGGTCCGCTTCTGGGTCCAATGTCCAGCGTGTCAGCGCTCAATCTGGATTCGGGGGTGTTCTTAAACCGGGGAGATCATCTGGAATGGCGCCCCTTGCCGCCGCGGGCCCAGTTGGCGCCGGCCTATGGGTTGGCGGTGTCCGACCTAGATGGCGACGGGACTGAGGACGTGTTCCTTTCGCAAAACCACTTCGGTGTGCATTCGGATGATGCTCGCTATGACGGAGGGCGGGGATTGCTCCTGAGGGGATCGGGTCGCGGAGACTTCCGGGCTGACGAACACTCGGGCATCGTGGCCTGGGGCGAACAACGCGGTGTGGCCTTGGCGGATTTGGATGCCGATGGGCGCACCGATCTGGCTCTGAGCCAGAACAGCGGACCGTCGCTGCTCTTCCGCAACCGCACCGCGCGCCCGGGTCTTCGGGTTCGGCTCAAGGGGCCGACCGGGAATCCGACCGGAATCGGCGCCTCCCTCCGCTGGTGGACCGGCGGCAAGGCGGGGGCCCGTCGAGAAATTCGTATGGGCGGAGGTTACTGCAGCGTGGACAGCCCGGTGACGGTTCTCGCGTCGGATCGGGTGGCCGGTGAGGTCGAGGTGCGTTGGCCGGGTGGCGCTGTGCAACGCGTGCCGGTCGCTGCCGGGGTGGCCGAGATCACGTTGACACCATGATGAATCCTCACCGCTCTAAGATGTTAGCGAACCTCCAGAGGTTCTTCGCTGTGCTGATGGTGTCCTTTGCTTTGGTTCCGGGATTGCGAGCGGCCCAGACGGGGCTTCGGATCCAGGCCTTGCCCTCGGTGCCTCGGTCCTCACCTGGGCTCACTCGATTGTCGGCTCTGGAACTGGGGATCTATTTCACCAACCGACTCTCCGAGGAACGGGCGGTGACCAACCGCAATCTGGTCTCCGGCTCTGGAGTGGCGCTGGCCGATGTGGATGGCGATGGCCGTCTCGATGTCTTCCTCTGCGGTCTGGATTCCCTGAATGCGATGTACCGCAATCTCGGGGACTGGCGTTTCACCAACGTGACGGCTCGGGCCTTGCCTGGGGTGAGTTGGCTCAACCCGTCTTCAGGAGCTAATGATTCGACCGGTGCGGCCTTTGCCGATGTGGATGGCGACGGGGATCCGGACTTGCTGGTCAATCAGTTGGGGGGCGGCACCCGACTCTGGCTCAATGACGGCAAGGGCCGTTTTGAGGAAGCCACCGACGCGGCCGGGTTGCGCTCGCGCAGTGGTGCCACCTCGATGGCCTTGGCTGACGTGGATGGCGATGGGGATTTGGACCTCTACGTGTCGAACTTCCGTCCGACCACCGTCCTCGACCAACCCAACACCCGATACCAACTCCGGCAAACCGCAGCCGGCACGGTAGTGGTGGCGGTCAATGGGCGCCCGGTAACCGCATTGGATCTCACCAATCGCTTTGAGATTCGCGCCGGTGGAGAGGTGGTCGAAATGGGGGAGGAAGACGTGCTTTTCCTCAACAGCGGGCGAGGCCGTTTTGTTCCGGTCTCCTGGATTGGAGGGGGCTTTTTGGACGTCTCGGGCAAAGCTCTGTCAGCGCCACCCCGGGATTGGGGACTGGCCGCTCGTTTCCAGGACATGAATGGGGATGGAAAACCCGACTTGTACGTCTGCAATGACTTGCACACCCCGGATCGGATTTGGATGAACGAGACGGGTCCTGATCACGCCCTGCGCTTCCGGGAACTGGCGTCTTGGGCACT
>SYMJ01000088.1 GCA_005805505.1 Verrucomicrobiales bacterium | reverse complement strand
GTCCACCACATCGACTCCCGCGTCGCTCGCTCGCAAGATGCTGGCGGCATTGATGCCGCTGGGGTCGTGGGTGTGGAAATGGATGGGGATGCTCACTTCACCCTTCAGCGCCTTGACCAGTTTCTGGGCGGCGTAAGGGCGGCAAAGACCAGCCATGTCCTTGATGGCCAAGATGTGTGCGCCCATGCGCTCCAATTCTTTGGCCAGCTTGATGTAGTACTTGAGGGAGAAGGTGTCACGCCGGCTGTCAAGGATGTCGCCGGTGTAGCACAGGGCTCCCTCGCACAGGGCGTGGGTGTCCTGCACGGCGTCCATGGCCACGCGCAAGTTGGGCAGGTAGTTGAGCGAGTCGAAGATGCGGAAAATGTCCATGCCCGAGGCCGCAGCGTGCTTCACGAAGCCGGCGACCACATGGTCAGGATAGTTGGAGTAACCCACGGCGTTTGAACCCCGGAAGAGCATCTGGAAGCAGATGTTCGGGATCTTCTCGCGCAACTGCCGCAGGCGTTCCCAGGGGTCTTCGTTGAGGAAGCGCATGGCGGTGTCGAAGGTGGCACCACCCCACATCTCCACGGAAAACAGGCCGGTCTTGCTGTCACCCACGCTGCGAGCCAAGGCGTCGGAGCAGGCGAGCATGTCGAAGCTCCGCACGCGTGTGGCCATGAGCGACTGGTGAGCGTCGCGGAAGGTCGTGTCGGTGATGAGCAGTCGCTTTTGCTTGAGAGTCCATTCGGCGAACTTCTTCGGCCCGAGTTCGATGAGAAGGTCTCGGGTACCCTTGGGAAAGGGTGCGGCCAGATCGGTCTTGGGCAGCGGGGCTGGGTCGAAGGTCTTGGTCGGCCGGTACCCCTTAGAGTGCGGGTTGCCGTTGACGATGACGTTGCCCAGGAAATTAAGCAGTTTGGTGGCCCGGTCTTTGCGGCTGCGGAAGGCGAAGAGTTCGGGCGTGGTGTCGATCAGCGTCGTCGTGGCCTGTCCGCAGCGGAACTGCGGATGGAGAATGACGTTTTCGAGGAAAGGAATATTGGTTTTGACCCCGCGGATCCGGAATTCCGAGAGAGCCCGATCCATGCGGTCCATGGTGATCTCGTAGGACTGCCCGGAGGCGATCACCTTGACCAACATTGAATCGTAGAACGGCGTGATGACCGAACCCGAATAGCCCATGCCACCATCGAGACGGATGCCGAAACCACCGGGCGAGCGGTAGGCAAGGATCTTGCCGTAATCGGGAGTGAACTTGTTCTCCGGATCCTCAGTGGTGACCCGGCACTGGATGGCGTAGCCATTGCGAGGCACCTGATTTTGCACCGGCATTCCCACTTCCTTGGAATGCAGCGCATGACCTTGGGCGATGAGGATCTGGGCTCGCACGAGGTCTAGCCCGGTGATGACTTCGGTCACCGTGTGCTCGACTTGGATGCGGGGGTTCATCTCGATGAAGAACCACTCGTGACGGTCGAGGTCGTAGAGGAACTCCACCGTCCCTGCATTGTTGTAGCGGATCTCTCGAGCCAGCCGGGCTGCTGCATCGCAAAGTTCCTGGACGACATTCTCGGGTAGCCCAAAAGACGGGGCCACTTCGATCACCTTCTGGTGACGGCGCTGCACGGAACAGTCTCGTTCGAAGAGGTGGATGACGTTGCCGTGGCTGTCCCCGAGAACTTGAACCTCGATGTGTTTGGCTCTTGGGATGTATTTTTCGAGGAATACGGCCGCGTTGCCGAAAGCGCGCTCGGCCTCGCCCTGGGCCTCATCAAGAAGACCGGACAGTTCCGACTCCTTCTTGACCACTCGCATGCCTCGACCGCCGCCGCCGAAGGCCGCCTTGATGATGAGGGGGAAGCCGATTTTGCGGGCGGCCTTCATGGCCTCATCCCGATCGGAGATGGGCTCATCCGTGCCGGGCAGGGTGGGTACGCCAATGCGCTGGGCCACGGCCCGTGCGGCCGTCTTGTCGCCCATCATGTCCAGAAGCTCTGGGCTGGGTCCAACGAAGGTGATGCCCGCCTTGGCGCAAGCGCGGGCGAAGGCTGGGTTCTCGCTCAAGAATCCGTAGCCCGGATGGATGGCATCGACCCCCTTCGCCTTGGCGGTCGCCACGATGCTCTCGATGTCCAGGTAGGCGGCGACCGGCCCCTTGCCTTGACCGATCAGGTAGGACTCATCGGCCTTGAAGCGGTGAATGCAGAACCGGTCCTCCTGCGCGTAGACCGCCACGGTGCGTAAATTGAGTTCAGTCGCCGCACGGAAGATGCGGACCGCGATTTCGGAGCGGTTGGCCGCCAGGAGCTTCCGGAATGGACGAGCGGTCGGCGGGACGATATCGGGATGATTTCGGGACGGCATGGTTGGCGGGCCTGATGGTTACGTAAAACTAGGGCGACCTGACAAAGAAAACTCATCGCAGCTTTTGATACTTAGGAACCCGGGAGGGTGGGCTACGGCAGCCTAGGGATGGTTTTGAGGCCCGTGCAGTTTTCATTATTCAGTTTTGAAGACCGGTACCGCAGGGTTGGAGAGGATTATGCGCCATCCACCTCTGGTTGAAACGCACACACCGGGACCCGGCACCCAGGAGAGAATCCTGAGGGCGGTGGGTTGCCCGTCCCTGGTGCCCTATCAGATCGCCCACGTGGGCCTGGCCCAGGCGGTTGAACCCTACACCATGGTGCGGACTGACCTGCCGGGCAGCTACTTCCTGGCATGCTTCGGAGGTGAAGGGCGCATCTGGCTCGACGGTCGCTGGCAGCGCTGCCGCGCCGGTCAGGCCTGTCTCTCGCCAGCTTACGTGCTCTGTGCTTTTCACGCGGTTCCCGGGCATCGCTGGGATTTTGTTTGGGTCCGGTATGAGGCCTCGGCCGGTCGGGGCCCCCTTGGAGCCGCCAGTGCGCCGGTATTGGCCGAATTTCCTTCGGAGGTCTTCCGGCATGCAGTGGAGGGTCTCATGGCCGAACAGGCTGGCGATGGATGTCTGGCCGCGCTCCACCATTGGGTGGAACTCGTCCAAGGCTACATTTCGCGCTTTGCTCAGCCCTGGCACATCGACGACCGATTAAGTCAATTGTGGGAGGCGGTGGCAGCGAAGCCCGCTCATGCGTGGACTCTCACCGAGTTGGCGCGTCGTGCCCATTGCAGCGGTGAGCATCTGCGACGGTTGTGTCGCCGACAGTTGGGGCGTTCTCCCATGCAGCAGGTGACCTACTTGCGTATCCGACATGGGGCCGGCCTTTTAGCCGAGACGGACCTGAAGCTCGAGGTCATTGCCGAGCAGGTGGGTTATGCCAATCCCTTTGTATTCTCTAATACCTTCAAGCGTTGGACGGGTTGGCGGCCCAGCCTCTATCGGGGCCGTCAGCAGGAGGCGAGACCCTATCGATAAGTGAGACTCTATTCGGAAGCTGAACTCTATCCGGGGCCGGCCGGCGTGGGATAACGTCGACCGGCCCCTTCGATCCGTCCACACGAACGGACCTAAATTGAGTTCGAGTGGGTTATCGGAAGAATGGCCCGCGCCTTGAGTCTTGCTAGGAGTTATCGGCGTCGGGACCGGTTGCCGGCGTGAGACTCGCTAAGCGGGAGGGGGCAGCGCGTTTCGATGGGGTGAGTGGCGCAGCAATCGGAAACTGTTGGTGATGTACTGTGCGGTTTCCTGCGGACTACGGAAATCGACCCCCACGAGAATGTCGGACTGCTGGTAGGCTGGTTTCCGTTGCTCCAGCAACTCGGCGATGCGGGCCTGAGGGTCCGGTGTTTGCAGGAGGGGCCGATGACCTTGATAGCGGACGCGCTCGTAAATGACGGCCGGTGAAGCCCAAAGGCAGACGATTAGGGCGTGGGTCTGCAGCGAGGCGAGGTTTTCGGGCCGCACCACGAGTCCGCCACCGGTGGACAAAATGAGGCCCTGCTGAATTTCGTATTCCCGGATCAGGCCCGTTTCCAGGTCCCGGAAGCGGGTTTCCCCTTCTTGGGCGAAGATCTCCGAGATTCGCCGACCTTCCCGAGTCTCGATCACCCGGTCGGTGTCGATGAATTCGAAGTCGAGCATCCCGGCCAAGATCTGTCCGACCGTGGACTTCCCAACACCCATGAAACCGACCAGGGCGATGTTGTGATACGGGCGCGGCAGCTGCACGGGGTGGAGTGAAGCGGTTTGCTGTCCGCGTTGAAATCCCGGAATGGGGCCCCTGCCAATCCATGACAAGGTCTTTAGCCTACTGACCTTCCGGACTTGTTGCCGGGGCCGAGAGCCCGCAGGCTGACGATCACATCGCCTATGCTGCCCAGAATTTTTCAGCGATTGCGTCACCGTCTCTTCGGCGGGGATACCAGCTACGACGCGGGGCTTGAAAACGAAGCCCTGTTCTGGCGAAAGGCCCTGGCGGATGGCGGCAAGCGATGGAGTCCCGAAGCGTTCCGTCAGCGGATGGATCCGGAGTTTGCCTTCCCCCCCCATTTACAGGAACTAGTAGCCGCCTCACCGGCCGCCAATCGGGATCCGATCCAGGTGCTCGATGTGGGGGCTGGTCCGTTGACCGCCGTGGGTTTTCACTGGCCGGGGCGGCAGGTAGACTTGAATGCGGTGGACCCCTTGGCCGAGGTCTTTGACTCCATCCTCGACGATCTCCAGTTGGCCCCGCCCACACGCACTCGCAAGGCGGCCGGTGAAGACCTCCTCTCGGTCTTCCCTGCCGACAGTTTCGACATCGTTGTCTGCTCCAATGCGCTGGACCATAGCCGCGACCCGCTCCAATGCGTGCGTCAGATGTTTGCTGTGACGCGGCCCGGTGGGTGGGTCTTCCTGTGGCATTACCGCAACGAGGCCGAGGAGGAAGGCTATGCCGGGTTGCATCAGTGGAATCTAGATGAATCGGCCGGCGACATGATCCTCTGGAATCGCAAGGCTCGCCATTCCTGTAGGATGGAACTCGGGAGCCAGGCCGTGGTGGATACCCGACCCGATTCGCAGGTGTCGCGGGCGATCGTGACCCGGATCCAAAAACAGGTGGTCTAGCTAGTTTTCAAGTCCCCTTCTTGCCGTGAATCGCATTGCTGTTCTCAACGTGGTTGGTCTCAGTGACCGACACATCGGTCCCCACACGCCGCGATTGTTCGCGCTGCGCCAGCGGTGGCACCACGCCTCGATCGATCCAGCCATACCGGCGGTGACTTGTACCGCCCAGTCCGACTATCTCACCGGCCGACGCCCCTCGGAGCATGGAATCGTGGCCAATGGCTGGTACGACCGTTCGCTCTCGGAGGTTCACTTTTGGAAGCAGTCCAATCACCTGGTCCAAGCCCCCAAGATCTGGGACGAGTTGAAGGCCCGGGACCCGCGTTTCACCTGCGCGAAGATGTTCTGGTGGTACAACATGTACTCGGGCGCGGACTGGTCGGTGACGCCCCGGCCGATGTACCCGGCCGATGGACGCAAGTTCTTCGATGTCTACACTTGGCCCTACGATTTGCGCCCGGCCTTGAAGAAGGCCTTGGGCGACTTTCCGTTCGCAACCTTCTGGGGGCCCGCTGCCGGCGTGAAGTCTCCGCAGGGTGCTCCGGATGCGGCTACTCGCTGGATCGCCGGGTCGGCCAAGTGGATTGAGAAGAAGCACTCTCCGACGCTGAACCTCGTCTATTTGCCGCACCTCGACTACAACCTTCAACGGTTGGGCCCGCAGCATCCTGCGGTGGCCGATGACCTGCGTCGGATCGATGCGATCGTGGGAGATCTCTTGGACTTCTTTGCAGCGCGAGGGGTCCAGCCCATTCTTCTCAGCGAGTACGGCATTACCCCAGTGTCTCGCCCGGTACACCTCAACCGAATTTTCCGGGAGCGTGGTTGGATCACCATCAAGGAGGAGTTAGGACTCGAGCTCCCCGATATCGGAAACTCTAAGGCTTTCGCCGTGGCCGACCATCAGGTGGCCCACATCGTGGTCAACGATCCTTCGATCGAAGACAAAGTCCGCGAGGTGGTTTTGGAAACACCCGGGGTGGCGGAGGTCTATGGTCCGGCGGACAAGCACATTCTGGGTTTAGATCACAGCCGCTCTGGCGACCTGATCGCTGTTGCCCAGGAGGATTCTTGGTTCACCTACTACCATTGGCTCGACGAGGCCAAGGCACCGGATTTTGCACGCTGCGTAGATATCCACCGCAAGCCCGGGTACGATCCGGTGGAACTCTTCCTGGACCCAGCGATTCCCTCCGCGAAGCTAAAGATTTTGGGGCGACTGCTGCAGAAGAAACTCGGATTCCGCATGCTCATGGATGTCATCCCCTTGGATGCCAGCTTGGTGAAGGGGTCTCATGGCGCGCGTCCGTCGTCGCCGTTGGATTGGCCAATAATTCTCTCCGAGCAGCGCCTGCCAGCAGACACGCTCCGGTCGACCGATATTTACGGTATTCTGAAATCGGCCGTCCTAGGTTGACACCGCGGTTCAACACAGTCTTTGCAAAGACCAAATTTCGATGAGTATCGAGAATTGGATCAGCGTCACATCGTGCATCCATGAAGCCCATTGTGAATCCCTGCCTTAGGGCGATATCGTTCATTTTTCTGAGCTGCTTGGGAGTGGTGTTACATGCAGGCACCTCCGATGCGGCAGCGGCGGCGATCGTTGGCACCGGGCAACCTCCGGGCGCTGCGTTCTTGGGGCCGTTCCACTTGGTGGTGCTTCATCTCCCTATCGGTCTCTTCAGCTTCGCAGCTCTCCTGGAATTGGTGGCGTGGTTGCGGCCCTTTGAAGGGTTGCGTCGAGTCTTGGCGATCAACTTGGGATTGGGCGTGCTCATAGCCACCGTGACCGCGGTGCTAGGCCTGTATAGCTCCGCGGGAGGCGATTATTCGCAGGAACTCTTGCTGTTGCATCGCAATACCGGGATTGCGATGACGGTCGTAGCCGGATTGACCTTGGTGCTCCACTCGGCGGTACTTCAGGCAGGAAACCGGTGGCTTTGGTGGTATCGGGGTTCTCTGGGAACCACGCTCGCTCTCCTAATGGCGGCCAGTCACTACGGGGGCAGCCTGACCCATGGACAGGGGTTCCTGACCCAAAATGCTCCGCAGGCCATTCGCAATTGGATAACCCGCTGGGATCCTCCGCAAACCAATGGGATTATTTCCCGAGCGGACGGCGACACCAACGCCGTCGTCGTGGCCCGGTTGTTCGAAGCCAAATGCCTTTCCTGTCACGGTCCTGAAAAACAGAAAGGCCAGTTCCGCATCGACCAGCGCGAGTCGTTGCTCAAGGGCGGCGAGAGCGGGGTGGCTGCCGTGGTGCCGGGAGATCCGGCGAAGTCAGGGCTTTTTCGGATGATTCTCCTGCCGACCACGCATGATCTGGTCATGCCTCCGGCGGGCAAACCGCGCCTGGCTGATGCGGATATTCTGGCGGTGTTTCGGTGGATTCAGGCGGGCGCGCCCTGAGCCAGAACGATAGCTGTTGGATCGGTTGAGTTGGCGGCGTTTGCTTCTGCAAGAGCGTCGTTGTTCGCCCGGCACGGGTCTCAATTTAGCCCGCTTCTCACGCTCGCCTCGTCTTGCGAAAGAGTCCACGACTCCAGAAGAGATTTGTGACCCTTCAGGGTTCTGAGGGGGCTGTGCCAGTCGGAGGAAACACCCCTTCCCAGCGAGCAACGACGGCGGTGGCGAGGCAGTTGCCCACGAGGTTTACTGTGGTGCGGGCCATGTCCATGAGTTCATCCACGCCGATGATGAGCAGTACGCCCTCTAGCGGCAGGTCGAAGCTCACCAAAGTGCCGGCCAAGATAACCTGCGAGGCCCGCGGAATACCGGCCATGCCCTTGCTAGTGAGCATCAAGGTGAGAAGCATAACCAGTTGCTGGGAGATCGTGAGGTGGACCCCTGCAGCTTGGGCCACGAAGACGGAGGCAACCGCCAGGTAGAGCGTGGACCCGTCGAGATTGAACGAATAACCCAGCGGCATGACGAAGCTCACAATGCGCTTGGGCACCCCAAGAGCGGTGAGTCGTTTCATCGCATCTGGCATGGCGGCGTCGGAGGAGGTGGTGGTGAAGGCCAGAAGGATGGGTTCGCGGAGCTCAGTGAGGAATCGTCGCACGGGCACCCGGGCCCAGAGCGCCATCGGCAGCAAGACCGTGACGGCGAAGACGGCCAGCGCCAGGTAGAGCGTTCCGATAAGTTTGGCCAAGTTAGCCAACACCCCGAGGCCGCTGTGACCGACCGTGTAGGCCATGGCCGCGCCGATGCCGATGGGAGCGAACTTCATGACCACCCCGGTGAACTTGAACATCACTTCGGTCAGCGACTCGCAGAAGCGGAGCATGGGCAGGCGTTGGGCTTCCGGGGTCTGAGCCAGTGCGATTCCAAAGAAAATCGCGAAGAAGACCACCTGAAGCACATCGTTGGCGGCGGCGGCCTCAAAGAAGCTTTTAGGCACGATGTGTTCGAGGATGCCGCTGAAGGTGATCTTGGTGGCCGTGACACCGGTGTTTGCTGAGTTGGCGGGCGGCAGCACCACTCCCACTCCCGGTTCGAAGACATTCACAGCCACGAGACCGATGACCAGGGCCAGGGTGGTGACGACTTCAAAGTAGAGAATGGATTTCCACGCAAGTCGGCCGACCGATTTGAGGTCTTCACTGTGGCCAGCGATACCAACGACCAGAGTTCCGAAGACCAAGGGCACGAGGATGCACTTGATCATCTTTAGGAAAATGTTGGAGACCACCTTCAGGCTCTGGGACTCGGCCGGGAAAGCCCACCCCAGCGCTAGTCCGCCGAGCATGGCGATGAAGATCCAATGGGTGAGAGAGATGCTCCGCAGAAATCGGGTCATACTGATCTGAGCATCAGCCGACCCGGGCCTAGGAAACAAGGGCGGAGCGGAGGGAGAGAGGAGGGAGGGACAGGCTGTTTGGTTTCTTTTCAGACCATGGCCCGGCAAATGGCGACGGCGGCGATCGCTCCGGCCGCATCGGCCGCTAAGCCAGCGAGAATCGCATGTCGGGTGCGGCGGATACCAATGGAGCCGAAGTAGACCGCGATGACGTAGAAGGTGGTTTCGGTGCTGCCGAAGAGGGTTCCACCCATACGGGCTAGGAGGCTGTCCGCACCGTGAGTTTTCACCAGATCAGTGAACGCCGCCAGCGTGCCGCTGCCAGTCAGCGGGCGGAGGAGCGTCATGGGTACTAGTTCGGGTGGATAGCCCACCGAATTGAGCAGCGGTTCGAGCCATCGAGTGAATCCCTCGATGCCCCCGGCTCCCCGGAGGCATCCGATGGCAACGAGCATGGCGACGAGGTAGGGAATGATTCGGATGGCTGTTTCGAAGCCCTCCTTGGCTCCACTCACGAACTGCTCATGAACCGCCAAGCCTCGAAGTGCCGCGTAGATCGGGATCGCCACTAAGAGGAATGGCAGGGCCACCAGTGATAAGGCATTGAGTGCTCGCAAGGCAACGGGGGCTGTCTCGAGGGTGGCTTCGGATCCGGCTGGAGGATGCAAGGTGGCTTCGACGGCAAATCCCGCGAAGCAAATGAGCAGCAGCAGCAATGCACAACGACCAGCCCACCCCAAAGGACGTGGTGCGCTGGGAGGAAAAGCCTCATCCGATTCTTTGGATTCTTCTGCGGGGCAGGGCGGGGTAGGTGACGCAGTCCGGCTCTCCGATATGCGGAACCAACGCAACCTTTGTGCAATTTTAACCACCACCAGTCCGGTCAGCGAAGAGCATAGGGTAGCCAACAGCGTGGTACCGACGATCCAGGTGGGGTTCTTGGAACCATTGGCTGCCAAAACTGCGATGGCCGTCACCGGGATCAACTGAACCGAACCGGTATTAATCGCCAGGAAGGTGCACATGGCATTGGAAGCCGTATCGGGTTGGGGGTTCAGCCGTTGCAAATCCCGCATAGCCCGAAGGCCCATGGGTGTCGCCGCGTTGGTGAGACCTAGAGCGTTGGCGGTAACATTGAGGACTATTGAACCGAGAGCCGGGTGTCCGGGCGGGACTTCGGGAAAGAGACGACCCAAGACTGGCTGAAGAAATCGCGCCAAAGTAGTCACCAAACCGGCCTGCTCCGCCAAACGAAGAATGCCCAACCACAGCGCCATGATCCCGATTAAACCCAGAGACACCGTCACGGCTGTATTGGCTCCCTGAATGGCCCCATCGGTCATTCCACCTAAGCGGCCAGTCATCCCGGCCAACAGCGCCGCGACTGTCAATAGTCCGAGCCAGATCCCGTTCAGCATTGAGGTTTAACATGGAGACTCCACATCTCTATTTCGATGCCGGAGTTGGGTTTCTTTCAGTAAATCGAGCCTGTCCCTTAGAAGGAGCCCTTGTCCCTTAGAAGGAGCCTCTCAGAAAGAGCCTGTCCCTCAGAAAGAGCCTGTCCCTTAGAAGGAGCTTGTCCCTCAGAAAGCCTGTCCCTTGGGAGGAGCCCTCTCGCGGTTTTGTTGGTGAAACCTTGCGGTGGATCCAGGAAGACTCTCGATTCATGCACTCCACCGCTGTTCTTCTCTCTGTGATGGCCGGCTCTTCGATGATGGTGCTGGCCGTGGAGCCGTTGGTTCCCCGGTTCCGCGCCGTCAATGTCGACACCAACGTGGCCGTCGGTTATGGGGTGAGCGTGGCCGATGTGGATGGGGATGGCGGACCGGACATTATTTTGTGCGATGCCAAGCAGATCGCCTGGTACCGGCACCCGAAGTGGGAAAAGCATGTCATCGCCGAAAACCTGACGCCGCAAGATCACGTGTGCTTGGCCGCGGCCGACATCGATGGCGACGGCAAGGCCGAGATCGCGGTGGGGGCCGGATGGAATCCCGGCGACACGGTGAACAGCGGGGCGCTCTTCTATCTGGAACCGCCCGCCGATCGGACTGCGCGCTGGACTCCAATTCGCTTGCCCCATGAACCCACGATACACCGCATTCGCTGGGTGAAGGATCCGCAGGGCTGGGCGCTCTGGTCAGTGCCGTTGCACGGGCGGGGTAACAAGGACGGGCAAGGCGTGGGTGCTCGCATCCAGCGCCACCGGCCGCCGACCGATCGCCGCCAACCTTGGGCTGTCGAGACGGTGGCCGACCAGTGGCACAAAACCCACAACTTCGATCCCGTGGTCCGGCCGGGCGCTAAGGCAGTGACCGAATTGCTCGTGGGATCGGCCGAAGGGGCGTTCCGTGGCGTGTTGTCCGGTTTCGGTGGTGCGAACGGTGCGGGTGTGCCGGTGTCGTGGACGCAGGTCGGCGGTCCGGAGAACGGCGGCGTGGGCGAAATTCGTTCGCTGGGCGATGCGCAGGGTTCTGTGGCGGGTATCTCGCCGATGCACGGCAATCAGTTGGTGGTGTTCCATCCGCCCGCTCCCGGGGCCGGTGCGACAACGGCCGCGCCGGGACTGGGACGACGCGAGGTCCTCGACGATGGGTTGATCGACGGCCACGCATTGGTCTGCGGTGACTTGCTCGGCATCGGCCAACCGCAAATTGTCGCGGGATGGCGGGCCATGGGGCGGCCGCGTTCGGTGAAGGTGGGAGTGGCGCTCTACGTGCCGGTCGGGAACCGGTGGATGAAGGTGTGGGTGGATGACGATGGCATGGCCTGCGAAGATCTCACGCTCGCCGACCTCGACGGCGATGGCCGCTTGGACATCGTCGCGTCGGGACGGTCCACCCACAACCTGAAGGTGTACTTCAACGAGTCGCCCCGCTGATCTCCTTAGAAGTCTTCGCCCTCGAGAGGAGGCACGCTGGAGGGGTGCCTCCGGTTTCGGGTCGACTGTTCGTAGGCGTAGCCGATTCGGAAGAGGATCGGTTCGTCGAAAGGGCGGCCGAGGAACTCCACGGAGATCGGCCCGCCACCGGCCGTGACATACCCGGCCGGGACCAGCAGGGCAGGGAGGCCGGTGACCGAGCTCAGCGGGTTGTCCTTCTCGGCCTGCGTCTCGAGGTGTCCCTCCGGTGGTACAGACTTGAACGGGTAAACTAGGGCGTCGAGTTGGTGGGCGTCCATGAGGCGGACAACCAAGCCCCGGAGGGAATGGCGCGTCTTGAGCCGTGCGAGGTACTCGGGGTCGTAGGTCAGGGGACCCAGTTCCCGGACGCCCCGAGTGATGTTCGTCTTGAGCAAGCCGCCGCCCTTCCGGACCAGTTCCTCTACGCTACGGATCGGCGCATTCGGGCCAAGCCTTCGGAAATAGGTCTCGAATGCTGAAGGTCCCTCGTAGTAGTTCAGCCGTGCGTCCTCGAGCACAGCGAACAGATCGATACCCAGCGACAGACCTTCGATGACCACGGCGCCCTCCTTCTTCATCGAGGCGATGGCCTTCTCGACCAGTCCCACGCCTTCCTGATGCATGCTTCCCTTGCGGAACAGGTCCCGGAAGACGCCGATCCGCGCGCCACGAAGTCCGTCGCTCCGCAGGAAATTCGTGTACGAACCAACCGGGATCCTGCCGAGGGATTGCGCGGTGAGTAGGTCGTCAGAGTCGAACCCGGCAACGACGGTGGTTAGCGCGGCGACGTCGAGGACACTCCTTGCCATCGGGCCGCAGCGCTCTTGGTGGAACGAGGTGACCGTCTGACCCGCCCGGCTGATAAGACCCTCGGTCGGCGCTAGCCCCACGAGGCTGTTGTTGGCGGTCGGGTTTCGGATGGAGACGCCGGTCTCGCTGCCGAGTCCGACTTGGGCGAACACTGCCGCCAGGGAGGCGCCTGTGCCGCCGCTCGACCCGCCAGGGGTCAGATCCAGGTTGTACGGGTTGAGCGTTCGACCGAGCACAGTGCTCTGGTCGCCCTTCTTCGGTACTCCGAACCAGTCGCTCATGTTGACCTTCGCGAGGACGATGGCTCCGCCGTCGCGCAGGCGCCGGACGACCGTAGCGTCATGGATCGGCCTCGAGTCCTTCATCGGCAGGAACCCGCAGGTGGTGGGCATGTCCTGGGTGTCGAACAGGTCCTTGAGCACCACTGGCACGCCATGCAGGGGACCCCGAGAACCCTTGGCCTTGCGTTCGGCATCCAGGAGGCGCGCCTCGGCAATCGCATTCGTGTTGAGGGTGATCACCGAGTGGATAGCTGGGCCCCGGGTGTCGTAGGCCTCGATCCGCCGAAGGTAGAGCGTGACGAGGCGTTCGGACGACAAACGGCCCTCGTCCATCGCAGCTTGAAGGTCCCGGAGGGTCGCCGTCGAGAGGCTGGCGGCCTGGGCGACCATCGCCATCAGCAGGAGGAGCATCGGTGCGGTGAGCGCCCGTGCAGGGATTCGTCGCACGAAGAGGAGGCGGGGTGCTGTGAGTTTCATGGTGGGGGGCGGGGTTGGTCTCTCGTGGGAGTTAGCGAAAGGTTTCAGGCGCGTGCGGCCGCCGCCGGAGTGATCCCGGCATCGATGGCTTCCCCGGCCTGCGGACGCCGCTTGCGGGAGAACAGCAGGAACATCGCCGGGATCACGAAGAGCGTCAGGGCTCCCCCGACCACTAGTCCGCCGATGACGGCGATGCCCATGGACATGCGACTCTCGGCCCCCGCGCCCAGAGCTAGGGCGATGGGTAAGATGCCGAGAATGGTGGCGAGGGTCGTCATCAGAATCGGTCGTAGGCGCGCTGGGGCGGCTTCGCGGATGGCGTCCAGCGGGGTCGGCGCGCCGGCCTCTAGGCGCTGGTTGGCGAATTCCACGATCAGGATGCC
>SYMJ01000087.1 GCA_005805505.1 Verrucomicrobiales bacterium | reverse complement strand
CAATCCAGTCCTGTCTTGGTTCCTGGACTCAGCCCTTGGACCCCCGCATGAATCAGGCACCCAACCTGAAATCCCGTCAGTGGCCCACCGTCGTACCCATCCAAGGAGTGCACCGGTTCCGGGGCCAGAAGGTCGATGCCCGATTGACCCAAGAGAGCTGCTCGAAGCACCAACTGCTGCCGAGCTTTTGAATCACCCATTCCAGCCAGAACACGCAGCGCCCAAACCAGACCGTCCACCACCTCCGGTCTCAACCCGTCCGCATCTCGGGTGAACAACGCGTTCAATGTCTGGTCGAGAAGGGCCACCGCTTTGTCCTGCAGCTGGCCCTTCGTCAGCGTCCTGGCCTTCTGCAGCCCCCCGCGGGCTCGCCCGATTTCGTTCAGCGCCAACAAGGTCTCGCCCAACACCAACCAGGCATGGCCGTCCTTGGGAGCCAATTGAACCGCTTTCTCTAAAGGAGTCACAGCTTCAGCAAACCGGCCTTGGCGGAATAGAATCCCGCCCAGGTTCTTCTGACCCCAAACATCGTCCGGAACGTCCTCAACCACTTGCCGAAGCTGCCGCTCCGCCGCAATCCAATCACCCTGCCGACCCAAAGCCACACCGAGGGCGACACGGCCATGATGGTTTCCCGGAGCCAACTCCACCAACCGTTCCAGATACTCAATGGCACGGTCCAACTCGCCCAATTCACTCAACCCGATGCCCAAGCCTTGGAGCAGCTTTTCCGAGTCAGGAAATCGAGAACGCAGGGCTTCGAGCCACTGGCATCCTTCTTTGAGTTGCCCTCGTTGCAGCTTTTCAATTCCGGCCTCAATAGGATCCGCGCCAGACTGAGCCCACGTCACGCGGATGGTTTCTGGAGTCACCACAACCTGCCCATTGACGCCCATTTCCAGAAACTGCGACTCGAAGAACCGGGAAACTGCCGATTGGAATTCCGGGGAGCCTACGACTCGCGCCTCCTCAGGAAGGGTCGACACATCGAAGCCTTCGGTGGGGAGTGTGAAAGAATCCACAGCGTTCGAAATCATGGGGTCTAGGGCGAATACTGAATCCACTTCAGCCAGTGTCCAATGCCCAGGTGGTCGGCCCAAGCCTGGATAACCCGGCGGTCGTTTGAAGGGGTCGCCAGAAACCCATCCAGAATCCCCAGCAAGGCCTCACCGCCAGCAGCCGAACCATCCACCACATACGGCAGACACCACCCGGGTTCGTTGAACTCCACCGACCACACCTTCGCAAACGCCGCGTTGATCGCGCAGTTCGCTCGAAGGGCCGGTGCCGGGACATCCTCCCGAACCCGCGGGCTGACGACCTGTGCCTGTGTATCCACCTGCCGCCGAATCGCCTGCTCCTGGGCAGCCCTCAGGTCCGGGAATCGGGCACGAAGGTCTTGGTCCACCCAAATCCCCACCGGAACCGACCTCACCATCGTCATCACCGCAGTCCTCAGAAATCCGGCAACCTCAGTCTGCCGCTCCGCATCTGAAGGAACCGAGCCCTCATGGGCCCTCGTCCACTTGAGGCATTCTTCCTCGGCCACCGGATTATCCGCCAAATTAAACCGCTCAGCCGCTGGCAGACTGTGCAAACGGAGGATGAATGCACAGTGGTAGCAGATTAGATAATCGGCCATGCCCCCAGCACTCGGATGGTAAACCACCCGGTGAAATGGCATCCCCCGGCGAGCCACCTGCACTTTGGCGAGCAGCGGGACCTGCAATCCAGACCCCTGCTCTTCCACCAAGACTTTGAACCCCGTCGAAGACTCAACCTCTCTCAGGAATCCTTGGGTGGTCGCACTCAGTGACATCGAGCGAATACGATAAAAGAACTGTAGGAGCGCCGCGAGACTGATGATGCGTTCGCGGCGAAATGAGGCCCCTTCCCGTACTTTGGAGCAATCCGCCCCATGGCTGAGCCAGCTAGAGTCACAGCTAGAGTCACAGCTAGAGTCACAGCTAGAACATCAGGCGGTTGAGCATGACGGACGCATACCATTCGCAGTCGGCCACCTCGCTGATGCCATCAATGAACTTAAGGCTTTCCGGTGGGTGTCGAAGTCTCGGTAGAACGCCTTGGTGACGCGCTCGATGTTGAACGCGGCTCGGGCGCGACCAGCGACGGCCACCGTGTAGAGGCCGGCTTCCTCTTCATCGAGCGAGACGTAGAGGATTTGGAGCTTCTGAAGGAGCGAGTTGCCGGGCTGGGCACTTTGATACTCGTGGGTGCGGGCAGCGAGCGGTTTGCCCTGTTCGCGGCGCACCCACATCCAGGACTAGCTGGCGTGGTCGCCGGTGACGAAAACGATGAGATGCTCGAAGCTGGTTTCGGACAGTTTGCGGTCGAGCTTGAGGCGGGTGGCGTGGTCGGGCAGACCGCCGCCCGGCGATTCGCAGAGCCAGGCGGTGAAGGCATAGTCGGTTTCCCCAGCGCGGAGGGTGAGTTTCTGGCGAGCCGGCTCCCAGCCGAGTTCTTCGATGAAGAGCTTGGGCAGGTCGCACTTTTGCAGGAGCGGGTGGGCGAGGGAGAAGTCCGGTGGCATGAGATTATTTGAGTCGTCTGACGTTGCCGGCGGAGAGCAGAGTGCGCATTTGGGTGATGGCGATGTCGTTCAGGGTCCGCAGGCGCTCCGGCTGCGGGAGTCTCTGGCGGATAAGGACGGAGTTGAGGCTTTCGAGATTGGTGAGGACGACGAGTTGCTCCAGCGGGGCGTGGTCGCGGATGTTGCCCTCCGCGTCGGGATGGGCATCGCGCCACTGCTTCGCGGTCTGGCCGAAGAGGGCGACGTTGAGCAGGTCGGCCTCGCTGGCATACACGGTGGACGCCTGCGCTTTGGTGACGGACGGCGGGATGAGGGTGTCCTTTATCGCGTCGGTGTGGATGCGGTAATTGATCTTTGCGAGGGTGCGCTGGAGATTCCAACTGAGTTGGAGGCGGTCGTTTTCTTCGTCCTTGAGGCGCTGGAATTCCTTGATCAGGTAGAGCTTGAATTCCGGGCTGAGCCACGAGCCGAACTCGAAGGCGATGTCCTTGTGGGCGTAGGTGCCGCCGTAGCGGCCGGCACTCGCGATGAGACCATTGGCTCCGGTCAGGTCGATCCACTTCTTGGCCGAGAGGAAGAAACTGTTCCGGCCCGCCTCATTTCTAATTCCCTCGAATTCGAGGGAATTAAAACCGGGGTTGTTGATGCGTTCCCAGACGCCGAGGAACAGGACGGTGTCCTTGTTCTTGAGCCACTGCTCAATCAGCGCGCCTGCTCCATCAAAGTTCCGCACCATGTCGGTGAGCGAAATATAGTCGCCGCCCGGCTGCGAGAGGATTGCGATGGACGTGCCCTGAACTTCGATGATGGATTTCCTTGCTCGTTTCATAGGTCAATCTTTGCGAATTCCGAGGGAGCAGATGATTTTGGTAAAGGGGTCAGTAATAAAGGTAAAAGGGTCAGTTCTTGATATTGGTTACTCTCCGCCCAGCTTCCTCCGGCGATACAAGAGATGGGTCAGATAACCCCGCGTGCCCATCGCCAGACGCTCGGCGATTCACCCCACCGTCATCGTCGTCTCCGCCCGCAAGCGCGCCGCCAAAGCCACCTTCACTGAATCCCCCTTTGGCCGAGTTTTGATATCAGCTTCCGGCCACCGTCCCCGCTTCAACTCCTCCGCGATGATGAGTTCCGCCTGTCTTCGTTCCTGGACTCAGCCCTTGGACCCCCGCATGAATCAGGCAGCCAACCTGGAATCCCGTTAGCGGCACTCCGTCGTACCCATCTAAGGAGTGCACCGGTTCCGGGGCCAGAAGGTCGATGCCCGATTGACCCAAGAGAGCTGCTCGAAGCACCAACTGCTGCCGAGCTTTTGAATCACCCAT
>SYMJ01000086.1 GCA_005805505.1 Verrucomicrobiales bacterium | reverse complement strand
TCCACTCGGTGAGCAATTCCTCAGGGGTGCCGCGCAGCCACTCCTCGAACTTCTTGGTTAACTCGCGGGCCAGCACCACCCGACGCCCCGGTAGGATTCGCTGGAGTTCCCCCAATAAGCGTTCCACGCGGAAGGGCGATTCGTAGAGGACTAGGGTTCCGGGGATGGCACCCAGTTCGGTCAGACGCCGGGCCCGTTGCCCAGATTTGTGAGGCAGGAAGCCTGCGAAGTGGAAGGATTCGGTTTGCAGTCCGCTGGCTGTCAGGCCTGCCACCAGCGCGCAGGCCCCGGGAATGGACTCTACCCGAAGCCCTGAGGCCAGAACCTCGGCCACGATGCGTTCTCCCGGATCGCTAATTCCGGGGGATCCGGCGTCGGTCACCAGGGCTACGGTTTCGCCACAGCGCAACCGGTCGAGGATTTCCGTACCGCGTCGGGCCTCATTGAAACGGAAATAGCTGATCATCTGCTTTCGAAGCCCGAAATGGGTTAGCAATTGGCCGGTGTGCCGAGTGTCTTCGGCGGCGATCACCGAGCACTCCCGAAGTACTCGCAGGGCCCGTAAGGTGATGTCCTCCAGGTTTCCAATGGGTGTGGCCACTAGGTACAGCGTCCCGGGGACCAGCGGGGCCGAGGCCGGTGGGTTGGCCCGAACGGGGCCCGTGGGCGGTGGCGCTGTCTCCATGGACCCAGCTTACCGTCGGACCCCACGCGGGTGACATCAGAAAAACCTTGAGGGGCAAGCCCGGACGGAGAGCGCATCGGCTAAATCCGCGCGAGAAAACCCAACAAAAGCCCTCGTTGCCGCGTTGCAGGCGCAGGTGCATCGTCTAGCATCAAGCCATGCCAAGTTTCGACATCGTCTCTAAGGTCAGTTCGATGGAGGTGGAAAACGCCATCAGCCAAGCGCAGAAGGAATTGCTGACCCGCTTCGATTTCAAGGGGTCCGGTGCGGAGATCGTTTTGGAGAAGAGCGAGATCAAGATGCGGGCTCCCGATGCCTTCAAGATGACGGCCCTGGTTGAGATCGTGATGCTCAAGTTGGCTAAACGGAGTATCTCCGCCAAAAACATCGACGCCGGCGAGGCCGAGTTGTCGCCCCTAGGGCATGCTCGTCAGACCATTAAGATCAAGCAGGGCATTGAAAGTGTGGCCGCCAAGGAAATTAGCAGTTTTATCCGCGGGTTGGGTCTTAAGGTGACCGCGTCTATCCAGGGCGATGAATTGCGGGTCGCCGGAAAAAACAGGGATGATTTGCAGGGCGTGATGACCGCCTGCCGGGCTCACGATTTTCCGGTAGCCCTCAATTTTGTGAACTTCCGCGACTGACCCGCCGCCCTCCAACCTCTAAGATTTTTATTTTACGTCATGGCCACCTTAACAACCGAGCAACAAGCAACCGCCCGCCAGTGGATCGTCGAGGGTATGAAAATCTCCGATTTCCAGAGCCGCCTCGAAACGGACTTCGCCTGCAAACTGACGTACATGGAGGCGCGATTCCTGATCGATGACCTGAAAGTGATACCGAAGGATCCGGAGCCGCCGGCTCCTCCGGCCGCCCCTGCTGTCCCCGCTGCGTTGGTTCCCGCCGAGGGCGCCATCGAGCCCGACGCGGTGGTGCAGCCCGAGGGAAATCCGGGAGGCGGCGATGTTCAGGTGACCGTGGATGCCGTGACCCGCCCCAACGCCATGGTCAGTGGCCGGGTTCGGTTCTCCGATGGTCAGGGTGCGGCGTGGCTCATTGACACGCAGGGTCGCCCCGGCCTGGTTGCCGACGAGAAGGGTTACCGTCCTTCCCAGCCCGACTTGATGGCGTTTCAGGTCAGCTTGGAGCGCGAACTCGCCAAGCTTGGGTATTGATTTGCTGTGAGTGATTCCGCAGCCGCGAGTTCCCCGGCTTCCCCGTGTTTTTCCGTTTCGACGGTCCCCGGGGCGGCGAGGGTGATCCTCCTGGGCAATCGTCAGAAGGACCGTCCGCTGCGGGTGAGAGTCCTTCGCCAGATCACCTTGGACCTCCTGGAGGCCATGGGTTTGGAGGCTGAGGTGGGATTTCATTTTGTCTCCCCGAGGGAGATGGCCCGGGTGAACTGGCGATTTCTCGAGCATGAGGGGTCTACCGATGTCATCACCTTTGACCATGGATCGACGACCGAACGCCTGTATGGCGAGTGCTTTATTTCGGTCGCCGACGCCGTCGATCAGGCCCAGGCCTTCCGAACCACCTGGACTGAGGAAGTGGTTCGATACGTCATCCACGGCCTCTTGCACCTTCGCGGATACGATGACTTGGAGCCGACCTTGCGGCGGTCTATGAAGCGCGAGGAAAACCGTTGGGTTCGCTGGGTGGGCAGCCGTCACCACGAGCTGGAGATGCCACTGGCTAGCCCGGTTCGATTGTCCTCCCGACGTCGGGCGACGACCGCCCCATGACCGCCCAACGATCCGAAGGCATTGTTATCCGCCTGCGTCCCCTCGGCGACACCAGCCTGATCGTCCACTGGCTGACCCCTGAACACGGTCGTCTGGCCACCGTGGCGAAGGGAGCCCGCGGGCCGAAGTCGGTCTTTCGCGGTAAGCTCGATTGGTGCTTCGAGACGGAGTTCTCCTTCCGCCGCAACCCCAAGGGCGATCTCCATTCCTTGAGTGAAGTCGTTGTCCGAAACACCCATGGCTCCCTGAGACGGGAGCTTGTCTCCCTAGAGTTGATCGCCCATGCGGTGGCCACGCTGGAGCAGGTCACAGAAACAGAAACACCCCAACCCGAGGCGCACCGACTCTTCCTCGAATTCCTGGCATTTTTGGAGATCCAGGGCCCGATGGCTCGGGCCCAGTTCGCGTGGGATTTGCGCTTTTTGGCCATCCAAGGTCTTCAACCCGATCCCGAAGGGTTGTCCCCGGAAGTCCGTGCCCTGATGGAGACGTTGTTGGAGGCGCACTGGAGCGAACTGGCGGCTCTTGAAGTCCCTCAGGAAACCGTCCGGAGTCTCCGTCAGTTTCTGCACGGATTTTGGATC
>SYMJ01000085.1 GCA_005805505.1 Verrucomicrobiales bacterium | reverse complement strand
TTGCCGAGCGGAATCTCAAGCCGCAGCGATACCAGTGGCGGGCTGAAGGAACGGTGATCCTGGAGAAAATCCGCCGAGCCCGGGAAGCTTTGGCACGGAGCCAACCAATTGTTAAAGACTAATATGAGACACTACACTAGGATGGCTCGGACTCCGCTCCTCGGACGCGACCAACCGCGTCCAAACCCTTCAGGTGTCCGGCGATCTTGCGATCTGGAAGGAGGCGGCCGTATTCCATGGTGGGAGCTTCGAGTTCCGCGATCCTGCCGCCCCCACCCAGGCGGTTCGCTTCTACCGGGTGGCATCGCGGTCGAAGACCAGCGCCGACGATGGCCGCAACCAGTTGCAGGCTGTGGACGATCCGTTCCTGGTTCGCCCGATAGCTGGGCTGTTCGAGAACCCCATCCACTGGGCCAAGTTCACGATCCTGCGCGAGGATTCCACTCGGGTCTGGTTCCAGGATTCGCAGCGATACCGCTTCCATCACGACTATGCACGCCTTCGGTTAAAACCGTTCCTCGGCATGAGCCGTGCGGAGTTCGACCTGAGTACCCTGCAGGCGTCCAACCATCTGGCCGTTCTCGGCGCCGTGCTGGTCCCTGGGGATGGACGCCCAGAATACGGCATCCAGATTGTGGGCCAGAAACCCTGGCTGCGGGACGAGGTGCTGCACTGGCTGCGGCTGGTGCGGGCTGCGGTCCGGGCCCCGGTCGGAACGCAGGTGTGGTACCTACCCACCCCGGAACAGGCGACCGCGGCCGAGTCGGACCGGGAGACCTTCGCCACCGCCGGCTTCCCTGTCGGATCCGTTGAGCGCTGGCTCTCGCAAGATGCCATCTACTCCGAAGGATGGGCGGTGGGTCGGCTGACTTGGGTCCCGGCGGCCGAGATCTCCGCGGCCAGGGCGTCGGGCAGGCTCCGGTCGACCGACATCCTGCTGACCGACCGCGTGCCCGCTGAACTACCGCCCTTGGCGGGCATCCTCACCCTGAGTCCCTCAACACCGAACTCGCATGTCGCCCTCCTGGCTCAGGGCGATGGCATCCCCTTCGTGTGGTTCGCCGATGCGGCCGAGCGAGAGCGGTTGCGCGGGCTCGTTGGCCGCGAGATCGCGCTGCGCACCCAGCGGGGCTTCGGCGCCACCGCCACCGTGCTCGACTTAGGGTCCGGCGTTACGGGGACCCTGCGCGAGGAGTTGTTGGCGCTGAAACAACCCCGGCCCATCGCCTACGTGCCTCGGCAGACGTTGGGCTCAATCACCAACCTTACGCCCCTGTCCCCGGCGGACATCCGCTGGGTCGGCGGCAAGGCTGCACACTATGGCCTGCTGCGCGTGGCTGTGCCGTTGAATTCCCAGCCGGCCATCGCCCTGACCTTCGACCTGTGGGATCAGTTCCTGTCCCAGCTCCTGCCTTCCGGTCGAACCCTCCAGGCCGAGATCGACGCGCAGTTGGTTGGCCTCGATCGGAACCCCGAGATTGCGGTGCTCGGGCCCAGGCTGGAAGCCCTCCGTCGGACCATCACCCGTGACGCTCGATTCTCCGCAGCGCAGCAGGCGGCCGTCCTCGGGGCCCTAGCCAACGCGGGCTTCGATCCCCGCCGGAAGGTGCGCTTCCGCAGCTCGACCAATGTCGAAGACGGCGAGGAGTTCACCGGGGCGGGTTTGTACGACAGTTTCAGCGGATGTCCCTCCGATGACCTCGACGCCGATGCCGCCGGCCCCTGCGGTTGTGATCCGTCCGAGCCGGAGGAGCGTGGCGTCTTTCGGGCCATCCAGCGCGTCTATGCCAGCTTCTACAACGACAACGCCTTCCTTGAGCGGTGGCGCCGGGGTGTCGTCGAGGCCGAGGTCGGCATGGCACTGCTCGTTCACTATTCTTTCCCCGACGAGATCGAGATGGCCAACGGGGTGGCCACCGTCACCTGGGACGCCTCGTTCGGCAACGTGTCCTTCGATGGCAAGCTGGTCTCCCAGGTAGGAGCCGAGTCGGTCACCAATCCGGATGGAGCCACTCGGCCCGAGGTCGTTGACTTCTACCAGTTCTGGGGATCGATGTCGCTGGCCCTGCGCCAATCCTCCTCGAGGGTGCCGTTGGGTGCCTACGTGATGCCGTGGGAGGGCGACTACCGCCGTCTGGTCGGTCTGCTCGAGTCGGTCGCCAAGGAGTACGCGCGCCGGAGTCCTGCCCGCAAACGCTTCGCCCTCGACTTCGAGTACAAGCGGGTGCAACCGGGCCGTCTCGAGCTGAAGCAGGTGCGCCCGTTGCCGTTGGCCGATGAGCGAGCCCCGGCAACGACCACCTTCCTGATGCCCAGCGTCGAGACGTTCGTGGTGGAGGAGGGCGAATACTCGAGCGTCTTCGCCAAGCACCGTCTCAAGTGCCAACTGCGCCTGGCGACCGAGGCCCGCCGGTTGACCGCCGTCGGGTTGGCCACGCCGCCCTTCACCGCCGTCACTTGGGACGCCTCACACCTTGGCGCCAGCTGGATCCTGACCAACGACCTTGCCAATTGGCCGGGATTTGCCCACGCGCTGTCGGCGGACCGGACTAGGGACGCCTGGGTGGCGGGTTCCGGAAGTTTGCGCCGCACCCTCGGCCTGCTGATCGACTGGCGGCGTTCGTCCAAACCGCCCGAATCCGCCTGGGTCACACTTCTCGACGGATCGGTGAGTCTTGAGGCCACTTACGACCTGCCGCAGCCGGAGTTAACCTGGGAAGGGCCCAGCACGGTCACCAACGAAACAGTCCGACTCGTGCCGCTGCGCCGCCCGCCAGGCCCCGGGACGCTCCCGCAATCACGGACGCTTTCACGCACCGGTGGCTTGCGCGTCGAGACCCGGTTCCTGTGGCCTCCGGAACCCCAGGGTCCGACGGCCGGATACACCGCACCCAATCTGGGCTTTGTCGAGACGCGCATCATTGGCCTCACCTCCGAACCGTTGATTCTGCGGAGCGGGGTAGCCCAGACTTACTCTGCAGGGCACCACAACTTCTCCGAGACCTTCCTGTTCGAGCCAGCGTTGGATCCCGGAGTGTCCGCCGCACAGCGGGCCGAGCTTGAGGCGGCCGGCATCCGGCAACTGGTGGCAGAGAAAGGCTTTTTCGAGGGAAACCTGCTCTGGGTGGTCGGTCCTGAGGGCAAGTTGCGCAAGTTCTGAGACCGGTGGATGGGGCAGGGTAGCGTTCGCAAGTGCCTTCGGGTGACCGGCATTCGCGACCCTCGGGGCGATGTTGACGACTGTGAGGAGCGTCTAAACACGTTCCGCGATCGGGTATCGCTTGCGGATAGCTACCTGAGCGACGACCCGACACGGCCCCGAAAACGGCGTTTCCCTGCGGACGCCGTTGTTGAACGCGGGGGTTATTGACGAGGAGGCGGATGCCATTGGCAAGGCCGTCGGAACCTTGTTCGGTGAGCGGTTGCACGACGGTGGTCAGGAAGTCAGAGTTTTATGGGTGGACCATGGGTAAGCTTGGGTCGAATGTTTTTGTCGAACACCCCAACACAGGCACCTCTTGCTCCACCTACGACGACTAATTTGCGGTTCCCAACGCCTGCGGGGTCGGGAAGGAGCAGTCAGAGAGCTAATTGCAGAAAGCTTTTTACACCGGCTATCCCATGAATTTTCTCCGCACCAAGACCTCTCCCGAACCAAGCCATATTTCATGGATCAACTCCTGCCTCCGTAGGATTTGCCGCGCTGCCTTCGGAGTCTGGTTAAACACCCTCCTGCTTCCCGCACAATCCCTAGACCAGACCGCTCCTCTGCCTCCAGGCGTTGACTGGTCTTTGGGCATGCAAGACGGTGCGCACCGTTTCGTCGAACGCATCATCGCGGAGGCGCCGGCCAAGCGGGCCTCATCGTGGCACCGGGACACCTCCTCACCTCAGGCCTACGAAGCATCGGTTGCACCGCAACGAAACCGGTTGCGCACCCTCCTCGGAGTGGTGGACCCACGGGTGCGTCCCGTGGCCATGGAGCGATTCGGCGACGACGACAATCCGGCTCAGGCGGGATCCTTCGACGGCGGATCCATCTGGCAGGTTCGATGGACCGTCCTTCCGGGTTTCCAGGCGGAGGGCCTCTTGCTAGAACCGCGCGGCACTCCACGGGGTCATCTTATCCTGTTGCCCGACGCCGCCGAGACACCGGAATCCTACGCCGGCTTGGGCGCGGATTCGCCGCGGGCGAAAGCCCTTCGAGCCTGGGTCGCCAGCGGACTTCAGGTGCTTATTCCGACCCTGCTGGACCGGGGTCGTCGATGGTCGGGTAATCCGGATCTGGCCACCCGCCACCCCGCGGTCCCCGCCACCCTGGATCAATCGCATCGCGAATGGATTTGGCGACAAGCCTTCCACATGGGCCGCCATCCCATGGGCTACGAGGTGCAAGAGGTGTTAGCCGGGGTAGACTGGATCGGCCAGCGCTTCGGAACCAACTCCCCGGTGGCTGTCGCCGGATACGGTGAAGGCGCTGCCATTGCCCTGTATGCCGCGGCTTGCGATCCACGGATTTCCGCGACCCTCGTCAGCGGATACTTCACCGACCGCCAGGGGCTGTGGAGCGAACCCATCGACCGCAATGTCTGGAGCTTGCTCAAGGAATTCGGTGATGCGGAACTCGTCTCGCTGGTGGCCCCGCGCGCGGTGTTAATCGAGCACGCCTCCTTTCCCTCGGTGAATGGCGAGAAGGGAGGTATTTCGACTCCGGAACCCAGGATCGTTCGCACTGAATTCGAACGCATCGAAAGCCTGATCCCGAACAATTTCCAGAAGCGCCGCCTGCTGACCGGCCCAGATTGGGGGACGGTCGCCATGCCGCTCACCGACTCCCTGTCCAACCTCGTACTCACCCTCGGACCCTCCATCCTCGCCCCTGCTGCCGTCTCAGCACCGCCGACCCATCACCGGAAAAATTTCAATGCCCAAGACCGGATGAAGCGGTTGGTCCACGGGTTGAGTGCTCTGATCCAACAGCGGGTCCGACAATCCGAACTGGAACGGGACAACCACTTCCTGGGGGTACTCATGCCCGATCGAATGAAGAGTTCCAGAGCCGGCGGGTTGTCTCGCACCCACCGGGTAGCCCCCTTGCCCCCGGCTCCGTTCATTGAGGGCAGCCGACGGTTCCGGGAGCAGTTCCGCCGCGAGATCGTCGGCGTTTTTGATGAGCCTCGGCTACCAGCTCGGGCAAGGACCCGTGTGGCCTATGATCAGTCACCCAAGTGGGTGGGGCACGAGGTGGTCATCGACGTCTTTCCGGAGTCTTTCGCCTGGGGATTCTTACTGCTGCCACGTGACCTGAAACCGGGTGAGCGACGGCCGGTGGTCGTCTGCCAGCACGGTTTGGAGAATGTTCCGGCCGAGACCATCGAACCTGGCAAATGGGTGGGAGCGAGCGACTTCGCAGCTCGATTGGCCGAGCGAGGATTCATCACCTTCGCACCCCACAATCCTTACCGTCACGGGGAGCGCTTCCGACAACTCCACCGCAAAGCCAACACCGTGGGAGCGTCCCTGTATTCGATCATCACCGCCCAGCACGAACAGTGGCTGTCGTGGTTGGCGACCCGGCCCGAGGTGGATCCCACGCGCATTGGTTTCTATGGGATCAGCTATGGCGGGACCACCGCCATGTTCGTGCCGCCGGCGGTCGAGGGATACGCGTTGTCGATCTGTTGCGCCAATTTCAACCAATGGACCCGCATGGTCGCAGGCACTGAGGACATGGGCTACATGTTCACCGGACAGTGGGAGTTCCCCCATTTCAACATGGGCGGCACCTTCAGCCATGCCGAACTGGCCTACCTGATGGTCCCCCGTCCTTTCATGGTCGAGCGCGGTCACCATGATTCCGTAGCCCTCGACTCGGAGGTCGCCAGCGAATTCGCCAAGGTCCGTTGGTTGTACGATCAATTGGGATTGGGCAATCGGACCACGATGGAGGTGTTCTCCGGCGGACACTGTATCAATGGCGAAGAAACCTTCCGTTTCCTCCACCGTCACTTGAACTGGCCGGAACCCAAATAGGCATCCGTTCTTGCCGCCTCCATTCCTTCCTCGACCGCTTCCACCACCGATACGAATCGAAGCCCAAGACCCACAAATGTCGGTTGCGTGAACCGCGGGCGACGTTCATTTTCAAACTTAATCCGTTGGAATTGCATCGTGTTTCACCGCTTCACTGGTTCTCTTCCAGACCACCGTCGCCGCTGCGGACGCTCCTCTTGAATTCCGTCTCAAAACGCCAATTCCCATCAGGTTTTTGGTTTTGATTGATGACTGCCAGGATTGATCGAGCGCCTGGCCGAATATTAAGGGGAGGATTCAGGCGGATCCGACGATCGGAGGCCATGATTGGATTCGAAAGCTGGAGTTTTATCTTCCACTCTGAAGCGAACGATTCTTGTTACAGTGAAAATTATCCCGCTATTGATTCTTCTTTCATTAAGGCTGTTTTCCGCTGAGGGAGCCGTCGTCCAGGTCGATTTGCGAACACGCGACCCCATTACGGGAGTAGCGATCCAAACGCGACAAGCGATCGATTCAGCACGCATGGGAGTCGTGGTGATGGACATGTGGTCTTATCATTGGTGCATGACGTGTGCCGAAAGGGCTGCGGCGATCGTTCCCCGGATGAATCGAGCCCTCGCCGGAGCAAGGAAACTTGGCATGACCGTTGTCTTCACACCGACCAGCGCCATTGCGGCCTACGAGAATTCCCCTCAACGGAAGGCGGCTCAATCGGTGCCCGACGCACCTTGGCCGACACTTCAAGCCGTAGATTATCCCCAGTGCGGCCTCAAAAACGCCTTCTCCTGCCGGTGCGGTCCTGGGATTGATTGCCCGCGGAACTGGGGCGGTGATTCGATGAACCGAGCTCTCGAGATCAAAAAGAGCGATCTCGTGGCTTGGGGAACGCGTGAACTATGGAACATCGTTCAGGCCAAAAAGCTAGAGCGCCTCGTTTACGTCGGAATCGCTGCTGACATCTGCGTTCTTGGCAAGGGAGAAGGCATGGTGCCCATGCGGAAGTTAGGGGTGCCGTGCGCACTGGCCCGAGATCTCACCGACACGGACAGTTACCCACCCGAGGAGGCCCTGGAACATACTTTAAGAATCCTAGAAACACAGTTTGCCCCGACCTTGGATTTCGCTGATTTGCTGACAGAGCAAGGGCTATGGCCAGGCACCGAAAGCGTGGAAATGGTGCGAATCCAGCCTTGGGGAAAACCGCGGCGCCCCTATTTCTTCAAAGAGTTCACAACGGTTACCCTGGAATGCGCGCCACAACTCGGACGGGAGATTCGTTATACGTTAGATGGAGTTGAACCGGCGATAACATCGCGCCTCTATTCTCGACCGATTATTTTGACCCGCGATACGACACTGCGAGCCCGTGCGTTTCGGGAGGGAAAGCCCGCGGGACTCCCGAGCGACGCCTTCTATGTCAAACTCCCGGCAACGCCCCCTTCTCCAACACTGCGACTTTGGGAACTCGCACCGACCCGTGTTCGCTATTCCGACTTTAAGAGCGAGTGGCACGTCCCAGCCCAGACCTGGGGACTCATCTTGCGTGGGGAGAATTATTATCAGGGTATCACCCTGCATGCACCGGGAGAAATTGAGTTTGCTATTCCTGCGGACGCCACCCGTTTTGTTGCTTTGGCGGGTGCGGATGACGCGCCAAAGGGTCGGTTCAATGCCCAGTTCTTAGGGCAATATCCGAGCATGACGTTTCAGGTCTTCATCGATGGACGCATGCAGGCGGAGAGTCCAGTTATGCGGATGGGCCAGATGCCCTGGCCGTTTGATGTACCGATTCCCCGCCGAGCAAAGAGACTGCGATTGGTCGTCACCAGTGCGGGAGACGGATCACGCCTCGACATCGGCGACTTTGCTCAATCCGGTTTCATCATTCCAGGCTACAACGGCCCAAAAAACCTACACTGACGGCACCGCTGCCGTCAGGGATGGACCGGGGTTACCAATCGGTAGAGGCGGGATTCTCCTGGGTTGGACCTCGGGATGAGGATTTCGGCGGTGTGATCGCCGACCTCTGCAGGATGATCAGAATGGCGGGTCCAGGCAGCAGAACCCAGATCTGCGCCTTCCAACCCCGGGCTTTGCAATACGGTGTAGGATCGACCGGCTTTGGCGTCCCACCGCAGACGCACAGGAGCCTCAGAAGAACCAGCCTCCGAGAAACTGCAGCGGAGTCGTAAGAAACTCAGCCGATCCCTGGGATCGGTGCCGGCGAGGAATTCATCGCGGTTCGTCTGACCGTCGTTATCGGCGTCCAACAGTCGATCATCACTGGCCGGGTCTAGACCAAACCGGCGCTCCCAGGAGTCCGGCATCTGGTCCTGATCGACATTCAGACCTCCGTCCGGGGCGGTACTCGTGAGGACCCACTCGGTGTTGATGACGAGGGCCCCGCTGAAGTCATAGCCCCGCAACCCAACCGTGTTTTGACCCAGACGCAAAGTAGGGGTGGCCTGCCAGGTGGTGGAGTTGATCCAGCGCACGCGATGGGTGTCCTCAGGGCCTTCCACGATGAGTTCCTTGAGATCGATCCAGGCGTTGCCTTGCAGGACTCCGGTGGAGGTCGTGAACAGCGCCACGTTGGTGGATGGGTTGGTCACGCGGAACGGAACCGATGCCGGCAATTTACTGCGAACGTAGGCGGAGCGCTGCTGAACATAGCCTCGGATGCCGCTGAAATTCTGACCGGCCAAGGCTCCGAAATGATCGATCCAAGGGCCCAGATACTGGAGGTTGTAGGTCGTGGTGACCATGTCGAGTAAATGAGCCTGATAGCGACGCTGATTCGCGGGCAGGTTAAACAGGCGTGCGAGGTTGCCCGTGGTGCGACTGAGAGGGGAATTCACCGCCGCGCCGAAGTTGAAATCCATGTCCCAGAGAAAGGGCAGGGCGCGCCCGTCGCTGGGTCTGAAATAAATCATGAAGTTGTGCGGATTGTCGAAGGGGTAGGTGTCCACCATTCCGAAGAGCGATTGAAAGGCGACAGCCCGCAGCCAAGTGTCCACATCCATGAGACGCTCCGACTCCTGCTCCAAGGCGGAACCGCTGAGGGACAGCGCTTTGGCCAGGGCCATGAGGGGTTCGTGACGGCTGGTGGAGCGGTTGTTTTCCGGGAGGAAGAACCATCGATAAACCTCGGGATCGTTGCCCAGGTTGGTGATGTCCACGCCCGTCACCTCGTCGGGTTGGGGGCGTTTGATAGATTCTCGGCCGCCGGTGACCGTGGTGGTGGGGTAATAAACCAGCTCCAGTTTGAATTCGTTGCCGTCAGCTCCGTTTTCAAATTGGGAGTCCAAAAACACGTCGCCGTATTTGGCCAAAATCAATAGGGCCGTGCCGGTGAGATCCGTCCGCGGCGGAAGGACATAGACCAAGTCATCGTACATTCCAGGGAGCCCACCGGCGTGCTGAAGGGCGTGCTTGAGGACGATCTCGTCCTGGTCTCCACCCACACCGGTGTAGCCACCAGACCGGTCGATAGAGATCCCGGAATGAACCCCGCGGAACAGATGATCTGGCGGGAATCGGAGCGTGAATCCAACGCGGCCGGCATCCAACCGCCCTCGCTGGCTGCCCTGCAAATGGACACCCACATCGTAAAAGATTTCCTTCTCATCTTGGATCACTGTGGCGCGGAGGAACTCGTTGCTCATGACGTTGGTCTCGGCGTGAAGCAGCGCCAGGTCGGCGGGCGTCATGAGGAGGCGAAGGTTGTGCAGCGATCCCATTCGCTCCCGCCCATCGGCCACGCCTACCAGGGCCCGTGACTGAGGGCCGGCTGCTGGAAACCAGGCGGTTACTCCTCGGCCGTCAGTGGCCTCAACGTAGAACTGCAAGGTGGAACCCGCAGGCTGCCCGGCAATCGTGGCGCTGATTCGGCCTGCGCTGTCCAACGAGACCGCCTTGGACTGCCAGGCGGCCCCAGTGACCGACCAGAAGAGGCGCGCGCTGGCGACACCATCGGGATCTGAGGCAACCGCCGTGACCATCACCGCCTGACCGACCGCAGGGACGGCCGGTGAGTGACTCAGCGATTCAAAGGTAGGGCCGAGGTTCGCCGTCTTCCGGGAATTGGGGGATCCGGGGGTTCCAGCCCGAGTGGGCCGGGGCAACTCCGTGGTCTTGGCCACGCGGTTAAAGTAGAGCCGAGTGTTCAGTCGCGGGCATCCCTTCAGAAAGCGGGCACGGAACGACACTTCGTACTCACGCCCATTCACCACCGCTTTGTTGCTGGCCAAGGTGGTTTCGATGTGGTTGTGCATGTGCTCGGTGGGACCGGTCGCTACCAGGTGCAGCACGTGGTTTCCGGGCAAATTGGGATCTTCGATGACCCGACTCAGGCGATGAGTCCCGAGGCAACGCCAGGAGGTAATCCCCAGTTCAAAGTCACCATTCTTGAGCAATGAAATGGCCGTGGCCGTGCCCGGCGATTCGATGACCTGCAGGTCGTCGATGAGGCATTCGCCCGCATCGAGCAGCCCCAGCACCCATTCGTTCCAGAGCGTAGGTCCAGGCGAGGAGACCGCGCGTGCTCGGTAAGTATGGCGAACCCATTCCGAGCGGGCGGATTCGTCGCTCGCTACCCACGCCTCCGGCGAGGCGTTGTCAGCCTCGGCATCCCGCAATTCGAGGCTGGAGCCAGCCCCGTCGGCCTCCTCCGGCCAACGCCCGGAATCGGCATATTCACGAGGTCGGCGGGATTGCCGGCCGCATCAACGAGCACCAGTCGTTCCCCGGAGTTCGAGAGTTTCCCTTCGAAGGGGCCGACAACCTGAGTGCCCGGATTTTCGGAGAGCAGGAGTCCTGGGTTTTCAGCGACGAGCAACAGTTGTCCTGCTTTCAGCGTCGTGCCGGCGGGGAACCGGAAGCCGATGCCCTCGGCGAAATTCCAGCCCGACAAGTCGATATCGGAGGTGCTGCGGTTGAGGAGCTCCATCCAGCTGCCAGAAATCGATCCGTCGGGCGGGTGATAGAGGATTTCGTTGAGAACTACTTCGCGGTGGAGACGCACCTGGTTGGTTTGTCCCGGACTCAGTGCCGATGGGAATCGCCAGGGACCGGTGCCATCGGGATGGCGAGCCTGGGCTTGGGAGCCGAGTGCCACGGCATCCAGCACGCTCTCGTCGTTCGTGGATTCCAAGACGAGGTGGTCGCCCCGCTCTGGTCGGAAGCCTAACTGGGACCATGCCACTGAACGGACTCCGCCAGAGGGCAGAAGTGTGCCCATCGGAAAGGTGTAGGCTCCAGCAGAGCTTCCGGTGGATGTGATCCGAAGGCCATCCAGGGGCAGGGCTTCCAGGCTAGTGTTAGCGACTTCGACAAAAACCCCCAAGCCAGGGGCGGCCACCTCGTTGAACCGGAGTCCGACTCGCGAGGAGTCCTGCGTTTCCTGCACAGCAAGTTCTGCCTCGAACCACAGGTCCGTAATTCCATCGGTGGCCTGATGCAGTTCCACAGCCAAAATATTAGTGCCCGTTCGCAGGCTGCCGGGTGGCAGAGAAATCTCGATGGGTGACGGGATTCCTGGCTGGGAGGCCAGAGCGGGCGTATCGGATTTCAGTGCGCCAGTCGGCAGGTTGCCCCGGTGGACCTCCCGGCCATTCAGGTAGAAGGCTGCCCCATCATCATAAGTGGTCCGGAGTTTCAGTCGTGCCCGAGCCAAGTTGGGTGGAACCACGAACCGAGTCCGAAAATAAGCCGCCTGGGTCACCGAAGGGGTCAGGCGGCTATCAGGATTAAATCGGCTGCGGGCCGTGCCCTGCAACAGCGCCCGAAAACCTGCCGGATTAGGTGAGTTGGAGTCATTGGCCCAGAGGAACTCGAGCGTGTTGGTGCCCGTCGTGAATCCAGAACTGACGTTGAACACCGGGCTGAACGACTGAAATCCCTCGAAGCTCAGGCCGATGCTCCGGCCGTTAAGCAGCACGGACGTAATCCGGTTGTCGGCGGCGGCTCGGACTTGGAGTCGCGCGGAATCCGGCGCGAACGCAGAGAGATCAAATTGGGTCCGGTAGCGGTAATTGCCCGCCGCGACGCTGGCGGTTCCCGGGTGGACCGGTCCCAGCCATTGCGAACTGGAATCATTGGCCATCCAGGCCGGATGTCCCTCAATTACCAGGGCCGGGGATGGCGGTGGCGGAGAAACGACCTGTGCGGAGGCCAGCACCGTGTAGTGCGTATCCCGGGTGCCCGCAGTCAATGCCTTCCGGGAGTCCGACAAACCGGTTGAAAAGAGGGTAGGGATGGCCGTCTCAATTCCGGTCGGAGGAGAGGCGTCTCCACCAAAAAACGGGGCCGTCGCCGACTTCCAGGTAGGATCTAATCCGTTGGACGAAAACCAATCAGGCCCCGGGATAGACGCCGAAACCAGGACCTCCCAGCCTTGGTATGCAGAAATGAGAACGGGCGGACTTTCGGAACCTGGGCTGGAAAAGTTGCGGCTGCCTGGGGATCCGCCGCGCTGAGAGCTCGGTCGCCAGTGGGACACGACTGCAGTGGAGGTCGATTCTTCAATTTTGGCCAAACTGGGGCCATGCCCATCGGAAGCCACGGGCCACTCCGAGCCGGTGCCATACGAGAGCTCGTCCATCAGCCGCTGGTTATTGTTTCGCAGTTCCAGCGTCTCACCGGAATTGGAAAGGCGACCTTGATAAGGGCCGATCACGTTGGTGACTCCCAGTTCCAGGAGAGCGGCCGGATTGGCCGCAACGACCAGTTGAGCGCCGCCTTGCAAAACCGTTCCCCGGGGAAACAAGTAGGTGATGCCTCCAGCGACTCGCCATCCGGAAAGGTCCATGCTGACCGCCATTTGGTTGTGCAGTTCGACCCACTCGTAAAAGGGCTCCCGATCTGCGGGATGGTAGTGCACTTCGTTGAAGACGACAGTGCTGTCGGCCCGTGTGATCAACGAGAGAGTGCTACCGAGGATTGCGATGCAGAGCTTCCAAAGGAGCCTCGCCCGGCGGTGCATCCATGGAGTTCGAGTGAGCAGGTGGGCCATCAGGGAATGGTTGCAGGCAAAAATAGACAGGGAGGCGTTGTGGTCTGAAAATCCGTCCCGCTTTCCGGCAGCGTCAAGGGTAGAAATCTCTCGTTGAGCCACACTGGCGTTGTCAGCGCTGACACTCTAAGATCCGACTCATGCGTGCGGATGTATCCATGAAGCAGGGAGTCCAAAAGAGACTTCGACGGGGTCTTCGATTTCTCACCATTTTTCTGGCTACAGCATGGCTCGGTTCCAGTCCGGGATTCTGGTCTCCGCTGATGGCACAATCCGCCGCTCCTGCAGCGGTTCCCCGCGGCAAGCCGATCAAGCCTTTGGCAGGCCAGACCCAGGCGGTGGATCCAAAGGTCGACTCTTCCAAAGAGTCCGTTACGACCAACACACCGGCTGCAAAACCTGGCTTTGCATCCGTGGGATTCGATGTCCTAGCCACCTTCAAGTACGAGGTACCTGAAGACGCTCCGGCCTCGAAGACCAATGCTCCGGCGGCCGATCCAGACACCCAGATTCCCGCCAAAGTGAAGGCGTTCAGCGGCAAGAAGGTGGCTGTGAAGGGCTTTATGCTGCCCTTGAAAGTAGAAGGGGGTTTGGTGACCGAGCTGCTGCTCATGCGGGACCAGTCCATGTGCTGCTTTGGTACCGTTCCCAAGATCAATGAGTGGATTGCAGTCAAGATGACCACGTCCGGAATCAAGCCCGTGATGGATCAGGCTGTGACCCTCTATGGCACGCTCAAAGTTGGAGCCATGCGCGAGAATGGCTATTTGGTGGGAATTTATCAGATGGATGCCGACACGATCGACGGCCCTCCGGGATCCTAAACCTTAGGAGTCTTTCCGGGCCTCCAAGAAGCGTTTGAGCGCTTGGGCCATGGTGCCACCAAAACCGTCTACCTGTTCGATTTCGTGAATGGGCGCGATGCGCAGCCGTTGGATCGATCCAAAACGCCTCAGCAGGGCCTTTTTGCGGGCGTCGCCAATGCCCGGGAACTCATCCAGAATGCTCTCGCTGATTTTCTTTAGTCTCAGCTGAGCATTGTAGGTGTTGGCGAACCGATGGGCTTCATCTCGGACTCGCTGCAGGAGCTTGACCGCAGCGCTGTCTAGCCCGGGCCGTAGCGGATTTTTTTTGCCCGGCAGATGAATTTCTTCGAACTCCTTGGCTAGGCCCAAGATCGGTATATGTGAGAGCCCGAGCTTTGCGAGTTCGGCACAGGCCATATTGAGTTGTCCCTTACCACCGTCGATGAGGATTAGGTCCGGCAACCGCGGTCCCGCCGAAATCTTCGGGATCCAGGGACGCTCCGGGGATTCGGCTGCGACGCCCTTTGCTGGGAGGGAATCTTCGGGGGAATCTTCTACCGAGTCTTCCTGTTCGAGAGGGGTACTAGCGAGGGTGGGTGTCGTGGAATCTTGGAGCTCCCGTTTTAGGCGGCTGTACCGGCGCTGAATGGTCTCAGCCATTGAGGCGAAGTCGTCCTGAGTGCTCACCGTCTTCATCCGAAACCGACGGTAATTGGACCGATCGGGACGCCCATGCCAGAAACTGACCATCGATGACACAATGAAGGTGCCGCTGATGTTGGAAATGTCGAAGCCCTCGATCCGGGCCGGAGGTTCGGCGAGGCCGAGCAGTCGCCCGAGTTCGCGCAAGTCGGATTCCGGGTGGGCAGCCACAGGCAAGGTGTAGGGAATGCGCTCGAACTTCTCAGTCTTCAGCGTGGTGCGCTTAAGGTCTTCCAGCGCATCGCGAAGCTGGGCCGCTTTCTCGAAGTCGAGGTTGGTAGCCGCCTTGCGCATCTCGCTCTCCAGTTCGCTGCGGAGCTCTTCGGTGTGCCCTTCGAGGAACCCGATCCCGGCGCGGACTTGTTCTAGGTACTGCTCACGGGTGACGTTGGCGATGCAGGGAGCCGTGCAGTGTTGGAGGTTGCCGTACAGGCAGTGCCGGTAATCCGACTCATTGGGGTGCAACGGACGGCAGCCCCGTAGCTTGAACTTTCGCCGCATGAGAGTCAGCGCCCGGCGCACGCTGCCCGAATGGGCGAAGGGACCGAAGTAGAGGCAGCCGTCATCTTTTCGCAGGCGCGTCAGCGTGAAGCGGGGAATGGGGTCGTTGAGGTTGACCTTCAAGAGGAGGAACTGCTTGTCGTCCTTGAGGTCGATATTGAAGCGCGGCTGAAATTCCTTAATGAGCCGGCTCTCCAACAGCAACGACTCCGCCTCGTTCTTGACCATGTGCCAATCGAAGTCGTGGATGGCATCGACCAAGGCGTTGAACTTGAGATCCCAGCCCATGCGCCGCGAGGGGTGGAAGTACTGGGAGACCCGCTTGCGAAGGTCGCGAGCCTTCCCGATGTAAATGACCGTGCCGAATCGGTCTTTGTGCAGGTAGACACCAGGACGGTGCGGTACCGTGGACAATTTATTTCGGATGTGGTCAGTGATCGGCATGGGCCCCGGACGGCGAGTCCCGGACCGGACCGACAGCATTCACTCTTTCCTGGAGTTTCGCCAGTCGGAGGCTGCGAAGAAACCCGGAGAACCCGAGAAAACCGTCATGCGGGCCCGGCTATTTCAGGTCTTCGCCGGCGAGGCCGCCAACGGTCCAGTCGAGGTTGTAAATGAGCTTGGCACCGTCTTTGAATGGCGCATTCAGCCGGTCGTACAAGGCGAATTCGCTATGCCCATCGACGAAGAGCAACGACATGCCCCGGGGCCCGTGAGCGGCGGCTCCGGTGCCCTTGTAAATGTCGTTCCACTTCCCCCGATTGCTGGAAAAGCAGGGCGAGATGGCTTTCTTGGTCGGAGACTGAACCTCGGAGACCTTGCGAACTTGAAGGGCGGAGCTGTCGTTGTTGTGGTAGAACTGGTTGTAGTAGTAATACGAACAAGGGAAGAGCAGCTCGTTGGTCTTGATGGGGTAATTGTTGGCCATCGTCCATTCGAGGTTGAATCCACGCCCTTTTTCCGACGGGCAAAAATAGAAGGACCGTGCGTTGGTGCTAATGTACGGATCCATGAGCTTGAGGTAATCGATGAACCCCATTTGGGGCCAATCGCGACCGGAGTAAGGAAACCGGTCGTTCGAGTCGCCGGTGTACATGGCGAAGGTCATTCCGATTTGACGGAGGTTGGAAGTGCACCGCGCCTGCAAGGCCTTGGTCTTTCCCTTGGCCAGGGCGGGGAGGAGCATTCCGGCCAAGATGGCGATGATGGCCACAACCACCAGCAACTCGATGAGAGTGAAGGCGAGCCGGGAGGAGGGGCGGGTCAAGGTTGAAGGCTTCATGGCGAGGGTCCGGAAGATGATTTCCATCCAACTCCTCGAGAACACGGCAGGCAACGGCAAAAGGATTGGCCTGAAACGGTTCATGCAATTCTGGCACTCAACCAGTCGATACCTACCAATTCCAGAAGCGACATTCCGCGCTTGGAGTTCACACTACGCCCATGTGGCTGCGGTTCCGAGGGTGGTGCTTTTTTTATACGTCGGCGATGGCCTGGGCGGACGCCCGATGGATTCCGGTGACGGAGTTTCATTCGTTTCAACGGGAGTCACCCAATGGTTCTGCGTGGGTTTCGCAGGAGTGGAAGTCTTCGATACCGTTCCGCGAATTAGTGGTCTCATGGAATCTCCGCACAGACGCCGATTTGGAGATCGAGTGCCAAGTTCAGACCGCCGGGCACTGGAGCCGGTGGTGGCACTTGGGACGTTGGTCGGCCTCGCAATCACCCACGCGGCGCACCAGTGTTGGCGGTCAGCGTGACGACTCAGGCTCGGTAGACACAGACACGCTAGTGCTGCCAACGGAGGGGCAGGCGGTCCGGCTCCGGGTGCGATTCTCAGATCCCACCCAAACATTGGCCGTTCTGAAGCGAATGGATGTGGCCTTGTGGTCGCCCTCCACCCGACCCGAAGAGCCGACTCCGGCGGCACAGGCCGCACGGGCGATCCCAGCCCATCGGCCAACTCCTGGGATCCTCGAAGTCCAAAAAAAATCTCAGGCCGATTACCCGGAGGGTGTGACCCAGTGGTGCAGCCCAACCAGCGTGGCCATGCTCATGGCTTACTGGGGGCAACAAACGGCCCACCCAGAATGGGACCAGGATGTCCGGACGGTGGCAGCCGGCGTGCACGACCCCGGGTGGCCGGGCACCGGCAATTGGTCCTTCAACGCTGCCTATGCCGGGAGCAGACCCGGTTTGCAGGCTGCGGCCATCCGTTTGAGCGGAATTGCCGATCTGGAGGCCTTGTTGAACTCGGGGATTCCTGTCGCAGCGTCGGTTTCGTATGCGGTTTTAAAGGGGGCCTCAAAGCCGGAAAAAGGCGACGGTCATTTGGTCGTGGTTTGCGCGGTATCGGGGACGACGGTGAGCGTCAACGACCCCGGTGTTCGTTTGAGCCGGGTCCGGCGAGAGTTCTCCAAAGCTTCATTCCGAGACGCATGGGCGGCATCGCATCAGACCGTCTATGTGGTCTGGCCCGAAGGGCGCGCATTGCCGGTCAGTCCGCTGGGAACTTGGTAGCTGCTAGCGTCGTCGCCATCGTCGCCCGCAATTTTTCCGACAGCAGCAGTGGCCGCATCAAGGAGCAAGGGAACCCGTGTTTTGGTTTTCCGTCGCCCGCCTTGCAGGGCTACGCTGGTCCCATGGCGCTGATGGATGAAATGACGGAACTGGGTCGACGAGCCAAGGCCGCATCGCGTGAATTGGCCCGGCTGTCGGCCGATGAAAAGAACCGCTGCCTTCGGGCGATGGCCGACGGTTTGGTTGCAGCTGGGCCACGCCTGCTGGAGGCCAATGCACTCGACTTGGAGGTCGGCAAGAGCCTCGGACTGACCGGAGCCATGATGGATCGTCTGGCGCTGAGTGCCGACCGCATTGCCGCCATGGCTCAGGGGTTGCGCGAGGTCGCGGATCTTCCGGATGCCGTCGGACGTGTACTGGACACGCGTGAACGTCCCAACGGACTTCGCCTCCGCAAAATCACGACACCCATTGGTGTGGTCGTCATCATTTACGAATCCCGCCCCAATGTGACCGCTGATGCGGCCTCGCTGTGTTTCAAGACGGGCAACGCCACTATCCTTCGGGGTGGCAAGGAGGCACTGAATTCCAACCGGTTGATTGCCGAGACGTTGATCACGTCGGCCAAGTCCGTGCTGCCGAGTTTTCCAGAGCACGCCATCCAAGTGGTGCCGACGGCCGATCGTGAGGCCATTCCAGCCCTCTTGTCGTTGACCCAGTACGTGGACCTTTGCATGCCCCGGGGCGGCGAGGGATTGATCCGAGCGGTGACCGAATGCAGCAAGGTGCCGGTGATCAAGCACTACAAGGGCGTCTGCCACGTCTATGTGCATGCGGCGGCCGATTTGGGGATGGCCGAAGACATCGTCTTCAACGCCAAATGCCAGCGTCCCTCCACCTGCAATTCCGCCGAAACCGTGTTGGTCGACCGGGCGGTGGCGGCCGATTTCTTACCACACATGGCGGCTCGGTTGGCGACCAAGTCCGTAGAGTTTCATGCCGACGCAGAGGCGCTGCAATTGCTCACTGGCGCGATCCGCGGCACAGCCAGCGTGGCTCGGGCCGCGGAGCCTCAGGATTGGGAGACGGAGTACAACAACTACATCCTCAACGTCGCGGTGGTGGATGGTTTGGATGCGGCCATTCACCACATCCACCGACATGGTTCAGGACACAGCGAAGCCGTGGTGACCGCCGATTCAGCGGTGGCAGACCGTTTCCTGGCCGAGGTCGATTCGGCCGCCGTCTACTGGAATGCCTCGACACGGTTCACCGACGGCGGGGAGTACGGTATGGGGGCTGAGATCGGCATTAGCACCGACAAGATCGGGGCTCGGGGTCCGATGGGTCTCGATGAACTTTGCAGTTACAAGTGGCAGGGCTTCGGCACGGGACAAGTGAGGGCCTGAAAGACAATCGGCGCGGAACAAACTCGAAGGTTCGATCCGCGCCGAGGGTGGGAGTTGGAGTTTTTTGGACTCTAGTTTTTAGCTCCTATTGAGACAGCCAAGATTGTCTTAGGCTGCCGCTGGGGCTGCGCTACCGAAACCCGGAAGCTTCGGAGGTACGGGCTTGATCACCTCAGGCAACGGGGTTGCGGCCTGAGCCCCGCTCGGGGGTTCCGGCTTTTCGGGACGCGGTGAGTGAGGGGTGAAAGTACCAGTACGCACGATGTCTGCGACTTGGGATCCTTCGAGAGTTTCGTATTCCAAAAGCGCCCGGGCGACCAGTTGAACCTTGTCCCGATACTCGGTCAGAATGGCGTTGGCCGACTTGAAGCCATCATCGATAATGCGCTTTACCTCGGCGTCGATCCTTAGGGCCGTTTGTTCGCTGTATTCCTTGGAGCGCATCATATCACGACCCAGGAAGACGTATTCTTGGGACTCTCCATAGAGCACCATGCCCAATTGATCACTCATGCCCCAGTGCATGACCATGGCTTTGGCCATGGAGGTGGCTTGCTGGATGTCGCCGGAGGCGCCGCTGGAAATATCGTCCGTGAACATTTGCTCGGCGATGCGGCCCGCCATGGTCACAGCAATGAGGTCGTTGAGCTCTTTGAACCGGCGGTTGTGTATGTCTTCTTTCGGCAGGTACATCGTGGCGCCCAGTGCCTGACCTCGAGGAATGATGGTCACCTTGTGCAAGGGATGTGTGTGCTTGAGCACCACATTGACGACGGCGTGGCCGGCCTCATGCCAGGCTGTGCCCGTCTTTTCTTCTTCAGACATGGCCATGCTGCGGCGCTCACGGCCCCAGCGCACTTTGTCACGAGCCTCTTCCAACTCGTTCATGCATATGGATTTCTTGCCGGTCCGAGCCGCCAATAAGGCTGCTTCATTGAGCAAGTTGGCCAGTTCAGCCCCTGAGAAACCAGGAGTCCCACGGGCGATGACCGACAGGTCGACCTCGCCGTCGAGCTTCACATTCTTGGCATGCACCTTGAGGATGGCCTCACGCCCGCGGACATCGGGAAGATTGACGGTCACCTGACGGTCAAAACGACCGGGGCGGAGCAGGGCGGGATCGAGCACATCGGGGCGGTTGGTAGCCGCGATGATAATGATGCCTTCTTGGGTATCGAATCCGTCCATCTCCACCAAGAGGGCGTTAAGAGTTTGTTCGCGCTCGTCGTTGCCGCC
>SYMJ01000084.1 GCA_005805505.1 Verrucomicrobiales bacterium | reverse complement strand
TTTGTTGATGCCCATGCCGAAGGCGACCGTCGCGCAGACGACCCGCACCTCATCCCGCAGGAATGTGTCCTGATTGTTAGAACGTTCTTTGGAGGACAACCCAGCATGGTAGGCCAGCGACTTGACGCCGTCCTGAGCCAGTTTGGCCGCCACTGAATCGGCCGAAGCCCGTGAGAAGCAGTAGACGATCCCGCTCTCTTTGGGGCGAGCTCGTACAAAGTCGAGAATTTGCCGATAGGCCTGGGATTTTGGGATGACCCGGTAAGTCAGGTTTGGGCGGTTGAAGCTGGCCACGTGGACCGACGGATCCTTCAGGTGGAGCTGCCGGATAATGTCATCCCGAACCCGGGTGGTGGCCGTCGCAGTCAGGGCCATGAAGGGCAGGTCAGTGAACTGTTCCCGGAGCAGGGACAGTTGCCGGTATTCGGGGCGGAAGTCGTGCCCCCATTCGCTGATGCAATGAGCCTCATCCACCGCCACCTGTTGGACATTCCACTGACGCAGTGCATCGAAGAGCGAGCCTTCGCCGATCATCAGACGCTCGGGGGATAGGTAGAGGAGTTTGAATTCGCCCTGATGCAGGCCGCGCCATCGGGCCTTGCGCTCTTTTTCGGACAGTGACGAATTGAGAAATGTGGCGGCCACCCCGTTGGCTCGCAATTGGTCGACCTGATCCTTCATCAAGGCAATCAGGGGCGATATGACCACCGTGAGACCGGGACGAACCAAGGCGGGTAACTGAAAACAAAGAGATTTACCCCCACCGGTGGGGAGTAATGCGAAAACATCCCGCCCGGCCAGAGCGTCCTGGATAATCTCCTCTTGGTGAGGCCGAAACCGGGTGTAGCCGAACACCTGCTTGAGCAGTGACAGTAGGTGAGCTTGGCCGGTGGATCGGGACACGAGTTGGCAATGTTACGGACAAGTTGGCGGGGCGGCAATGCGCCTGAGCTAGAACCAATAAGTTGAATCGTTCCGGCGTGCGCCAGTGACATCGGACTTTCTCGAAGAATCCAAGTACCCCAGTCCGCGGCAGGATTGCGAGTTGCTCGATTGTCGGGGGATTTGGCAGTCTCTGCCTTGCTGATATGTCCTACAAAAAACGGATTTTTGGAACCGACGGTGTCCGGGGTCGAGCCAACATTGAGCCGGTGACTGCTGAAACAGCCTTGAAGCTGGGTCGAGCGGCGGCGCATGTCTTTAAGAATAGGAATTCTCAGGCGCGGAATCGGGTGCGCCACCGGATCGTGATTGGCAAGGACACCCGCCTCTCCGGCTACATGTTGGAGAATGCGCTGAGTTCCGGAGTTCTTTCGATGGGCGTGGATGTCGTTTTCATCGGACCCTTGCCGACACCGGGTGTGGCGTATGTGACCCGATCCATGCGGGCCGATGCCGGTATTGTCATCACGGCTTCCCACAATCCTTACGATGATAATGGCATCAAGTTCTTCGGGGCTGACGGCTACAAGTTGGACGATGTGACCGAGAATTTGATCGAGGAGTTGGTCTTCAGCGGCGAGATCGAATCGATTCGGCCCACGGCCAATGAGATCGGCAAGGCGGTCCGCGTGGAGGACGCTATTGGGCGCTACGTGGAACAGGCCAAGTCTTCGTTTCCCAAGACGTTGACGCTTGAAGGCATGCGTATCGTGGTGGATTGCGGTCATGGCGCCTCCTACAAGACCACGCCGATGGTCCTCCAGGAATTGGGGGCCGAGGTCATCGCCTTCGGGACCCAGCCCAATGGTACAAACATCAACCGCGAGTGTGGTTCAATGTACCCGCAGACGATTTGTAGCAAGGTTCGCGAGTATCGGGCTGACCTGGGTATTGCTCATGATGGGGATGCTGACCGAGTGATCCTTTGTGACGAAGCGGGCAGTCTGGTCGATGGCGACGACATCATGGCCGTTAGCGCCTTGCAAATGCTGGCTGAAGGACGATTGGCCAAGAACACTTTGGTGGCCACGGTGATGAGCAACGCGGGGCTGGATGTAGCAATTCGTGCGGCGGGTGGCGAGGTGGTCCGGACCGCTGTGGGTGACAAAAACGTCATCGATTGCATGCTCTCCAATGGGTACGTCTTCGGTGGCGAACAAAGTGGGCATCTGATTTTCCGTGAACACAGTACGACCGGAGACGGTCTGGTGGCAGCTCTCCAGATTCTCAGCACCATGCGAACGCGTGGGGAGCCGCTTTCGAAGTTGGCACGCTGCTGGACCCGCTATCCGCAGTTGGTAACCAATGTCCAGGTCCGGGTGAAGACGCCCTTTGAGAAGCTCGACGAGATTCTGGACTTGGTCCAACAGGCGGAGGCGGAGGTGCAACCGCAGGGAGGAAGGGTTCTGCTGCGCTATTCGGGCACTGAGCCCAAGGCCCGATTGCTCATCGAAGGCCCCGACATGGAGGTCATGGAGCGTTGGACCTCGGCCATTTGCGGATCGATACGCCGACAAGTGGGTCAGGTCGGTTGAGTGAGGTTTGAGGGTGGCCGGACGAGGCGGACCGGGGCGGACGGGGCGGAAAGGCTTGCGTCGTCCGGTGACTTTGCGCGCCATTGACCGCATGAACGCTTCTCCGGCGGTGTCCGAACAGCGCTTTGTCACGGCGGCCGAAAGCCGAACCGACCTCACGCCGTACACCCTGAACACGTGGCTGTCGCGTCCGGACATTGTGCCGTGCGAGTCCCTGTTGCTGGTCCGGGCTACCCTCGACGCCGGCCGTTGCCATGGATTCCATCGGCATCCCACCCGCGAAGAAATTATCTATATCCTTTCGGGTCAGGCCGAGCAGTGGTGCGGTCGGAAATACCGCATCCTGAAGCCTGGCGAGATGGTGTTGATTCCGAAAAACGAGATCCATGGCACCTACAATCCGTTCCGCGAGCCGGTGATCTTTCTGGCCATGCTTTCTCCGACGGTGGCCGATGAGCCAGGGACGGTGAATGAGTGGGACGAAGAGCCTTGGGCTAGTCTCCGAAAAGGCCTGGGATTGCCGGAGTGTCGTTGAGCGAGGTTTTCTCCTGCGTTGCTCCCATGATCGAGATCCTGCCACCCAAGCTTCTGGCAATGCTGCGGAACACTCCGGGCTTGGAACGCTCCTACCTCGTCGGCGGTTGCGTGCGGGACTGGCTCTTGGGAGTGCCGGTTCATGATTTTGATATCGAGGTGTATGGTGTCGATTATCCGGACTTGGTGAGGCTGCTCTCCCGGTATGGTCGAGCTGATTGGGTCGGGAAATCCTTTGGGGTGGTGAAGTTGACGCATGCAAGTGGTGCGGTCTGGGATTTTTCCGTGCCGCGCCGGGATTCGAAGCGGGGGCCAGGGCACAAGGGATTCGATGTGGAGTTCGATCCGGAACTGAGTCCGCTGGAGGCTTCGGCTCGGCGTGATTTTACCATCAATTCGATGCTGTGGGATGCGCGGAGCGGTGAGTTGATGGACCCCCATGGGGGTCGCTCAGATCTTGAGGCTCGGATCCTGCGGCACACGAGTGCGGCCTTTCCTGAGGATCCGTTGCGGGTTTTGCGGGGGATGCAGTTTGCTGGGCGCTTCCGGTTGAAGGCTGCAAATGAAACCCTGGATCTGTGTCGGTCTATCTGCTCGAGCTACGGTGAACTGGCCGTGGAACGGGTGCGGGAGGAGTGGCTCAAGTGGGCGACTCGTTCGGTGCAGCCTTCTCTGGGGTTGGAGTTTCTGAGGGCGAGCGGTTGGCTGGAGGCTTTGCCTGAGTTGGCCGCGATCGTTGGGGTTGACCAGGATCCGGAGTGGCATCCGGAAGGAGATGTCTGGACTCATACGTTGCATGCGGTGGATGCCTTGGTGGCTTTGCCGGACTGGGCGGGGATGTCGGCCGATGAGCGATTGGTGCTCATGATGTCGGTGCTGCTCCATGATGTGGGCAAAGCAACGTGTACACGCACTGAGTTCAAAGGCGGGAGGGATCGCATCACCTCGCCGGGCCATGAGTCGATTGGCGCAGATTTGGCGGCGGGCTTTTTGCGGAGGATCGGTTTTCAGGAGAACTGGGTGGCTCGTGTGGTTCCGTTGGTGGCCAATCACATGGTGCATTCTGAGGACCCTTCGGCGCGCATGGTTCGGCGGTTGGCGGTGCGGCTTGGGCCTTCTTCTATCGAGGAGTTGTGCCGGGTGATGACCGCCGATGCCTCGGGTCGTCCACCGCGCCCCCCGGGAGTGCCTATTTCGGTTCACAAACTCCGTGAAGCTGCTGCGGACCTCCAGGTGCAAGCTTCGGCGCCCGTGGCGCTCTTGCAGGGGCGGCATTTGTTGTCCAAGGGGTGGACGGGTGGCCCGCAGTTGGGAGCCATTCTGAAGGAGGCCTATTCCGCGCAATTGGACGGCGAGTTCACCGACCTCGATGGAGCCCTTAATTGGGTGTCCGAGCGGGCTTGGAACGGGGATGGGCTCCGCGGTATCAGGCCTCCGCTCGCTGAGTAGGCTCCGCGGCATCAGGCCTGCGCTCGCTGAGTAGGCTCTGGGAAGGATTAGCTTTCGCGCTGTGCGCGAGGGGGTTGGGGTGTTCGCCTCCAAGGCTCGCTACGGCCTGACACCGCTCCGCTCGGGTTTTAAGTGGGCGGGGCTCCGCGGCATCAGGCCTGCGCTCGCTGAGTAGGCTCTGGGAGGGATTAGCTTTCGCGCTTTGCGCGAGGGGGTTGGGGTGTTCGCCTCCAAGGCTCGCTACGGCCCGACACCGCTCCGCTCGGGTTTTAAGTGGGCGGGGCTCCGCGGTATCAGGCCTGCGCTCGCTGAGTAGGCTCTGGGAAGATTAGCTTTCGCGCTTTGCGCGAGGGGGTTGGGGTGTTCGCCTCCAAGGCTCGCTCCGGCCTGACACCGCTCCGCTCGGGTTTTGGTGGGCGGGGCTCCGCGGCATCAGGCCTGCGCTCGCTGAGTAGGCTCTGGGAAGGAGGAGCTTTCGCGCTGTGCGCGAGGGGGTTGGGGTGTTCGCCTCCAATGATTGCTCCGGCCCGTTCCCGCTGCCGCTTGGGGTACCCTGTGTTTGTGGGTTGGGTTGGCTTTGTGGCGGGGATCGGTTTGAATTGGCGCGAGATGAATTTGAGTCTGACACCGGCAGGTTTGGGTTTTCGGATGCCAGCTGAATGGGAAACACACTCGGGAACTTGGCTGACTTGGCCACGTCCAGAGGGGATTAGTTTTCCCGACAAGTATGATGCGGTTCCTGATGTGTACGCGGAGTTGATCCGGGCTCTGGTGCGGGTGGAGTCTGTCCATATTAATGTTTGGAACGCCGAGAAGGAGGACTGGGTTCGGGGTCTCCTCTCGGATCGAAAAACTCCGATGGATCGGGTTTCGTTCCACCATTTCCCCGCCTATGAACCTTGGTGCCGGGACCATGGTCCTATCTTTCTGGTGCGTGATCGTGCCGGGATCCGCGAGCGCGTTGTCGTGGATTGGGACTACAATGCTTGGGGCGGTAAGTACCCTCCTTATGATCTAGATGATGCGGTGCCTCGCCATGTGGCAGTGCTGCGGGGGCTGCCGCTCTACTCGCCCGGCATGATTCTCGAGGGGGGATCGATCGAGGTGAACGGCGCCGGAACCTTGATGACGACTGAGGCTTGCCTGCTGAATCCGAACCGGAATCCGAAATTGAATCGGGAGCAGATTGAAGAGCAGTTGCGGGATTATTTGGGGGTGCGCCATATTCTTTGGCTTGGCGATGGAATCGTTGGTGATGACACCGATGGGCATATCGATGATATCGCTCGGTTCACGGATTCGCGGACCGTGGTCACTGTGGTCGAGGAGGATTCTTCCGACGCCAATTACGGTCTCCTGCAAGAGAATTTGCACCGTCTGCGGTCGATGAAGGATCAGGACGGAAATGCGCTGCGCATCGTGGAATTGCCCATGCCGGGCGTGGTGGAATATGACGGCCAGCGTCTCCCGGCTAGCTATGCCAATTTCTATATCGCCAACCGTTGCGTGCTGGTGCCGACCTACCGGCATGCTAATGACGCAAGGGCTCTGGAGATCCTCCGCTCTTTATTTCCGGGTCGGAAGGTCATCGGGATCGATTCGACGGAATTGATCTGGGGGTTGGGCTCCTTCCACTGCATTTCTCAGCAGGAACCTGCCGGAGGAGCATTGCCGCTGGAGTGAGCATCCTTCGATTTGTATCAAGCCTGTCGGCGCTGAGAGGTTTGATCGTTGAAGCTGAAGGCCTTTTTTATGGCCACTGGGTGGTGCCACACTCCTGGTTGTCGCGATTGACCCGTGCCCAATCAGAGTTCTTCAATCAGGGATGCTTTCCAGTGCGGTTGGATGTCGGTGGATTTTAATCCTCTTGGCGGCGGTCATTCCTGTTTCGGCTGCATATTTTCCACCTCCTGATGCCGAGGGCGGCTGGCGGTGTGCCACCAATGGCCAGTCGGTGATTCGGCGGCGCGCCGGCTTGGACGCTCGTCGGCTGGATCAAGCTTGGGAGTACAACCAACGCTGTTCCCAGAACGCCGGGCTCCTGGTTGTTCGTCACGGTTGGCTGGCCTTGGAACGTTACGTGGGACGGGCTAATCGGGAGGCACGTCCGGACATGGCTTCGACAGGCAAGGCTTACACCAGCATTGCTTGCGGAATGCTCCTTGAAGAATTTTCCGACCGATTTCCCGCGGGTCTCGAAACTCGTGTGTTTACTCCGGAATTCTTGCCGGAGGCGTTTTCAGCGGAGGGTCGTCTGGATGATCCTCGCCGCGCGGACATCACACTCGGTCATTTGTTGTGCATGAGCGGGGGATATACGGGGGAGGGAGGTGCTCCGACAGCGGTGGTGATGGGTCGATCGTTTCCCCTGAAATCCGTCCCGGGACAAGACCTTCGGGATTTGGACGGATCCTCGCTCCGCTGCGCGATGTGGACCAATGCAGGCGGTGGTTACTCCTATTCGTCCCCTGAGCCCCATATCGCCTCCATGGTGCTACGGCGGGTCAGTGGTATGGATTTGCGGGAGTACCTCGATGTGCGCTTGGCTAAGCCCATGGGGTGGGGGGCCTGGAACTACTGCCTCTACCGGGGTGACATCACGTTGCACCATGCCAATGGCGCGGGCAGCATCGCCATGGCTGCCACCGATGCCCTGCGTTTTGGCTATTGCCTGTTGCAGGACGGACGTTGGGGACGCCGGCAATTGGTGTCCTCCAACTACATTGCTCAATGCCGCCAAATGTCCCGGTTCAATCCGCACAGCCCGTACAGCTTGATGTTCGAACACAATGCTGATGGGCATGTCGCCGGCGCCCCCAGAGATGCCTTTTGGAAGTCCGGAGCCGGTGGCTTTGCCCTGATTGTGGTGCCGTCGCTTGACTTGGTGATCTACAAGATGGGCGGGAATAACGGTCAATATGATCCGGCGCTGACTCGGGTTCCGCAGCCTCCCGGTGGCCAGGATCGAGATGATTGGAAGCCTCTCCAAAGCACTCCGTTCCAGGAACCGAGCAATGGAGGGGACGTGGGCATTCGGCGCGTCCTCGAAATGGTCTGTGCTGCGACGATCGATTGATGCCTGGGGGGATCGTGTTAGGCGCTTTCCAGAAGGCCTCCAATGTCAGCACCGTTCCGGAACCCACGGAAAGTGGCCGGTTTGAAAACTACGATTTTGCCGTGTTCTTGGGAGGGGGCTTCCTGATTAAGCAGCCGCGTTTCTCGGTTCTTCCAATGGCCCCCTAAGGCGTTCTAGGCCCAACAGACTAAATCAGGATCCGCTGGGGCAACGAACAAGAAGAGGGCCGATGGATGAGGCGTTGAACCTTTGAAGACGGTCGTTTTTAAACTGACAGGTTTCGTCGGTTTGCGCTCCGTTGCTGACAGGCCAGACCTGTTGGGTCGGGTGATTGGTGGAGGATGGATTTCCTCCGGCAAGAAATGCGGCGGTTGCGTGCAACGCATCTCTAAATGTCCCAACGCTCTCGGCGGCCGCTCTAAGAGCCTCTTGCTGGAGGTTCCTGCGAGTTCGATTGACTCCGCTACCGAACTAAATCGAAGCGGATTACCGACGCAGAGTCCTGCTTTGCAGTGTCGCTGCTGGGTAAACTGTTGCCGCAGCCCTGTGGGAAAGTGGAGTGGTAGGGGGGACTCCGGAACGAACCATCGGAACGGGCATCGATGCAACGCCTCGGTTTGCCGGGGCGCCGTTTTGAGACGCACCGGGCACTGTGGCCAGAGTCGGGTTGACCGGATTCAATGGCACTCCACCCGCCGCAAAGAATTGTGAGGCCATCTGACCTTGGACAACGGTCGGAGTGCGTCGAGTGACGCCGCGGATTCCTTGCGCCAGTGTCACGGAGACTGCGCAATAAGATAGGGCCATCCACCAAAGAACTCGCATCTCCGTTGGCTACGCTCCAACGGCTGGAATGCAAGGATTTTATCCTCCCTGGATCGGGTCATTGGCACTCCGCTGCTCGGACCCTGAACGATGCAGCCTGAAGCCGAGGTTCGGATTGTGATACTCAGGGCAGCAATCGGCGGACGGCATCGAAGACTTCTTTCACGGGCACCCCGGCCATGGCTGCGACCCCTTTGCACGATTCGTACTCGGGTGCTGCCTGGACCACCTTGCCATTGAGCAATCCTCGTTTGACCTGGACGGTTCCGAACGGCGTTTTCACCGCGATGTGGTCGCGTTGCAATTTGCGACGTTGAGCCAGGGTTCGTCGGACGCCGAATGCCGAAGTTTCCAGCAGTAGGAACTCGGTGAATGAGTCGGCGTCGTCGGGTTCACACAGCAGGGTCAGGAGGATCCCAGGTCGACCCTTCTTCATCTGAATCGGTGTATGGAAGGCATCGAGCGCTCCGAGCCTCAGGGCTTTGTCTAACACGTGCCCGAGGATCTCCCCGGAAATGTCATCCAAGTTGGTCTCTAAAACGGCCACCTGGTCGGTTAACCAATCTCGTGTCGCTGAACCGTCAGCGATTTCGCTCAAGATGGCCCTCAAGACATTGGGCCGGGTCTTGTTGTTTCGGGTCCCTAGTCCGTAACCGATGCGTTGGGCCTTGAGCGATTCCATGGGGCCGAAGGATTCCACAAACTCCGCCAAGAGGGCTGCTCCGGTGGGAGTGACCAGTTCATGGGGTTCTTCGCACTGGGTCACTCCGATACCCCGCGCTCCAAGTATTTCAAGAGTCGCCGTGGTGGGGATGGGAAATCGCCCATGGGCGCAGTTCACAAAGCCGGTGCCTTCGACGACCAGGGCGCTGGTGACGCGGGGATGGCCCAGCAGTTCGAGACAAATTGCGGCCCCGACGATGTCCACGATGGAATCCACTGCCCCCACTTCATGGAAATGGACCGATTCAGGGGGCAGTCCGTGTACCTTGCCCTCGGCCACGGCGACGCGGTGAAACACGGCTATCGACCTCGATTTGACCCAGTCGGATAAGGTGCTGCCTTCGATCAACCCACGGATCATGGCAAAGGTGCGGTCCTCGCTGTGCCCAGGCTCGTGTCCATGTTCGTGTCCATGTTCGTGTCCATGTTCGTGTCCATGTTCGTGTCCATGTTCGTGTCCAGGCTCGTGTCCAGGCTCGTGTCCATGCTCGTGTCCACAGGCTTTGCCCTCGAGGTGCACGTCGAACTTCACACCCTCGATCGACGACTTGTGCTTCCGGGCCATATGGAGGTGATACCCACCAAGGCCGAGCTTGCGGAGTTCTCGTTCGAGGTCTCGAAATTCCACGCCGAGGTCGAGCATGGCACCGATGAACATGTCACCGCTGATTCCGCTGAAGATGTCCAGATACAGGCTGCGCATCACTCGAAGAAGATGCCTGTTGGACCGAACAGAATCAGGCAATAAAGCGAGAAGAAGTGGGAGGGATTTAGCCAGTGAACTCGGAACGGCTATTTGGCCTGTCCGCCCGCGGCACCCATTGCGGCGAAGAGTTGCCGGCGCTCTGAGACCGAGAGGTCACGCCACTGGCCCGAGGGCAGGGGGCCGAGCTCGAAGGCACCGATGCTCATCCGAACCAACCGAAGGGTGGGATGACCTACGGCAGCGGTCATTCTCCGTACCTGACGATTTTTGCCTTCGCTGAGTTCGAGGGCGATCCAACAGTCTGGCACTGATTTGCGAAATCGGATCGGCGGAATCCTCGGGGCCAGTTCCGGTTGCGGATCCAACCTCTGAGCGCGCGCCGGTCGAGTGTGGTGGCCTTGGATTAACAAACCGTTCTCCAACGCCCGGAGAGCGGCTTCCTCGGGAATTCTTTCAACCTGGACCCAGTAGGTCCGTCGGTGGCCCGCTTCGGGATCCAAGAGCCGGTGATTTAGTCCCGCTTCGTCACTCAGCAACAGAAGCCCCTCCGAGTCGGCATCCAACCGTCCTAGTGGATACACCCTCGGTGGAAAATTAAACTCGGCCAGCGTTCGATTGGGTGAACCGTCGGCGGTGAACTGTGATAACACCCCGTAGGGCTTGTTGAAGACAATGAGGCTCAAGGGCGCCTCCAGCCTCCCTCGTTTTTGTTGCGCCCGGTGATCAGGTTCTTGATCCACATCACGGCTCCCACCACCCCGGCCGCGACGAGTTTCCAGGCCTTTTTGAAGAACAAGATGAGTGGTGCGAAAAGACCGAACTTAGCGGCAGCGGCAGCGGCTCCTCCGAGAACCAGGGCTCCGAGTCCATATTGAGCGATGCGGTCGCCTTGACGGTATTCGGCATAAGATTCTCCGTCGCCGTACTGGTGACTGCGAAGGATCTCCCGGAACTGCGGCAGCGTGGCGTCCACATGGGAGCGGTCTTCAATGAGAGTGACTTTGGTCACGCCCTTGCGACCCAAGAGGCGGACGTTGTAGTTCACAAACTTCTCGCCGCCGCTTTCGGCCTCTACGCTCCATTCCAGATTCTTGGTGATGTCATTATAGTTGGGGGCCACGTGCCAGCCAACGATGCGGATCGGTGGAGTGCCCCGCTCTTGGCGGGCTTCGTTCATCGACTCGCTGCCTTGTCTGTAAGATGCGATGAGTTTGTCGGCATCGAGTTCTTTTTTCTCATCATCCTTCACATAGCCGATCTCCTCGAACTCCAAAATCACCCACCATTCGTCCTGAGTGTGCATCAGGAGGCCGGTTTCTTGACCGCTGGGCCGGTTGCCGGTTTTCTTCAAGAATTCCTGGGCCCCCTTTGCCTCAAGGAATCGAAAGCCTTTGGGAATCTTCAACGTGGCGCGTCCGAGCAAATTCACGTTGGTTGGTCCCTGGATCCATGCCAGACGATCCATGGATGAAGCCTTGCTCGTGGGCAATTTCTCGCCATTGCCCTGGGCTCGAAGTGACAGGCAGAACAGGCACAGAACCATCCAATGGATCGATTGCCGGAGGGAGGGTTGCAGATTCATCACGGAGGATTGGGGACGATGGGGTAGATCAGAAGCCGAGAGACAGAGATCGTTCAGGGATGACAGGCACAGGATCCGCCGCAGGACTGGGGGGAGGGGACGCCGCCGGCTCCACTTTCGCTGCCGATCTCGCCCTTGAGCATTAGGAATCCGCCCGAGATGACTCTACGGACCGGTTTGCCGGATTCAGGATCGCGGGTCAGAGCGTTGTCGTTCATGGACTGCTTCACCTCGAAGCGTCGCACCGCTTCGTCAGGCACTGTTGGAATGGTCTCGTACTGATAGAGAGGCATGGCAGATGGAAATTGAGCGCAAGAGGGGCCTGAGGGCAACCCGAAGAGAGGGATTGTCAGGATTCAATTGAGTGCGCCGTGTCGGATATTGGGACGCGTCCCCAGGAGCTCGTTGTAGGAAGGTCGCTTCAGGCTTCGGCATCTCCCAGCTCTGGCAAGGCATTCGTGCTGTCGGCGAAACGCTCCGCGCGGACTCCCATGCGACGCATCAATCCCAAGTGCAGGTTGGCCATAGGGCTATCCTTGGAGAACACCAGATGACGGCCTGGGTTAAGGGTGCCGCCGCCCCGTCCAGCCAATACCAAGGGCAGATTACGGGGATTGTGGCCATTTCCATCGCGCATGCCGGCTCCGAACAAAATCATGGATTGGTCGAGCACCGAACCAGTGCCCTCCTTCATGGAACGCAAGCGATCCAGGAAGTACGCATATTGTTCGATATGCCATCGGGTGATGCGTTCGTAAGGGGCGAGCTTTTCTGGGCGATTTTCGTGATGGCTGTACTCGTGGTGACCGCCTTTGACGCCGTCCAGGAAGGAGAAGTTTCGACCAGACACGGCATTGCCGAACATGAAGGTGCTGACCCGGGTGGAGTCGGTCCAAAAGGCCAGTGCCATGATATCGAGCATCAAACGGACCTGCTCAGTGTGGTTAATGCCCCGTTGGCTGGCTTGAGCCGGATCGGAGTACACATCGATGCGCTGACCTAAGCGTTGGATCTCGGCCCGTGCGGCGGGGTCTTCCAGATAATCGCCCATCGCCCGGCGTTTGGCCCATTCAATCCGGTGTTCTACTGATCGGACGCTCTCAAAATATTCCGTGAGTTTCTGCTGGTCTGCCTTGCCTAGCTGTTGCTTCAACCGCTGCGCGTCGCCGGCGACGAGGTCCAAGACGCTGGAGTTGTCTCCGAAGCGTGAGGCGGGCAACCCGCTGGCGTTGCGGAAGAGTCGGTCGAAGGCCCGGCGTGGATTGATCTCTTTGGCGCAGGGAGTTGTGGGAGTCGCCCAACTGATGTGCGATCCGTAGAGGCGGGTGAAACCGACATTGGTATCAACACCTGTGGTGATGGGTTCGATGCCCAGTTCCAGCGAAGGCAAGGGTGTGAGGTGGCCGACTTGTCGGGCCATCCATTGATCCATCGAGGTGTTGCCGGAGCACAAGTCTGCGCCGGTGGTCCGGGTGATCGTCGTGCTGGTGAGAAACCCGCCGGTTTTGACGTAATGGCCATCACCGGTATTGGTGGCCGCATTCCACAATTGGGTCAGTACGAGCAATTCGGACTGATGGGCCTGAAGTGGTGCCAGAATGGGAGACAACTGGAACGTCGAGCCCTCGCCCTCGGGAGTCCAACGATCGGGTCGCGTTCCATTGGGCATGTAAAGGCAGGCAAAACGCCGTGGTTTAGCGCCAGCGCCCGCCTCAGTTGGGGAGGATGTCTTGGTGGCAGCCATGGCCTCCAGCCAAGGCAGCGACATAACGGCACCCATTCCGCGGAGAAGGGTCCTGCGAGACAACGTTCCGAACGACATAAGGCGGAGTGTACGGTCAGAGTTCAACGGACGAAAGCCATGTTGATGCAGTGGCTTTTTCGCCTCGCTGAAAGGGGGTGAGGGGAGTGTGGGCCTGTCGCTGGAGTTGCGAGAATAGGATCTTAAAAACTATAGGAAATTCCAGCCATGAGGCGCAGGTCATTGCCACGGCGACCCGGAGCCGGAACCGAGCGGTAGAAATCTTGGAATGTGATGGTGGCACTAGCCTTTTCGGTGATCTTGGTTGAGAGCCCCAGATTCAAGTTTATCACAAAATTTCCAAAGTCGGCCACCTGAGGTAGGTATTCCATGCCCTGGATGATGGACGCCCGATCGTTAATCTTCCACTGCACCTCCTCGGCTAAACGCACCGTAAGGTAGTTGGCGGTTCCGGCTCCCTGGAGGCTTTCAAAAATGAAGGCTGGCCCACTTTCCGTCTTCACCTTCAGCCGGTCGTTCTTGACGACGTAATAGCCGAGTGCCGGAGCTACGGTGGCGCGGTAGTCGACGAATGCGATCCGATCTTGTCGGGCATCCGATCTGAGACCCAGGTAGACGCGATCAGAAAGAATGCGGTTGTACTGAGCATACAGGCCGTAGTTCTGAGCGGTGGTTGTTTCCTTGCGTGTGGTCGGGTCGCTGTTGCTGCCATAGGTGGCGTCAGCCCCCAGTGCGATTTCATTCTTGTCCCATTTCCGGAGCGAAGTGATGGCAGCCTGCATCAGCAGAGTGTCCGCATTGCCTCGAGACGCCGACGCATTCATGGATGCGGTGGACTGCCAGGGACTGGGAGGCTTGGGCGGGATGGCGGGGGGCTTCGTGGCCGCTGGAGCGTTGGTCGACAATTCAGCCGCCAGTGTCGACACGGTGGCAACGCTCAAGGCCAGGCAGATGCTCTGAAATTGTTGATTCATAGGACAACGCTGCCTCAACTCTAGGTAACCATTTGGTTCAGACAATGGGCAACCGGTGTGAATTCGAGGGAAGTTCGAGTTTCATTACTTTCAGGGCTTGTCTTTGCCCACCATTCCCGTCATGTCCGGAGTAACACGATGGAGCTCAAGCTTGTTCTGGAATCTTTGCTGTTCGCTGCCCAGAAGCCCCTCTCCCCCATGGAGTTGAGGGACATACTGAATCGTGCCGCGCAGGAGGAAAGCGCGATCGAGCCCGTGCGCGCACTGCTGAAGCTCGACCTGGACCGCATCCTAGAGGGGCTCAAGGTCTTGGAAGAAGATCATCGGGTTGCGCAGCGCAGTTATCGATTGGTGTGTGTGGCTGGGGCCTGGCAATTCGTCAATGATCCGGACTACGGGCCGTGGCTCAGGGCCTTTCTGGGTGTGAAGAACCGTCCCTCCCGCCTGAGTCAACCTGCGTTGGAGACTTTGGCGATCGTCGCCTACCGACAGCCCATCACCCGGGCAGAGATGGAGCAAATACGGGGTGTTGCGGTCGACGGTGTTCTCTCCAGCCTCGTGGAGCGTGGGCTCATCGAGCAGACCGGGCGAGCTGAAGTAGTGGGTCGCCCGATGCAGTATGGCACCACGGCGACCTTCCTAGAGTATTTCGGCCTGGCAGCGCTGGAGGGCCTGCCGGACGCCTCGGAACTGCGGCGTATACCCGTTCAACGCCCGGAGTCGCTCCTAACGGTGGATCCCGGTCTGGCGACGGCCCCGGAATCTCCCAAATTGGAGGAAGCCTCTCCCGAGACTTTGGCTCTCGCCTTGGATGCGACGTCGTCCGACGGGGCACTCGCCTCCGATTTGATCTCGGAAGATCCGGTGCCTCCTGCGGCAGACATCAGCGGTGGCGTCTAGAGGTTGGGGAACCGGCGGCGTCTCCGGTGGGGAAGGTGTCCGCCGGAGTGGTTTTTTTCTCGCACAGCTATCGAACTCAAGTGAAAAAGGCCCGGCCGGACCAGTGTCCAGACCGGGCCTGAATTGCCTTAAGTCTTCAGCCTTCGACTGCCGGTTGGGGCGCTCCGCCTTGCGGAGGTTGTTGAGCCTGCACCACGGGAATCGGGAAGCGCAGTTTCATCACGTCATCGACCAGTACTTCGATGGTGTAAACCCCGGCTTCCTTGAATTCGACATTGGACATCACGCTCACCGTTGTCATCGCTTGGACTGGGTCGGCCAATTGGAACTTCACGGAGTTCTGACGCAGCACAGTGCTTCCATCCGGTGCGATGAGTCGGACCACTTCGGTGAATTGCCCAATGCCGGCCACCCAGCGGTTGAACACGCACAGTTTGAAAGCGGTGATCGGCAACTGAGGGACACGAACCAGACCGATGATGCCGATCAGGATAAAATTGCCATTGGACTCTTGCTTCACGTCCTCGCAGAGGAGCGAACACTGGAGGTCGGGAAGGATGCGATTGGGTTTCATGATGACCGCGGAGGAGACCAACCCGAAGCCTTTGGGTCAAAGCCAATCCGGACACGGCACAGTTGCTTTCTCCATCCCGCAAGATGCCCAACGGCTTGCCGCTGGAGGAATGGGCCGATTCGATGGGGGTCGAGTTTCTTTGGAAGGCTGTGTTGGTTCGCTGAAATCGATGGGTGGGGAGCCTTGTTGGAAGGAAGGTCCTACTGGTTCCTCGCTGCTTTCAGTGGGTAGCAGTAGCTCCCAAGATTGGGAAGCGACTTGGAGGTTTCATGTCCCAACAAGGATTGATCCTAGGTGTCGACAGCAATTGCTCCGGTGGTCGTGAGATGCGTCCGGGTTGCATCAAGAAGTTGCGAAACCGCATAAAACCCAAGTTTTCCGGAGGTTACGTATCGACAGTTCGGAGACTTCTCAACGCAGGCGAGATCGTCGTTCCCACCTTCCAAACTTCCGGTCTTGCAGGCCTTCAAGGCAATGGGAACTCCCGGTTGCTGGGAGCCACTGGCTGTCGGGGACAACCGATTTCGACGGTCAACTCACTGAAAACAGCGAGGAACCGGTCTTTTGCCTTACTGATGCGCGTTGGTTCAGTTTTTTGTTGCGGCCTCAGACATTGGGTTTCCAGCCCGGGCGGTATTTGCGACCCCAGAGAGCGGAGGCGGCCGGATCCCGGCGCAGAGAGCGGCTTTTGGAATCAAGATGCAAGGTATGTCCGGTGCGCCAGGCGATGTTTCCCAGATGGCAGAGCAGGGTGCTTTTCTGGCCCTCCTCAATCTCTGAATTGAGGCGGGCGTTGCCGCGGATGGCTTCGATGAAATTGAGGAAATGGTCGGAGTCCCGGCGGGGGGCTTGACCTTCACGAACCGTCTTGCCTTTGTCATCGACCTGTTTCCATCCGCTGTCCAGCAGTAGGAAAGATCCTCCATCTCCTAGGAACTCAACACCGACACCGGCTCCGTAATGGCCGCGCGGATTGCAGCTATGGCATTCCCAGGTAATCTGACTGGTGCCGAATTCGTAGGAAGCCTGAACGGTGTCTGGAGTTTCCTGATCGTCTTGGAAGTAGTAGCGACCTCCCGAGCAACTAACCTGAGTAGGACAATCCACGCCGAGTCCCCAGCGCGCGAGGTCGAGGAAATGGGGCCCATTGTTGGCCAATTCACCGCCACCCCAGTGCCAGCGCCAGTGCCAGTTGTAGTGGACCACGTTGTCGCGGTAGGGGAGTTCCGGGGCTGGGCCTTGCCAGAGGGAGTAATCGAGCCATTCCGGCACGGGAGCGGTTTTGCCGTGGCCGATGGTAATGCGGTCGGCGTTGTACCAGGTGCGGGCAGCGTGGAGTTTTCCGATGATCCCGCCATGGAGTTCATCCATTGCCTCGCGGACGAGAGTCCAACTACGTCGTTGGTTTCCCATCTGGACCAGGCGCCGGTGTTTTCGCGCTGCAGCCACCATCCACTGAGCCTCCCGCGCGTTGTGGCTGCCGGGTTTTTCGACGTAGACGTGCTTGCCAGCGTCGCAGGCGAGGATTGTTGCGGGCGCATGCCAGTGGTTGGGAGCGGCGATGCTGATGGCGTCCAGTGATCGATCGTCAAGCATTCTACGGAAATCACTGACCTCCTTCGGACGGCGGCCTGTCTTTTTTTCAACCCAGTCTGCGGCCTCGGCAGCCGCCCGTCGGTCCACATCACAAACAGTTCCGATCACACATCCGGGGACGGTCAGGAAACCTTCCAGATGCGCCTTGCCCCGGTGCAACCCCATCACTCCCACGGCCACCTGATTGCTGGGTTGGGCTGAGCGGACGGTCTTGGGCAGCAACGTGGATCCGGCCACCCATGCGGTAGTCTGTAGGAAGTGCCGTCGTGACAAAATGGGGAAACTCATTGGGGAGGATTGGATTCATCTCCGGAGCCTACGTCGAGACCGGGTTTGGCTTGCGCCTTGAGGACGCCTGGTTCGAGATCCCGGGCCGTGAACCGAACCGTCTGGACCAATCATGAATTACAGCCCTCCGCGGAGCTTTATCTGAGGGAAGAGTTGGAGCGTCGTGGAGACCGTTTGGTTCAATCCGTGGCGTCGTCGCGATCCGTGCTGATTCCTGGAGAACCGGATTCCAGCCTCGCGGAGGTGGATATCGCCTATGGTCAGCCGGCTCCGGAGGATGTTTTGGCCTATGATCGGATTAGGTGGCTAGCGCTCTCGACAGCCGGTTATAGCCGATACGACCGTGATGATTTTCGTCAGGCGATGCGTTGCCGCGGCACACCGGTGACTAATGCGTCATCGGTCTTTGCCGATCCCTGTGCTCAGCAGGTCTTGGCGAGCATGCTGGCTTTGGCTCGAAATCTGCCCTCGCAACTCCGCAACCAAGAGGGTCGGCGGGATTGGCGTTATCTGGAGGATCGATTCACGGCGTCCGTGCTCACCGGGCAGACCGCAGTTATCCTCGGGTATGGAGCTATAGGTCGGCGTCTAGCGCGTTTGTTGGCGCCCTTCGACATGCGGTTGATGGCTCTCCGAAGGCGTGCGGAGGGAGAGGCCGGTGTCACCATCGTGCTGGAAAATGAGCTGTCCCGAGCCTTGGCTGAAGCAGATCACGTAATTAACGTGCTACCCGACTCACTAACAACTCGCAGCTTTGTCGATGCCGCTCGATTTGCTCAATTCAAACTAGGAGCTCGATTTTACAACATCGGTCGCGGGACCACGGTCGATCAGGAAGCCCTGATTCGAGCCTTGGACTCGGGCAGGTTGAGGGGAGCCTATCTGGACGTGATGGATCCTGAGCCCCTCCCGCCCGAACATCCTCTCTGGAAAGCACCCAACTGCTTCATCACGTGTCATGTCGGCGGTGGCACCAGTGATCAGGACGACAAGTTGGTCCGACACTTCTTGCAGAATTTGGACCGATGGGAACGCCATCAGCCGTTGGAAGATCAGATCTTCTGATGAGAAGTGGGGTTGCAGCATCTTGGCGCCCCCGCTGGATTTGGCAAACCTACCCGATGGCATTGACGCGGAGGTCGCGGAGGGTTTTGAGATGAGGCAGAGGGACGCCGCGGATGGGACGAGCTCCCTCGAGGCGTTTTGGGCCGAAGTGGGAGCGGTGGTTTGCGAAGATCTGATTGACGAAGTCCCTTG
>SYMJ01000083.1 GCA_005805505.1 Verrucomicrobiales bacterium | reverse complement strand
TCCGACATCAGGGTCAGCTTGGACTGATAGTCGCCCGACACCGGGATGCACGTCGGGTGAATTTGCGTGTAGCAGGGATTGGCGAAGCAGGCGCCGCGCTTGTAGGCGCGCCAACTGGCCGTGACGTTGGAACCACGGGCGTAGGTGGACAGGTTGTAGACGTTGCCATAGCCGCCGGTGGCGAGAACGACCGCATCGGCGCTGTGCCGGGTGATTTCGCCTGTCTGCAAGTTGCGAACGATGATGCCCTTGGCGTGGCCATCGACCACCACCAGATCGAGCATTTCGGTGTGGGTATGGGAATGAATTCCACCCGCAGCAATCATCTTGTTCAGCGCCGAATAGGCTCCGAGCAGAAGCTGCTGACCCGTTTGGCCGCGGGCGTAAAAGGTGCGGGAAACTTGTGCACCGCCGAAGGACCGGTTGTCTAGCAACCCACCATACTCACGAGCAAACGGAACACCCTGCGCAGCACATTGGTCGATGATGCTCACCGAGACCTCAGCCAGACGGTGGACATTGGCCTCCCGGGCACGGTAATCGCCTCCCTTAATGGTGTCGTAAAACAGGCGATGCACTGAATCCCCGTCGTTCTGGTAATTCTTGGCCGCGTTAATGCCACCTTGAGCAGCCACCGAATGGGCCCGACGGGGGGAACCGTGGAACACGAAGTTGTGCACCTCGTAGCCCAATTCGGCCAAGGTCGCTGAGGCGCTGGAACCGGCCAATCCGGCACCGACCACGATGACCTTGTATTTCCGCTTGTTGGCCGGATTGATCAGCTTGGAGCCGAACTTGTGTTTCTCCCACTTGTCAGCCAGAGGGCCGGAGGGAATCTGAGAATTGAGCGTGGCCATATCAGCGAAGAGTCTCCGTGTTGGTCGTCGGCGCTTTCGTGAGGTTCTTAACGTAGTCGCTCCCCATGCCGGTCAGCACCGCCACCGGGATCGAAGCATATCCCAAAAACACCGCGAAGCTGGCCACTTGGGCGAAGGCGGCGATCCGAGATCCCCAAACGTGGTTGCGTAAGCCCAGCGACTGGAACATCGAGGACAACCCATGGCCGAGGTGAACGAACAGCAAAGCCTGAGCAATCAAGTAGAAAAGCGAAACCCAACCCACTTGGAATCCGTGAACCATCATCGCGTAAACATCCTGGACCTGGGTACCATCGGCCAGACGGGCGGTCAGAGAATGGAAATCCAAACCGCCCTTCACGCCGTTCACCGGGGACAACTGCACGGTGTAGTGCAGCAAATGGTAGAGGACGAAGGCCATGATCACGAGGCCACTCACCAGCATGTAGCGTGAACGCCAACTGGAGCCATAGGCTGACCCGCCCACATAGCCGACCGGACGCGCCGCCTTGTTGGCCGCGCTGAGGGTGAGCGCGGTAACAACATGGACCGTCACCGTGGCCAACAACCCCAATCGGGCTCCCCACAGGAGTCCTGGCTTGGACTTCAGGAAGTAAGCATAGGAGTTAATCAACTCCGGGTTGCCAAATACCTGAAGATTGCCCACCAGATGGCCGACGACGAAACCGAAGAGCGCCAGGCCGGTCAAGGCCATCAAGTACTTCTTCCCAAGGGAGGATCGCCAAACGCGTTGCAGCAGGTTCATTGGATCAAAATCACCGCAGAAACTCGGGGTTTCATTAATTCCACATATCCAGATACTTCCCTTACAACCAAACCGTCAATCGTTCTGCGACAGTATAAGGTTAGCTTGCAGCCGTCTTAAGGGTCTGACGGGGAATTTGTTGGGGTCCAAAGCGCACAATCCCCCCTCAGCGCGCCATCACCCTATAGAAGAAATTTCCGACCGGTGGCGTATGAACCCAACTGAGCCTCCCAGCGCCGCGGTCCACCAAACTAGCTCCGGGAACCGTTTGCCACGCTTCCTCGAGTAAAGTGCGCCCTTGGAGCACCCATTCTCGGGCAACCCCCGAGGTGAGTGTGAAATCAATAATCACTTGGCCGGACTCGTTCCGGCGGATTCCCTCGACCACCACCGTTCCGGAGGCAACGGCTGTTGGTGAAAACCGCACAACCAACGGAAGCGAGTAGGGCAACACTTGGCCTCCGAAGCGGGGACGGGCCTTGAGCTCATAGTTTTCCCCAGGCCCCCCCTTGAAGACAAAGGGCTCGCCCACCGCCAATGAGTGGGTGGCTGGCTCGGTGCCTACCTGCGAGTTGGTGAATTGAAGATCGTCGAGAGACCATCCAAAGGACGGCTGGGTCTGACTGTAAAACCGAGCACCCTCAACGGGTTCCACAAAGAAACGAAATCGAACCCGCAGTTCCACCCCAACCCAGGCGGCCAGCGAGACAGACTTGGCCACATAACTGCCGTTGGGAGTCACTGAAAAACCGCGTCCCCGCTCCCGCGAGAGCACTGTCCACTCAATACCATTAGTAGAAACTTCCGCTGTGGCGATCTGGTTCGTGGTCGTGTAGCCCAGGAAGGACTTGAAGCGAATCTCGGCTCCAGTGCTCGGGCGGATCTTCGGCTGGAACTGAAGAATTTGGTCCAGCCCATTGGTGTGAACCAATTGGAAGGAGCGAGTCCCAGAGGCTGGAGTTCCCAGCTTCACCGGATCCCAACCCTCCAGACCACTGAACTGAAAGCGCACGCCTCCATCCTCGGCACCCTCGACCCCGGTGAAAGCATCCCAACGCATGGAGGTCCACTCGTAACCGGAGGCTCCCAATACGGGCTCGACTCGGAACACGTTCAGCCCGACGGACGACGCGGCAGTGGGGCCTAGCACTCGGGTCCCGCCGTAGGGCAGCACCCAGTCCTGCTTCACATTCTTTCCGGCAATGACAGTCACCGTGCGGGTTCCGAGTTCGTAGTCGCCGCTCAAAAAACGAATCGTCTGGGTTCCCTCCGCTCCGGGAAAGGCATACCCCCCGGAACTTCGGGTCCGGGCGAACCAACCGGAAGCTTCCCCCTCCACTCGAACTCCTGGCACCCCCTCATCCACATCGTAGAAACCGTTGGTATTGAAGTCGTAATATGCCACACCGGTCACCAGCGGTTGTGGGTCGCTACGGGACCCAAAATCCAGTGTCACCAAGCGGGGGCCCACAGTGTTGGTCACCGCCGGAGTGATGACCACGTTGGTCCCCGCTATATTGGTGACCGGGGGGGTCACGCGGGAACGAGCCCCATGCACCACCCCGACTCCTAACTCGCGAAATGCTCCTTCGTGATTGCTGTTACGATGTCCGGGCGGACGCTGAATACCACCCTCTCCAAAGCCCCAATCGACTTCGAAACTGGCGTGCCCCTCCAGTGGGAACTTGGCGTAAGCATAAACACTCTCACCCCCTGCGCTCAGCGGGTAACCAGTTCCCAGCAGACGGGAGGAGGTCGTGTTGATGACAGTACCGGTCGCCGGGTCCCGTTCCTCATGCTCTTGGACAGCATTTTGCAGCATGTACTCACTATGGCTGCGGGCGATTTCGATCAGACGCTGCTCGAAGGCCAGTGGCGGCTGAGGCGGGTACGCTGCGATCTCATCGACGACCCGCTGGAGATCGACGCCAAAAAAATCATAAGTGAACCGAAGCTCTGCATCGGAGCTCGTCGCCAGCAAATACCCTTCTTCCCAAGGCAACGCTCGGGCCCGATTAATGTATTCGAGATACATCTGCTCCTCGGAGGTCGGATTCCCGATGAAATACTCACGCCATGGAGCAACGACACCCGCGCCCACGGTCTCGAGTCGCTTGGCCAACGGAGCCTCCGCCAACCCGGGTGAGAACCGAATCGCTGGAGGCGCTGGCTGCGGATCCACCGCCCCGACCCGGAGGGAAAGGAGCCCTGTCAACGCCATTAGGAACATCCAAAACCGTCCGAGCATCATAATTCAATAGTGTTGTATCAACAATACCCCGATCCAGCCCAAACCCCAATTACCAAAAAAAACCGGTCGACTCCATCAGGCAAGCGGGACTGCCAAAAACGAGCCTCGGAGCCGCCCACTCTCGCGCGGAACCCGCACGTTCTACTTTCCCAGAAACTCCTCAGCGAGCGGAGGCCTTGTCTCGCAGAGCCCCCAGTTCACCGACTTAAAGAAAACACGCGCTGCCCACCGACGAAAGTCCCCGTCACGCGCCCTTTCATGGGCCATCCGTGGAAGGGATTGTTCTGGCTGAGACTGTCCGTGTCGCGACGGTCACAAACCCAGGAAGCCTCTGGATCGAAGAGGGTGATATCGCCCCAGGCCCCCACCGAAAGCGTACCTCGACCCTCGGACAGTTTGAGGAAACGGGCCGGATTGATTGTGAGTTTCTCGAGTACCCCGGAAAGCGAAAGCCGCCCCGTATGGTAAAGCTGCATCAGAGATAGAGGCAGCTCGAGTTCCAAACCCACGATCCCGAAGGGCGCGTCGTCAAATTCGACTTCCTTTTCTGACTCGGTGTGCGGGGCGTGGTCGCTGGCGATGATCTCCAAGGTTCCATCAACCAAACCCTCCAGAATCGCCTCCCGATCGGCTGCTGTGCGCAGAGGCGGATTCATCTTGAAGTGGGTGTGGTAAATCGGCCAGCTGGGCAGCGGATGACCCTGAAAGACTCGGTGGGCCAATTCTGCGCCATCTCCAGCCCAAAATTCTGCACTGCCAGCGATGGTCGAATCGGTGAGCGTGAAATGATGCGGACAGGCCTCTCCAGAAATCGGTACCCCACGCTTCTTGGCTTCGCGAATGAGCCGAACGCTGCCCGCCGCACTCATGTGCTGACAATGCACTGGTGTTCCAGTTTGTTCGGCCAAGAGGATGTTGCGGGCGACGATCAACTCTTCACCGGCGGCAGGCCATCCGCGGAGCCCCAGACGCAGGCTTTGAAGTCCCTCGTGCATCACGCCATTCATGACCATCCCGTAGTCTTGGCAGTGGTCCATCACGGGCAGTCCGAACTGACGGGCGTATTCCAGGGCACGGCGCATCAAATCATTGTTCTGGATGCAATGACCGTCATCGGTCAACGCCACCACGCCGGCCTTAGCCAATGAACCGATCGACGCCAATTCTTCGCCCTGAATGCCCTTACTCATCGCACCCGAGACCTCGATTCGAATTACCGCCGTGCGGGCCTTTTCTTGGATGAGGGCCACAGTGCTGGCTGAATCGATCGACGGCTGCGTGTTCGGCATGCAAACCACCGTGGTGAAGCCACCGCGGGCAGCCGCCTGAGCGCCGGTGGCGATCGTCTCCTTGGCGGTCTGTCCCGGTTCACGAAAATGAACATGAAGGTCGATCAGTCCGGGACACACCACCAACCCGGTGGCGTCAATCCGTTCGGCATCCGCCGGAGCCTGCAGAGACGGGCCAACCCGGGCGATTCGGCCATCGGTCACCAAGATATCGGCTGCACCGTCAAGTCCATTGGCCGGATCCACCACCCGCCCGCCTGAAATCAGCAATGATCGCATTTCGGGCCCGACGCTAATCAACCCCGGGCCGTTCGGCAACGATGCCGGGGCCCACCTGCTCGAGAATCATTCTAGATCTTCAACTGCGCCCTCGTCCTCGGTCTGAACTCCGTGACGAGCCATAGCGTCCTTCAATTGGAATCGGAACTCATATCGACGGGAGGGAGTGATCACAAACCACGGGAACCAACCCGTGTTTCGCTCCAAGACCAAAACCCGGTGACTGTCGAAGAAGCCGTTACGCCAATTCTCTGTCCTCAGCCATGGGAGACCTCCTCGAGGCTTTTGAATGCGCTGGATTTGTTCAAAAGGCACCCGCCGAACTGTCGTTTTACCAAAAACCACCCGTAGGGAGCTCTGGCCGATGACATAGCGCAAGCGAGTGCGAAACCAATACCAGACGCCAACCCAAAGGGCCGCCGCCGCGAGACCCACCAGAACCCATTGAAGTGGCGTCAATAACATGATTATCCCCTTCGTCCGGCCCAAAGCAGAACTACCGGAACCGCCAGACCCGCCAACAACCAGAAGAGCACCCACCCTGTGCCGCGGACCGTCTTGAATGCCAGAAAGACTCCCAGCGCCGTCGAGATCAGCACGGCCGCGGACATGGCGACGATGAGTCCCTGGAAGAGCTTCGGCGACGACGGGCGACTAAATTCGCGGTCACCCGGATAAACCTGATCGGTGTGAACCACCCGAAATTTTTGCAGCAACGTCTCGGCATCACCAGCGCTCTTGAGCCGTTCTGGGTTGATCGTCTGATACCAACCCGTCGCCACAAAGAAAACGAGCAGCGGGGTAAAGAAAACCCCAAGAAACAAGTGCAGTCGGCGGATGAGTTTCATGGGCGGATACGTGCTGCTTAAACTGAGGGACCCTGACTGCGCTTACTTGACCACCGGGATGCGAATCTTTTGCCCCGTGATTAACCGCTCCGGGCGCAACTTGGGGTTGGCCTCGATCACGTGCTTCAATCGCACCTTCAGTCCGTAGCCCTTGTTGTACTCATTGATGATCTGGCTCACCGATTGGTTGTCACGGACAACGTGCTCATAGAATTCGTAATCGGTCGGCAACGTCGGCTTGGGCATGTCTGCCTTGGGCTCGGATTTGAGATCAGACTTGAGATCAGACTTGGGATCAGACTTGGGGTCAGACTTGGGATCTGCCTTGGCTCCACCTCCGGTCCCACCGGCACCGACGCTCGGCTCTCCGGATGGCTTGCGACCCCTTGGTTTGGGATCGTCGAAGCTCGGAGGCGGTGCCGTGGGCAGGTCTGCGAGCCGCTTGATCTGGTGCACTACCTTCTCGTTGTCGTCCTGACGGCGGCGATCCAAATCCCTCAACTGGTCAACCACCTTTTTGAGTTGCTCCTGAGTGACCGCGTCTTTGCCGGCCGAAGCGGCCACCGATCGAACCTCTCCGAGTTGCGAACGCAATTCGGCGATGGTGGACTCCAGTTTCTGAATCCGGGCCCGCAACCGTTCCTCGGACTCTTCGGCCTGTTGGAAGCGGGTCTGCAACTGGCGAATGTCCTCCGGCGTGATCTCTGCCCGCAGGGATAGGATCCCGCCCAGAATCACGGCCATCGACAGGGAACCAGCTCGGAGCAACCTCATAGATTGCTATCTTAAGAGCGGTACCGAATCAGGTGCAAGGCTGGCGACGGTTTCTCGTACATCTGTGACCCAATGGAAACATTCACAAGCTTGCGCTCAGATCCAACCGAGACCACTTTTTGGCTCTAAGTTTAATCTATTCGCTCGCCGCATGATCACTCGACGTCACGCACTCAAGTCGGCCGGTGCCTTGGCTTTCGCCATGGCTGCGGCTCCGTTCCGGACCTTCGCACAATCCGCCTCCGGGCCCCACAAGTTGCCTGCACTGGGATACTCCTTCGACGCACTGGAGCCGTACATCGATGCCAAAACTATGGAAATCCACCATGGTAAGCATCACCAGACCTACGTCACCAAGCTCAACGAAGCCCTGGCGGATTACCCTGACCTACAGAAACTCTCGGTGGAAGACTTGCTCAAGAACCTAAACACTGTTCCTGAGAAGATCCGCTCCGCCGTCCGCAATCACGGGGGCGGCCATTACAACCACTCCCTCTTCTGGCAGTGCCTCAAGAAGGATTCAGCCCCGCTGACTGAAGGCGGACCGCTCATGAAGGCCTTCGGAGAACTCTTTAGCAGTGAAGACGAGGCCAAGGAAGAATTCCTCAAGCGCGCTATGGGCGTTTTCGGAAGCGGATGGCTTTGGGTTGTGGTCACCAAGGACAAGAGCCTGAAGCTGGTCACCACCGCCAATCAGGACAGCCCGTTGTCCAACGGCGAGGCACCGCTCTTGGGCATCGACCTGTGGGAGCATGCCTACTACCTGAAGCACCAGAATCGCCGCGCCGACTACGTGCAGTCCCTCTCGAAGGTGCTCAACTGGGAGTTCATCGAGGCCCGCTTCGAGAAGCTCACCGCCTGAACACCGCACTCTAGGGTCTTTACAGAGACCGACCGAGTTTCTATCCGATCACGCCGGCGTGCACGCATTGTGCGCCGGCGTTGTCGTTTTCAGGGGGGCGATCCGCCGGGCCTTCGAGCCGAACCACTTTCGACCAGGATCTTGAGGGAATCCTCGCTGGGACGGGCGGCCAATGCCACTGCGGCCGCGGTTTCCTCGAGCGGAAAGCGATGGGTGATGAGCTTCCGGACGTCCAAGCGCCGGGAAAACACCCATCGAGCGACTTCTTTTTGCAGGGTGAAGTCCGAGGAGTAGCTGCCCATTAAACTTTTTTCATCCACGCAAAGAACCCCGAGGTCTACGGGTGCCATTTTGCCTCGCAAGGTGTGGGCAAAAAGCAGGGTCGCTCCTCCGCCCCGCAAAGCCGCCTGAGCCTGAGCCACCACGGCATCGACCGGCACACAAACGACGGCGGCATCCAATCCACGACCGCGGGTCAGAGCACGCAACGCATCCACCAGGTTCGTATCCGCCCCGTCCAAGGCCTTCCAGGCCCCCCAGCGTCGGGCCAGTTGGCGGCGGGATTCCATGAGATCCGTCGCCACCACGCGCATCCCCAATGCGGACAGCATTCCGATGAAGAGCAACCCAATGGGTCCGGCACCAGCCACCCAGACCGTGTCGCCCTTCAGGAGGGGCAGGCTGCGGATGCCTTTGAGCACCGTATTGACGGGCTCAAGCATGGCTCCTTCTTCCAGACTGTTCTTGGCCGGTATCTTCACCACCCCGGGCAGGCAGAAATTCATGACCCGAACGAATTCAGCATAACCGCCACCGGCCGGCTCGAAGCCCGCCGTGATGCCCGTACGCTTGTAGGTTTCACATTGGGCAAAGGCCCGGTGTCGGCAGAAATGGCAGTCCAGACACGGCACATGGTGGTGAAGCCCAACGCGGTCACCGACCGACCACCCTTGAACCCGAGCACCCACCCGAACAATGGTGCCAGCCGTTTCATGGCCATAAATCCGCGGCGGGGCCTGGGTTCCGTAGTGGACTTTCTTAATGTCGGTGGGACACACCCCGCAAACCCCCACCCGCACGAGGATTTCGGTGGAGCCAATCCGGGGCACCGGAACCTCCTCGACCCTTAGATCATTCACACCACGGTACACCACCGCCCGCATGGTCTTAGAAATCGTCGCAGACACGCTGCAAAGCTTGAGCCAAAGGCGCTGGAGCAAAAAAGGGTTTTTGCGGGGAAAGGCCGACGAATGAACCGATGCAATGCGGCTGTTCGAGACTAACAGAAAACGGCAATCTTCTTTCACCCTCCGCCATTCCTGGACTGGAGGCCCACGCACTCCTGAAATAATATCTCCGTCCATGAGGCCCTCTGAAGCGCATCCCCAGTCTCTGGAATCCCTGCACGGCGACATTTGGAACCGCCTGAGCCAGGCCACTTCGGACCTGTCCCATCCGTGGCGAACCCCAACTTTGGCGACCGCCGGCCCTGATCATCCGGATGCGCGAATCGTGGTTCTGCGCGAAGTCGATCTCCATGAGCGAACGCTGGTTTGTTTCTCGGACAGCCGAGCCCACAAGGTCGCTGGTGTGCGAATCCAACCCGTGGCTGCGTGGTGCTTCTATGACCCGGTGTCGCGCATTCAGTTGCGGGCCCGCGGAGAAACTCGGGTCCACATTCAGAATGCGATCACGCGCCACCACTGGGAGAAACTGCCTCACAGCAGTCGTCGCCTGTACGGAACGGTTCCTCGTCCCGGAGATCTAATTCTAGCACCGTGGGAAATTCCTTTCGGAGATCACCCGGTTGAGCAATTCGCGGTGTTGGTGACCACCGTTCATGAACTGGACTGGTTGCAGTTGAAGACCGAGTATCATGAGCGCGCCCGGTTCCGCTGGGACGCCGATTCCTGGGAAGCCCATTGGGCCTGTCCCTGAACCGATAGAGTTCCAGAGCCAGCCAACCAGCAAGCCAGTCCGTTCTCATCCAGTCATTGTGCAATACCTCGCCCATGTCCATGGCGACGCAAAGGGAGCCTTTGCCGTCCGTCCCCGCACCACGGGGGAAATCATCCGTCGCGTCGCAGGCTACCTGCGGCCTTACCCGCTGCTGGCCTCAGGCACCATCGTCTGTGCCCTGTTGGGTCAAATGGCGACCTTCGCCTATCCTAAGCTGACCCGCTTCGTGATGGACGACGTGATCGGATCCGGGCGGAAAGAACAGTTGGGTGGTGCCGTCCTCGGACTCCTCGCGGCCTTCGCCCTGAGAGATGCCTTCAACTCTCTGCGAATCCGGCTCAACAACCGCTTCGAGCAAAACGTCATCTTCGACATTCGCTGCCAGGTCTATGGCCGGCTGCAGCAACTCGCCCCCAGCTGGTTCGACCACCGAGCCACTGGCGACCTGATGACCCGAGTCATCGAAGACGTCGGAGCCATGGAACGATTGCTCATCGATGGCACCGAACAGGGCGTTGTGGCGGTGTTGGGTGTACTGGGCGTGGCGACACTGCTCTTCCTCAACGATCCTGCTCTGGCCGCCGTCGCCCTCATTCCCGTGCCGTTGCTGGTGGCCGGCGGTGTCTGGTACACCCGGACTGCCGCCTCCCGCTACCGAGCCCGCAGTCAGGCCAGCAGCGCCATGAACGCCCTCTTGATGGACAACCTCCAGGGGATCCGGCAAATCAAACTCTTTGGCCGTGAGGCCCACGAAGACTCCCGCTTCGCTCAGCGAGCCGACGCCTTGCGAAAGGGCACCTTGACCGTGATGAAGGCCTGGGCGGGCTACAACCCGGCCATGCAGTTCGCCTCCGCTCTGGGCACAGTCCTGGTCTTGTGGCTGGGCGGACGCAAAGTCATTGCGGGAGCCATGACCCCCGGCGCACTCGTAGAATTCCTACTCTTTCCCGGAATGTTCTACGCCCCGCTGAATGTCCTGCACCAATTAAACCAGATGTCCCAATCAGCCCGGGCCGCCGGTGAGCGGGTCTTCGACATCCTGGATGCCCCGGCGGAGGCCACCACTTCCGGCCCCACCCCCGAGCCGACGCACCGCCTCCGGGGCGAGGTTTCCTTCGAAGGAGTTTTTGCAGCCTACGAGGGGCGACCCGAGGCCCTGAAAGATATCGATTTGAAGGTTCGGGCTGGGATGACCATCGCATTGGTCGGCCCTACCGGGGCGGGTAAATCCACTTTAGTAAACCTGCTGCCCCGCTTCTATCCGATTGCCGGAGGACGGATTACGGTCGATGGCCAACCCTTGGAATCCATCCCGTTGGGCTTCCTACGCTCCCAGATCGCCGTCGTCAGCCAAGAGCCCTTCCTCTTCAACGGCACAATCCGCGAAAACATTCTCTATGGTCGTCTGGACGCCACCGAAGCGGAACTCATCACGGCCGCCGAGACGGCCAACGCCGCGGAGTTCATTGGACGCCTTCCCGACGGGTTTGATACTCGGGTCGGTGAGCGGGGCATCCGCCTGAGCGTGGGCGAGAAGCAGCGCATTAGCATCGCACGGGCTCTTCTGAAAGACGCTCCCATCCTGATCCTCGACGAGGCCACGGCCAGCGTCGACACTGCCACGGAGCGCCTAATCCAAGAGGCTCTCAAGCGGTTGATGAGCAACCGAACCAGCTTTGTGATCGCCCACCGACTGGGCACGATCCGCGATGCGGATCTCATCGCGGTGCTGAAAGACGGCCGCATCGTGGAACGCGGCACTCACTCGGAGCTTTTGGCTATCGACGGACTCTACACCCGCTTGCACCGGGCCCAGGAGGCTTCTGCGGCCATTCTCTGATCTTCGATCTCTGTACCCTTCAACGCCTCCATGGAAACCCTGATCGCCCAACTCGACCGCCACCTCCGCAAAAGCCCCGTGCTCGGCCGCGACGTTTACATCGCCAAGACCGCCGTGGTGGTGGGCGATGTCACTCTTGGCGACGAATCCAGCGTCTGGTACGGGGCCGTACTCCGCGGGGACATTAACCGCATTGAAATCGGACGCGGCACCAACATTCAGGACAATGCCGTTTTACATTTGTCCGACGATCATCCGTGCATCCTCGGCGACCATGTCACCGTCGGCCACTCCGCCAACGTCCACGCCTGCACCATTGGGGACCGCTGCCTCATTGGCATGGGAGCCACAGTCCTAGACGGATCGGTCATCGGAGAAGAGTGCCTTATCGGAGCCAACGCGCTGGTCACCCCCGGCAGCCGAATCCCAGCCGGTTCGATGGTGCTGGGAGCTCCCGCCAAGGTCGTCCGCCCTCTCACTTCGGAGGAACGTGCCGGCCTAAAACACTGGGCCGACAAGTACGTGACCAACGGCGCCTACTGCCTCCGCCACGGCCTGCACGTGGGCCAACCGCTCTGAACACGAGGGGCACCCACCCAGCATTTAGCCGGCGTTTTCTAGGGGCAGGGCGCTGATCTCCAGCATCCGCTCGATGGGCTTGCGGGCGCGCTCGATAATGTCGGGCGGCAAGATGACTTGAGGCTCCAAGGTGGTCATGCAATCCCGGAGTTTCTCGAGGGTGTTCATCTTCATGAAATGACACTCGTTGCAGGCACAACGCTCCGTCGGCGCTGGGATAAAATGCTTGTCGGGGCACTCCTTTTGCAGGCGGTGCAACATGCCCGCCTCGGTGGCGATGATGATGTCCTTGGCCGAGGTCTTCCGGCACCAGGTGATCATCTTCTCGGTGGAGCAAACTTCGTCAGCCAGCATTCGCACCGATCGGGTACACTCGGGGTGGGCCACGACCGGAGCCCCAGGGAACTGCTGGCGGATCCGGGTGATGGCCTGGTGGGTCCACTCGACGTGGACGTAGCAGTTGCCCTTCCAAAGGGTCATCGGCCGACCCGTTTGTTCGATGACCCAAGCCCCCAGGTTTTCATCCGGAACGAACAACAACGGCCGATCCTTTGGCGCGTGCTCCACAATTTTAACCGCATTGCCGCTGGTCACAATGCAGTCGCTCAAGGCCTTCACCTCGGCCGAACAGTTAATATAAGCAATGGTGTAGAAATCGGGATTGGTCGCCTGGAGTTCCCGCAGTTTTCCAGCCGGGCAACTCTCTTCGAGGGAACAACCGGCGTCTCGATCCGGCAGGATCACCCGCTTGGTAGGGTTCAGGATCTTGGCGGTCTCCGCCATAAAGTGCACCCCACAGAAGACGATCACTTCGGCTGAAGTCTTGGCTGCCTGCTGGGACAAGCCCAGCGAATCGCCTACGAAGTCGGCCACGTCCTGGATCTCCGGCACCTGGTAGTTGTGAGCCAAGATCACCGCATTGTGCCGACGCTTCAGTTCCAAGATCTCCCGGGAAAGAGCATCGAACTGCGCCGGAGGCATCGGCTTGCGGACAGAGGCGATCAGCGGATCAGACGCATGAACCATGGGTTAAGGCTAAGCCGCAGAAGCCTCGGTGCCAAGGGTTGGGTCGCTCTGTCCGAGCCAAGCCCCAGTCGCTGAGCCACAACTGAGCCAGGCCCTGGACTGCCACCAGCAGCCTGGCTCTGGCCCAAGCGGCCCGGTTGTCCGAGCAAAGTGAGCCTGTCCCTCGAGACTTTGTTCGAAACTGCAGGCATGGCTCGGGCTGGAAGATTGACTCGGGCCGGCGAAGTGCGCGGACTCTAGCGCAGCAAGCATGAATCCAGTGATCCCAAGGGTATCGACCCTATCTCCAAATCCCGATCGCCCACCGCGGTGGGGACTGTACGGAGGATCGTTCGATCCGCTGCACTGTGGCCATCTGCTGGTCGCCCAAGCGGCTCTGGAGGAACTGGCGCTGGACCGGTTGTTCTTCATTCCTGCCGCACAGTCGCCTTTCAAGCCGGGTTCCCGACCTGCCCCGGATGCAGCCCGATTGCGAATGCTCCGTCGATCACTGGCCGGCCAATCCCGCACCGAGGTCCATGATGATGAACTAAGCCGAGGCGGCGTGAGCTACTCGATCGACACGGTCAACCTGTTCAATGCCCGGCATCCGGGAGCGGAACTCTTCTGGCTGATCGGGGCTGATCATGTGCCCACCTTGCCCCAATGGCGTGAGGCCGAGGCGTTGGCCAAGGCAGTGACCTTCGTGGTCATTCCAAGACCCGGCCAACCTCCGGCTTCCCTGCCCTCGCCCTGGCGACTTCGTCACCTGCGTGGGTGGCCGCTCGGCATTTCCTCGTCGGAGGTCCGGGACCGGATCCGTCGGGGGCTTCCCTTCGCGCACTTGGTGCCCCCCGGCGCGGCCGACGTCATCGCCTCTGAGGGGCTTTACCAGAACCCGTCTGAGTCGTAAGGGTTTCCTCGGAAGAGTTGTGCTGGCCACACAACCCCTTTCCTCCTCACTCAATCGTTACGGCTGAGTCGCAGAGAGCGAGGCAGCGGACGCAGACGATGAGGATGCGGCCAGTGCATTAATGCCGCTGGCGGCGTAACCGGCTCCGAAGCCGTTGTCGATGTTCACCACCGTCAGACCGCTGGCGCAGGAATTGAGCATTCCTAACAGCGCCGTCAGGCCGCCAAAATGGGATCCATACCCCACACTGGTGGGGACCCCAATGATAGGCCGGCTGATAAGGCCACCCACCACACTCGGCAATGCAGCTTCCATTCCCGCCACTACGATCACCACATTGGCGGACTGAATCTCGGGTAACCGGCGCAGCAGGCGGTGCAACCCCGCCACGCCGACGTCGTAAATCCGCTGGACGGTGTTGCCCATAAAATCTGCGGTCACCGCGGCCTCTTCGGCGACCGGAAGATCGGTCGTGCCGGCGGCCACGACAGCAATGATTCCTGGACGCTTGGGCAGCGGCGATGTTTCAAGGGTTAGACAGCGAGCCGCCTCATGATGGATCGTGTACGGGAACTTCTCCTTCATGGCTCGGGCGTGCTCCGGGGTCACCCGTGTGGTCAGAACCCGTCCGTCGGCCGCCAGAATTTCCCCCGCAATCGCCACCACCTGTTCCGGGGTTTTGCTCGCGCCAAAGATGACCTCCGGGAACCCCTTGCGCAGGGCTCGATGCTGATCGACGACGGCAAACCCGAGATCGACCACCGGGGCCGCCTGGAAGGCTTGAAGGACCTGCTCGACAGGCACCTGACCATTTCGAAAACGTTCTAACAGCGTGAGGGCTTCCGTGGGACTCATGGGATCGCAGTGTATCAGGGACGATGGGGGGGCAACGGGTCGGCCGCTTCGCGCAACCGTCGACGGGCCTCGGCCAGCCGTTCAGGTTGATGATCCGCCACATTCTGTACTGCAGCGGGATCGGCCTTCAGATCATACAATTCGACAGCTCCTGCGGAGGAGCGCTCGACGGCCTTCCAATGGTCCCAGCGGATGGCCCGACTCGGTGGAGCCTCGGCCGTTTCCCAGTACAGGCCACCGGCACGAATGGTGGGCTCCTTGAGCCCGCCTAACACTTCTGGTAGGAGCGAAATACCATCGAGACCCTGAGGGGCGGGAATCCGAGCCAGGGCCGCGGCTGTCGGCAACACATCCCATAAGGCCACCGGGCGTTCGTTGGTCTGGCCGGCCGTAATCTTGCCCGGCCAACTGAAGAGCAGCGGCACCCGGAGCTGGGCCTCGGTCAGTCGATCCTCCCCGGAAGCCGTTCCACTAATACTAGTCACCACGAGGAGGGTCTCGCGCCGAATGCGGCTCTGCTCGAGTTCCCGAACCACCGCACCGACCAAGGTATCCCACTGCAATCGATGGCGTCCGCGCACGTCTTCGGAAACAACGCCACCGGGTAGCGGATGAGCCACATACAGAAAGAATGGGTGATCCTCATGAACCTGGATGTAATTGGTGGCGAACCGCGCGAACCAGTCGGGGGCGTAATTAGCCAAGCGCCCGCGTTGGTCGATGAGGTTGTCGAAGACGTCGGTATTCCGCCACAGGGCCTTGGGGTACAGGTTCTTAGCTTCCTGGGAATCGAGAAAACCAAACCAATCCGAAAAACCCTGCTTCATCGGATGGCCCGGGGTGTTGTTGCCGCCCAAGTCCCACACACCGATCACCGCCGTCCGGTATCCCGCCGACCGAAACACTTCTCCGAAAGTAACGTCCTCGTTGGCCAGCGGACCAGGAACCGGCCCGCGGATCGGCCCATGCCCGGAATGCCGTCCGGTCAGCAGCGCCGCACGACTCGCGGGAGTCGATGCCGCGCCCGCGTAAGCTTGGGACCAGCGCAGGCCCGAGGCGGCCAGCTTTTCCAGATTCGGGAAGGCCCCGTTGGTTCCTAGGTCTGAATCCGCCCAACCGTCGGCAGCGAGAATCACCACGTTGGGTAACGGCGAGCGTCGGTGGACGTTGGCGGGAACATCTGCCTTGGCCGCCTTGGCTGCTTTGCTTAAAGCCGGCGCTGGGGCATCGGCAGCCACCAGGGCTAAAGATGCCAACAGAACGGCTAGCAGGGTATCCAGCACGCCGAACGCGCCGAACGCACGGGGCCATCCCCTCCTCATCAAACTCCCTCGAATCATCGTGTCCACGGACGATGGAACCTCAATGCGGTTCATGGCCAGATCGGATGTGCATTCCCCAAGCGTGCCTGACCGAGCACCTATTCCTTGCCGTGGTGCTTCACCAAGAAATTCACCAGCGCAGGCACGTCATTGGTGGGGATCGGCGCTCCGTATTTGGTGCGCATTTTATCGACACTGGCCGTCCACCCGGTCCGACTCAATCGCGGCTGGGTGGAGATGTAATCGAAGGAATGACAAAGGGCACAATGGCGGCGAATCGGTGCAGCCGGATCACCCTCGGGCAGCGCCGGTTCACCGACGGGGAGCACCCAGGGATCGGCCGCATGCGCATTGACTTTGGGAGACTCCGGAACAGTTGCCGTTGCCGCAGCAAGTACCAATGCACCCGTCAACGCCACCACAGCTCTGAGGATTCCACGACACGAAGTGCCGCGTTGAAAATAGCGCAGGTTCATAAGCTCAATACGGTTCGTTCTACGACATTGCGCATGTAGCCCGCTGGATTCCACAACGCATCCAGGGGTTGGCTTTGCCCAAGGCGATTAGTGGCCCGGGCCAAGATCTCCGGCGAGCCCTCCGTCGGAGGCTGCCAGTCGAGAGTCCACTCTCGAAAGGCGTAGCGGCCGAGATCCTTGCCCAGTTGGGCGGTCGTCCAACGCTTTCCACCATCGGTGGACACAGTCACATCCGAGATCCCCGACCCGCCGTCAAAGGCAATGCCGCGCAGGGTCACACCTTGCCCTGCAGGCTGAATTCGATCTCCCGACCGGTGACTGGTGAGGAAAGACCGCACATTGAATCGGTCAATCGGCACGGTGCGCTTGGGCGTGGTTCCGGGAGCCACATGCGCACAAGGATCGTCGGGAATGCGGTAGGCCGGATTCATCCAGAACCCAATGAAAGTAGCGTCCACTACCTGAATCGAGTGCAGGTGCTTAACCCAATAGGTTCCGTAGCGCCCCGGCACCACCAGACGCAGCGGATAGCCATTGAGCCAGGGCAAGGCTTCACCGTTCATCTCCCAGGCAAGCAGCACATCCGGGTCGAGCGCCTGCTCGACATCCAACGCCTTCACAAAATCAGGAATACCGGCCACCAACGGCCGATCGAGCCCGTCGAAGAGCACCTGCTTAGACTGAGGCAGCAGGTTGGAAGCCTTCAGCACATCGGCCAAGCGGACCCCGCGCCATCGCGCACAACCCATGTTACCGTGGCCCGATTGGCCTCCCGGGATTCGTGGCTGGAAGAAGCCGCGACTATTCCCGGAGCATTGATTCACGGCGACCACTTCGACCGACTCAAACTTCTCCTTCAGCGTCTCCAGGCTCCAGGTCTGCGGCGTCTGGACGCTTCCGCGCACTTGCAAGCGAAAGGTCTCCGGGCTCAGCACCGACTGC
>SYMJ01000082.1 GCA_005805505.1 Verrucomicrobiales bacterium | reverse complement strand
TTACCGGCATATCGAAGAGGGGATGAAACCCATGGCGGCTGCCTTCAAGGCCATGGACGAAATTAGCTTCGCGGTCATCGCTATCACCCTGTCGTTGGTGGCGGTCTTCACACCGCTGGCCTTCCAGAAAAGCACCACGGGCCGTCTCTTCGTGGAGTTCGCCGTGGCTGTCTCGGTTTCGGTGATCATCTCGGCGTTTGTCGCGCTGACCTTGTCACCGGCCATCGCCGCTCGGGTGCTCAAGCCCATCCAGGTCAAGAAGGCCACCGGGCTATTTGGTGTGTTTGAGGCGATCCTCGATGCCGTGACTCGCGGCTACCTGAGTTCTCTGCGCTGGGCCCTGCGTCACCGCTTCTTGTCGGTGCTGGTGACCTTGGGAACCGTGGCCTTGATGATCTTTGCCTACCGGGGCTTGGATAAAGACTTTCTGCCGCAGGAGGACAAGAGCCGGATGTTTGCGATCGTCCTCACTCCGAACGGTTCCACGAGCGAATTCACCGACCGTCAGCTCCGCAAGGCCGAGGCCATCATTGCCAGCGTCCCGGAGGTAAAAAGTTACGGCGCCATCGTGGCTCCGGGTTTCAGTGGTCCCGGTCAGGCTTCGTTCGGAATTGTTTTTGTGACCTTCCAAGATCGCTCACTACGGAAACGCTCAACCCAGGAAATCGTCAACGGACCGGGTGGGATGTCGCAGCGTTTCTTTGCCGAGGTTGAAGGTGGCTTCGCTATTGCTAATCTTCCCAAGGCCATCGAGGTCGGCTTCAACAACTCGCCTTTCGAACTGGTGATCCAGAATCAGGACCTCGACACGCTCAATCAGACGGCGCAGGCGCTCTCGGCTCGCATTAGTGGACTGACCAACGCCGCGGGCCAGCCACTGCTTAAGAACATCCGGGTTAGCTATGAGGTGGACAAGCCCGAGCTGCGCCTCTCGGTGGATCGCAGTCGAGCCGCTGCGCTGGGGGTGAGCATCGAAGACATTTCTCGGACGCTTCAGATCCTCTTCGGTGGCCTGGATTTGAGTCGTATGAAGGTGGATGGCAAGGAGTACGAAGTCATCGCCCAGTTGGAGCGGGCCTCCCGACTCACACCGCAGGAGTTGGACACAGTGTATGTCCGCAATCAGCGCGGGGAGCTCATTCAGCTCAACGCCCTAGTAACTCGAACGTCCGGCGCGGCCCCCAATTCCATCAGCCACTACGGTCGACTCCGCAGTGCCAGCATCACGGCCTCTCCGGGCGGCACTCCCATTGGTGTGGTGGTGGAGCAAGTTCAGCCGCTCTTGAAAGATCTGCCGGCGGGCACTCTGCATGCGTGGGAAGGGGAAGCGAAGAACCTGGCGGACAGCACCGGTGAGATTTGGTTCGTGCTCGGTCTGGCCGCGATCATCGTCTACATGACCTTGGCTGCGCAGTTCGAGAGCCTCATTCATCCCTTCACGGTCATGCTGGCGTTGCCGTTGGCCGCGGTGGGCGCCTTCGGGTTGCTGTGGGTGCTGGCCTTCCTGGGCAAGACCGGGGTGATCCCAGTGATCCCCTCCATGAACATCAACTTGTTCAGCCAAATCGGTCTGGTGCTCCTCATCGGGCTAGTGACCAAGAATTCTATCTTGCTGGTCGAATACGCCAACCAGCGCGCCCAAAAGGGCATTGACCCGGTCACGGCGATGATGGAAGCCGGCAAGGTTCGGCTCCGGCCCATTCTCATGACGGCCTTTTCCACGGTGGCGGGCATTATGCCCATTGCCATTGGTTTTGGCGCGGGTGCCGAGAGTCGTCGTCCGATGGGCGTCGCGGTCGTGGGAGGCATGCTCACCAGCACCTTCCTGACTCTGTATGTGATTCCGGTCGTCTACGTGCTGCTGGATCGCTGGTTTCCAACGCGGCCCATGCATTCCTCCGAACTCCTGCCGGAAGCCCCAACCCCGCAACCCGCCGTCGCCCACTGACCTCATGACCATCGACTCCGCCAAAGGCCGTTCCGTTTCCGTCCGTTACGGCGGTTTCGCTCGCTGGGTAACTCTGGCGCTAGTGCTCCTCGCCTTGGGGTGCCGTGCGCCGCAGCCGCCAAAGCCGGTAGTTCTGTCATCGGTTTTTCGCAGTGAGAAGCTCTCGGCCATCGACGGAGCCATCTTGCAATCCATCGCCTCCAACCGTTGCCCGGGCGGAGTCTTTTGGTTGGAGCGCAACGGGGTGGTGTATTCGAAGGCCTATGGGCACCGCTCGGTGGATCCATCGCTGGAGCCGGCCAGCCTGGACACGATTTATGATGCTGCCTCGCTGACCAAGGTGCTGGCCACGACGCCAGCGGTGGCCTGGCTGATCGAGCGCGGGCACATCGACCCAGAGAAGCCCCTGGCCCATTATCTCCCCGCCTTCGCCGCCCACGGCAAGGAGGCCATTACGGTGCGACAAGTTCTGACGCACGCTTCTGGATTGCGCCCTGGTTTGGGTGGCGGCGCTTGGAGCGGTTCCGACAAGGCCCTGGAACTGGCCTGCGATGAGAAGCCCACGCATCCGCCCGACACCCGGTTCGTTTATTCCGACATTAATTTCATTCTTTTGGGTCATCTCGTGGAGAAGGTTTCGGGCCAGACCTTGGACGCCTTTTGCGAGGCCCACGTGTATCGACCTCTGAAGATGCGGGACACGGCTTACCGTCCCCTGCTGCACGGTCTGGCAGTCGACCGCATTGCCCCGACGGAACGGCGCGCCGATGGCACGTGTTTCCGTGGCGAGGTGCACGACCCGACCGCCCGCAAGATGGGCGGCGTGGCCGGACACGCGGGCTTATTCACGACGGCCGCCGACGTGGCCCGTTTCTGCCGCATGATGGATGCTGGCGGAACCCTGGAAGGGGTTCGGGTGTTCCGTCCGGAGACGGTGGCTCGCATGATCTCGGTGCAAACACCGCCGAATCTTCCGAAACGGGGTCTGGGCTGGGACATTGATTCGCCCTATGCCGGACCGCGCGGATCGCTCTTTCCGGTCGGCTCGTTCGGCCATTCTGGATGGACTGGGACCTCCCTGTGGCAAGATCCCGGCAGCCACACCTGGGTCATTTTCTTGAGCAACCGCAATCACCCCACCGAAGAGGGCAACATCCTGGCCTTGCGCCGCCAACTCGGCACCCTCGCGGCCGAGTCGTTGGTAGGGGTGGAATTTGGGACCCTGCGTTAGGATTGGCCGGTCGATGGCCAACTCCACCCTTGACCCTGCGAGGATTGCGGAGCCCGATATTTGAAACCCCTGATTTTGCCATGACACTCGGACTCCACCCGTCCCGGATTCGCCGGGGCTTCACCCTGATCGAACTTCTGGTGGTCATCGCCATCATCGCCATTCTGGCTGGAATGCTCTTGCCGGCCCTGGCGAAGGCGAAGGCGAAGGCCAATTCGATCAAGTGCATTAACAACGCCAAGTCGATGACGTTGTCGACCTTCATGTACTTGTCCGATCATGGCAAACCGGTGCCCTACAATGGGGCTGCGACCGCCAGCATGGACAATGCGTTATGGGTGACCGTCTTGGCCACCAACTATGGCGGCATTAATGCGGCCCGCGTTTGTCCGTCGGCTCCGTCGGCGGCCGTTAAGTCCAAGCGTCGGCATCCCAACAGTGGTTCCTTGAACCAGACCTGGTTGTGGACCGGATCCAAGGGCATCGACTACGAGGCCAGCTACACCTTCAATGGGTGGTTTTACGGCGATGATGATCCGTATTTTAGCTCTCCTGATCAGCGAGTGAAGAAGTACCGCAATGAGACCGATTGTCCGACACCGTCCAACACGCCGGTGATCGCTGATAGCAACTGGATCGATACCTGGCCCCAAGCCTCCGATCCACCGGCGCGAAACCTCTTCACCGGCGACGACTTCGCCGGAGCCATGGTGCGCCTGACGCTGCCACGCCATGGGAGTGCCGTCTGGGGGCGCAACCAGATCTTCAACCCGAAGGACACGTTGCCGGGCGCCATTAATTCGGGCTTTGTCGATGGTCATGCCGAATTAGTCCGGCTTGAGCGCCTGTGGAGTTTGGATTGGCACAAGGGATGGGTCACCCCGACCAAGCGTCCGGGCAAGTGAGCCGAAGCCGGAGCCCGCGGCCGATGTCACCAGTTCGTAGATTGTGCTCCGCGTGATCCTTAGGGCACGGTCTTGGGATGAAGTTCTCGGTCCTTGTGTGCGGGGTTCTCGGCCTGCTGTTGGCTGATCACTCCTTTGCGGCGGAGGTGCGGCCTCTGACCCAGGCGCATTCCCACAACGACTACGAGCAGAAGCGCCCGTTGTTGGAGGCGCTCGATCACGGGTTTTGCAGCGTCGAGGCCGACGTGTATTTGGTGGAAGGCCAGTTGTGGGTGGCCCATGACCGCAAAGACCTGAAGCCCGACCGCACGCTGAAGTCCCTGTATTTGGAACCGCTGGCCGAGCGGGTTCGCAATCGGGTGGGGATCTTCGCCGACCCCAAGGCGCGTCTGATGCTGCTGGTGGATGTGAAAGGGCAGGGGCCTCAGGTGTACGAGCGCCTTAAGACGGAGTTGGCACCGTATGCGTCCATGCTCACCCGCTTCCGCGATTCGGGCGTGGTGACGGGCGCGGTCACGGTGGTGCTCAGCGGAGACCGCGCTTGGGACCTGGCCCGCGCAGACCGCGACCGATGGTGCGCACTCGACGGCCGCATGAGTGACCTCACCAATACTGCGCCGGTTGGTGTCACCGGGTCCTCGACGCCCCCCGCTTCTCTAGTTCCGTTGGTGAGCGAAAGTTGGCGAACCCTCTTCCGCTGGGACGGCGACGGCGAGATGTCGGCCTCAGACAGTGCGCGATTGAAGGGGTTGGTGAGTCAGGCTCATGCGCAAGGTCGGAAGATCCGCTTCTGGGCCCTGCCCGATCGTCCTGAAGCCTGGAAGCTCTGTCGCGACGCAGGCGTGGATTTGATCAACACCGACAAAATCCCCGCATTGTCGGCCTTCTTGCGGGGGCAACCATTGCCTCCGGGAAAACCGCCGATCGCTGACGAAAACTAATTTCGCTCGGGCCGGCGCTGGATCGGTCGACGTTGGGGACGCGGGTCTCCACCGGGCCTACTTCAGCGATTCCGCCTCGGCGCGGGCCCAGCGGTCGGCTTCGAGGATTTGTTCCAAAGTCGGTTGCTCGACGACTCGGTGCGCGTCCATCACGCGCGTGACGAGTTGGGCAATCCCAGTGAAGCCGAGTTGGCGGGCGCAAAAGCGTTCTACGGCCACTTCGTTCGCCGCATTGAGCACCGCTGGCAAGGTTCCGCCGATTTCACCGGCGCGTCGGGCCAATCCCAGGGCGGGGAATCGATCCGTATCTGGTTCTTCGAAGGTGAGTTGACCGATCTTGGCGAAGTTCGTCTGGACGCGGTCGCTGCGGAGGCGCTCGGGGTACAACAGCGCGTACTGAATGGGCAGGCACATGTCCGGCGTGGACAACTGGGCGATGATCGATCCGTCAACGTATTCCACCATAGAATGCACGACGCTTTGCGGGTGTACGACCACCTGGACGCGGGGCATTTCGATGTCGAAGAGCCAACGAGCCTCGATCATTTCCAAGCCTTTGTTGAAGAGCGTGGCCGAATCGATGGTGATCTTGCGACCCATGACCCAAGACGGATGCTTGAGGGCCTGTTCGACGGTGACGGCCTGCAGTGCTTCCTTCGGCCATTTCGTTGCATCGCGGAACGGGCCCCCCGAAGCGGTGAGCCACAAGTTTCGCACCGACGAGGCGGGCTTGCCGTCTAAGCACTGGAAGATGGCCGAATGCTCGCTGTCCACCGCCAAAACCTGAACCCCGTGGGCCTTGGCCTCGCGCATGACGATTTCGCCAGCCATCACCAGGATTTCCTTGGAGGCGACCGCGATGTCCTTGCCGGCTCGGATGGCGGCCAAGGCGGGCTCTAGGCCGGCCGTGCCCACGATGGCGATAAGCACAATGTCTGCCTCGGGCAACGTGGCCAGGCGGATGAGGGCATCCGGGCCTGTGAGTACTTCGGTGGTGTTGCCGAGTGCCGTCCGGACCCCCTCGGCTTTGCTGGCATCATGGATTGAGGCCACACGTGGGAGGTGCTTGAGGCACTGTTCGATCAGTAGATCGGCATTGCCACCGGCAGCCAGTCCGACCAACAGGAGTCGGTCCGGCTGGTCCTCCACCACCTTGAGGGTGCTGGTGCCAATCGAACCGGTGCAGCCAAGCAGGACGACGCGCTTCATGTGTCCGCCGAGTCTGGGGGTGGATCGACTCCATCGGCAAGAGCCTGCGCTTCGGCATAGGAATCACTGAAACCTTGGACTGGCCTTGCTGGTCAATGCGGGGGTAGGTTGTTGCTTTAAATCGCTGAAGAAATGTCTGGCTGACGCGTCTTTAAGCGCATTCCTAGTGCGACAACGCCTCCAACTACTGTCCTCGACAATGGAAACGAAGAAGATCTGGTCCCGTGCCGTCCGCTCCGCCGGTAGCTTTTTGGCCGCCCTCGTGCTGAGTTCGTCCGCTGCGCAGGCGGCTCCTGAATTGAAGGCCGTCTCCCTAGACGACTGCCTCAAACTGGCCCTGCAGAAGAACTTGGACATCCGGATTGCGTACTTCAATCCGCGCCAGTCATTGAGCCAGTACCGTCAGGCTTATGCTGGCTACGATCCCTCTATCGGCATGTCTGCGCGCCAGAATTTCCGGACCAGCGCGGGCGTGGGCAACCCGGGTGACTTCATTCCGCCCGGCGGCGAATCCTGGGCTGAGAACTACTCGGTGGGGCTTCAGGGCTTGGCCCCCACGGAGACCGGTTTGCGCTACTCGCTGCAGAGCGGAATGACCCGCAACAACAATGTCTTCTTTGCCACCCCCACTCGTCCGGAAATCAATTCCGGCTTCTTCTACAGCCCGTTTGTCAGCCTCGACCTGACGCAGCCGTTGTTGCGCGATTTTTGGATCGATTCCACTCGCATGATGGTGCAGGTGAACAAGATCGGCATCGGACGCTCCGAGCAGGGGGCCCGCCGTCAGGTGATCACCGTGGTCGCTCAGGTGGCTCTGGCTTATCACGACTTGATTGCCGCCCGCGAAAATGTGCGGGTGCAGCGCAAGGCCGTTGAAACAGCCGAACGGCGTCTGGCCGAGCAAAAGAAGCGAGTCGAAGTCGGCGCTCTGGCTCCGCTCGATGAGAAACAATCCGAGGCGGAAGTCTATCGCGCCAAGGCGGACCTGCTCCAAAGCGAGGCACGCCTGGGCGATGCCTCCACCAATCTCCGGAATTTGATCAACGACGACCTAGGCGGCTGGGATAACGTGTTGCTCAATCCCACCTTGATGCTAACTGCCGAACCGGTGGCCTTCGACAAGAAGGACAGCTGGCACAAGGCCTTGACTCAGTCGCCCGACATCGTGGATGCCCGGTTGCAGCTCGACTCGCAGAAGGTTCGCCTGAAGTTCGCCAAGAACCAGCTCTTCCCCCAGCTCGACTTGCTCGGCGGCTACGGTGTCATCGGAGCCGAACCCTCTTTTGGCATGGCCCTGCAGGACATCGAGGATCAGAAGTTGCCCAATCACTTCGCGGGGATGCGCCTAAACTTCCCGCTCAACAATCGCAACGCCCGCGAGAGCCATAAGCAGAGCAAGTTGGAGCAGGAGCGCCTGCTGCTCAGTTACAAGCGCATCGAGCAGAACATCATGCGCGACATCGATATTTCGATTCGCTCGGCCAAGACCTCCTTCGAGCGCGTCAATGCGGCCCTCAAGCAGCATGAATTTGCCGCCCAGGCGCTGGATGCCGAAGAGAAGAAGCTCGCCAATGGCAAGAGCACGGCCTTCCAGGTGCTGCAAATTCAGCGCGATCTCACCAGTGCCGAGGCCAGTGAGATTAATGCACTCTCCGACTACAACAAGGAGTTGTACCGACTGTCCCAAGCGGAGGGCGATATTCTCAACAAACTCGGCATTGTCTTGGACATCCGCTGATCGGAGCCAAGGCTGCAACCACGGAAATTGGAGCCCACTCAGGGATGGCTCCTCAGGATTTGAAACCATGAAACGCTTCCTTCAAATCGGGTTCGTGACGGCCAGCTTGCTCATTGCGAGCAGGGGGCTTCAGGCGCAGGGGGCCAAATCCCTGTTTGAAGAGAAGTTTTCGTCGGCCAAAGTCGGCGAGGTGCCCGAGTCTTTCATGGTCTTGGACGGGCAGTTCGCGGTCCGTGACGAGGAGGGAAATCGATTTCTGGAATTGCCCGGGGCTCCGCTGGAGTCCTTCGGGGTGCTCTTTGGTCCTAATGAATCCGATGGGGTCGAGGTGACCGCACGCATTCTGAGCACCAAGAGCGGGCGTAAGTTTCCCACGTTTGCCGTCGGGCTCAATGGCGTTGGCGGTTACAAGGTGCGCGTGGCGCCGGCCAAGAACGCCCTCGAGTTAGTAAAGGGTGACGACATCAAGGCTTCGGTTCCGTTGAAGTGGACCAGTGGTCAGTGGACTCAATTTCGCTTGAGCGTTCGTAAATCGGGCACCGGCGTGCGCATTGTCGCTAAAGTCTGGCAGGGCGATGAAGAGCCGAAGGAAGCTCAGTTGCAGCACGACGAGTCCGAGAAGCTTCCGCCGGGCAAAGCAGGTGTCTGGGGCATGCCCTTCTCTGGAACCCCGATCCGCTTCGACGACTTGCGCATCACGGCCGCACCCTGACTGGCTGCCGCTGTAGCGCGTCGTTGTGATGCGTTAGACCGAGGCTCGATGGGGTCGGCGAGTCTGTAGGTCTGTGAGGTTTGCGCGAAAACGTTTCAGAAACCGAGGCATTTGAGCATTGCTGGATTTCTCCAATCCGCCGAAAAAAGGGAATGGAGTTTTCCGTTTCATCGCCCCTGTCCCGTCTCGCTTGGGGCTGCCTCGGTGCCGCACTGCTGGCTGGAGTCTCCCTAGATTCTACGGCTGCGCCGCCGCTTTCCAATCGCGAGACCGTGGGTCACAAGGAGGGCGGCCGCTCAGTGACTCCGGTCAATCAGATTCTGACCCCGCTGGGGCGGCAGATCGAATTGACCGGTTTGCGCCCCCAGGCTCTAGCGCTGTCCCCCGATGGGTCCCGATTGCTGGTCTCGGGCAAGACCAGCGAGTTGCTGGTGCTCAGCCCGGTGACCGGCGAAATCCTTCAGCGCGTGGCCCTGCCGTCGGAGCAGGTCAATGAACCCCAGCCCGCGGTGCCGTCTCCCAACATTCTCAAGCCGGACGCCAAAGGTCAGGTGAGCTACACGGGTCTGATTTATTCACCCGATGGAAAGCGGGTCTTCCTGAGCAACGTCAATGGCAGCCTGAAGGTGTTCCGTGTGGATCCCGATGGTTCCATCATCGCCTCGCACTCACTACCGCTGCCTGCCGCTGGAGCGCCGCGTCGGAAGGAAGAAATTCCGTCGGGCCTGGCCATGAGTGCCGACGGCCGCCGCCTCTATGTTTGTGCCAACTTGTCGAACCGACTCCTGGAACTGGACGCGGACACGGGCAAGGTCCTTCGCGAGTTCCGTGTCGGTGTGGCCCCGTACGAGGTGGTGCTCGTGGGTGACGCTGCCTATGTCAGCAACTGGGGTGGGCGTCGCCCAGGTCCAGACGACCTGACGGGGCCAGCCGGCCGTGGCACCACCGTTCGCGTGGATCCGGTGCGTCACATCGCCAGTGAAGGCTCGGTTTCGATCGTCGATCTGAAGGCCTCGGCCGAATCCGTCCCGCTGGAGTTGATCACCGGGCTGCATGCTTCGGCCCTGGCGGTGTCACCGGATCGTCGCCATGTCGTTTGTGCCAACGCCGGCTCGGACACCCTCAGCGTCATCGATACTCGGACTCGCACGGTGGTGGAAACCATTTGGGCCAAGACCAATCCGGCGGACCTCTTCGGAGCTTCGCCCAACGCCCTGGCCTTCGCTCCCGATGGAAAGACCCTCTACGTGGCCAATGGATCCCAGAATGCCATCGCGGTCGTGCGATTTGATCCCGGTGATCGGGAGTCCCGGTTGGCGGGTTTGATTCCGGTGGGCTGGTATCCGGGGGCGTTGGTGCACGACACCGCGCGCAAGCAACTCCTCGTGGCCAATGTGAAGGGGTTGCCCTCGAAGATGAAGAAGGCCGACACCGCGGCCGAAGGATTCAATTCACACCAATACAATGGAACTCTCTCCATGGTCCCGCTGCCGACCCGGCGTCATCTGGCCAAGCTCTCGGAGACGGTGTCCCGCAACGTGCGTCGTGAGGCAATCGTGGCCTCCCGGTTGCCGCCGCGGTCCGGGGTGAAACCACGGCCCATTCCCGAGCGCATCGGCGAGCCCAGCGTCTTCAAGCACGTGATTTACGTCATCAAAGAGAACCGGACCTACGATCAAGTCTTAGGAGACGATCCTCGGGGCAATGGCCGCGCCGACTTGTGCATCTTCGGCGAAAAGATCACCCCCAACTTGCACAAGATTTCCCGCGAGTTTGCCTTGTTGGACAACACGTATTGCGCCGGAATCTTGAGCGCCGACGGACATCAGTGGTCCACCACGGCCTTCGCCACCGATTACATGGAGAAGTCCTTCGCCGGATTCCCGCGCAGCTACCCGGACGGCATGGGGGAAGATGAGGATGATGCCCTAGCTTATTCTCCGGCGGGCTTCATCTGGGACAATGCCCTCAAGCACGGCAAGACCTTGCGCAATTACGGCGAGTTCGCCGCCCCGACCGTCCGCTGGCGCGATCCCAAGAAGAAAGGTTCCATCCCCTATCTGCCGTGCTACCGGACCTGGAAGGGCGAATCCGACGAGGTGATTTTCTCCAGTCGGGCGATGGTGCCGACCCTCATTCCGCACACCCCGACGAACTATGTCGGCTGGGACATGTCGGTGCCCGACCAGTACCGGGCCGATCACTTCATTCGCGAACTCAAGGCCTTCGAAGCCAGCGGTGCACTGCCCAACCTCATCCTCATTTGCCTGCCCAATGACCACACCAGTGGAACCTCCGCAGGCCAACCCACGCCGGCCTCCTGCGTCGCCGACAACGACTTGGCCTTCGGTCGCATCGTCGAAGCGGTCAGTCACAGCCAGTTCTGGAAGGAGACCCTTATCTTGGCCATCGAAGACGACCCCCAAGCCGGTTGGGACCATGTTAGCGGTTACCGGACCACGGCGTTTTGCGTCAGCCCCTACAACCGGCGCGGTGCAGTGGTCTCGACCCAGTACAACACCACCAGCCTCATCCGCACCATGGAGCAGGTGCTGGGCATGAAGCCCATGAACCAGTTCGACGCCAGCGCCACGCCGATGTTTGACTGCTTCCAGGACACCCCCGATTTCACCCCGTACACCGCGGTGCCCAACACCGTGCCGCTCGATCAGATGAATCCACCCGCCAAGGCCCTCCTGAACCCCATCTTGCGGCGCGATGCTGAGGTCTCGGCCCGTCTGAATTTCCGCGAGGTGGACAAAGCTCCCGAAGACGTCCTGAACCGCATCCTCTGGAATGCCCTAGCCGGCACGGAACGTCCTTACCCGGAATGGGCCACCACCCCGGATGCTGACGACGACGACGATTAGCCCCATGCTGCCCGTCCAATGAGCGACGAGGCGTTTCGTCCCCCGGGGGATTGTCCGGTCTGTGGCGAGTTTGTTCCGCGCAAGGCCGTGGCCTGCGCCGGGTGCGGCGCCTCGCGGGATTCGGGCTGGAACGAAGAAGCCAGCGTCTCGGGCCTCGACCTGCCCAACGACGAGGAGTTCGACTACGACGACTTTGTCGCCCGTGAGTTTGGTCAGGGGCGTCCCAAGAAACCCGATCGCCGACGGTTTTGGACTGTCGTCGGGTTGGTGCTGATCTTGGCCATGGCCGCCTCGTTATTGGCGGTGTTCCGGTGGCACTGAAGCCAGGGCGTGCCGGAAGATCTGGAGGGTCTGGGGTGCTTCAGCGGACTCCACCGAGCCAAGCCCAGACGTCTGCAGGTTCGTGGTAGTCGGGGATGGCATAGTCGGCGCCGGCCTCGGCAAGGCGCAGGAGTTTGGATTCATCCCAATGGCCCGAGTGCCAGTGTTCTTCGTCTGCGGCCACCGCGATGGCTCGACCTCCCGCCGCCTTGGTCTCGGAGATTTCCACAGTGCCATCCCCGAAGGAGACCAGCGAACGCAGCGGATCTAAGCCATGGGCTTCGACAATGCTCCGGAGGGCATGCCGCTTGTGGAAAGAGGTGTCAGTCAGCCCGGTGGGTCCGTGGATGCGTTGGTCGAAAAAGTCGCGGACTCCTAGGCAATCCACCTCGGCAGACACAGCGGGCCGTGGCGTTCCACTGACGATATGCAGCGTGGCACCGGCCTGACGGAAGTGCTCTAGGAGGGCGCGCGCGCCGCGCACCATGTAATGGTCGGCCGTGTGGGTTCCATCGCGAATCGAGTCCATGCGCTGGCGGATTAATAGACCGAGCCGTCCCTGAAAATCCTCCTGATAACGTTCGGTATGCCAGGGGGTGCCTCCACGTTCGGTAACCAGGGCTCCGAGGCGTTCCATCTGATGGATGCTGGGTCGGCCATTGAGCGCCCAAATTTCCTGGTGAGCGATGGCCGAACGGCTGTCCACCGATTCGTCCGGGGCAGGGGGCAGGTGCTCCAGCCATTGCTGCAGCATTACTTCACCCCAACCGGCGCGAATGAACGACAGGGTTCCGTCCCAGTCGAAGACAATATGCAGGGAGTTCATGTTAGAGGGTTACAGGCAACCCGGTGCGGATTGATTCGGCTTCGGCCTCGCAGACGGCGACGGCGGCTGCGCCGTCGTCGGCGGTGACCACCGTCGGTGCCTTGCCGGCGCGGATCGAGTCCACGAAGTGTTGAATTTGACCCGCGTAGCCGTTGGGTCCCTCGAGCTTCAGAGTCTCCGCGGGCTGGCCTTCCACATAGCGGCGGAGGGCCTCGGTGCCACGAGACGAGTCGTAGTCGAGGGTAGCTCGTTCGAGCACCACGGTGTAGGCCATGCAGAACCCGAAACCCGGGGTCATGGCCCAACTGCCCTCGGCGCTCACCACCGCACCGCTGGCGGTGTCATACTGGGAGACGACATGGTCGATGCCGCCGCTGACTTTGGTGTGGCCTCGCGAAAAGACTCTGGACGGGTGCCCGAAGCAGTGCCGGATGAAGTCCACGTCGTGGATATGCAAGTCGAGCAAGGCCCCGCCGGAGTCGGCTGCATTTAAGAAGTGCCCGTGTCCCCAGCCCGGTGCCTGGGCCACTCGGCGGAACCGGGCGCTCAGCACTCGGCCGTATTGCCCGCCCACGATGGCGTCATGGGCCGCCTGCCATTCTGGCCAGAAGCGCAGGCACATGGCCGGCATGAGGAAGACCCCTCGGGCGGCGGCTTCGCGGGCCGCGTCGGCCAAACGCCGGCCTTCCTCGGCCGTGCGGGTCATGGGCTTTTCTACCAGCACGTGCTTGCCGGCCTTCAGCGCGGCGATAGCCAGTTCAATATGGGTCTTGGTCGGCGTGGTGATGTCCACGATGTGAATCGCCGGGTCTGCCAGGAATTCGGAGACATCCTGGTAGGCGCGCACCTGCGTCATGTCCAGTCGCACCCCGTTGGGGTCGCCCACGTTGCCTCCGACCCGGGTGAGGTCGCCATCCAAGTTGCGTCCGCTGGGATTGCAAATGGCACCCACCGAGGTACCGGGCACATGGGCCAGCGCCTGAATGTGGGTCGCGGCCATGAATCCCAGCCCCAGGAATCCGAATTGCAGTGTCATTGGCTCTAGGCAATCACGGGCCGCAGTCGAAGACAATCGGGGAGGGAACTCGGTATGAACCTCTTTTCCTTCGCAGTTTGCGCTTCCGGTCCGACGCCGGGCAGGGTGCAATGAACTCAATTCCCCGGATGAGCATCGTCAATACCATGTTGGGTGTCGTCGGCGTAGCGCTGACGGTAGTGGGCCTTTCGGCGGCCGCCCCGGGGCCGGCGGCAAAATCGTCTGTCGATCCGGCGTCGCACTGGGCGTTCCAGCCAGTACGCAATCCAGTGTCCCCCTCGGTCGCGGATGTGGCGTGGTGCCGATCCCCATTGGACCGATTCATCTTGGCCGGACTTGAGCGGCAGGGCCGAAAGCCTGCGCCGGAGGCCGACCGCCGAACGTGGCTTCGTCGAGTTACTTTGGATCTAACAGGACTAGCGCCTGCTCAAGAGGAGATCGAAGCCTTTGAGCGGGACGATTCACCGCAGGCTGCTGAAGCGGTGATCGACCGGTTGCTGGCCTCGCCCCGTTACGGGGAGCGCTGGGGCCGGCATTGGCTGGATGTCGTCCGGTACGCCGACACCGCGGGCGAGACCGCCGACTATCCGGTGCCGGTGGCCTGGCGCTATCGGAACTACGTCATCGATGCCTTCAATGCCGACAAACCCTACTTCGAGTTTGTTGCGGAGCAGATCGCTGGGGACTTATTGGCCCGGCAAGGTCCCCGTGAACGGTATGCCGAACGCGTGGCGGCCACCGGATTCCTGGCCATTTCTCGGCGGTTCGGCTTCGACTCGGAGAATTACCACCACCTGACTCTCCAAGACACCATCGACACGATGGGTCAGACCTTTCTGGGTCTAACGCTGGGTTGTGCCCGATGCCACAACCACAAGTTCGATCCGGTGCCGTTGACCGATTACTACGCGTTGTACGGGGTGTTTGAGAGCACGCGCTTCGCTTTCCCAGGGTCGGAACAGAAGCAGCGTTCGCGGGCGATGGTACCGCTGATCCCGCCTGAGGAGTCCTTGCCGCGTTGGCAAGACTACGAAAACCGGGTGGCTTCCCTCACACGAACGGTCCAGCGAGCGGGGTTGCCGGTGCCCTCGGCGTTGCTCCGATCAATCGACGACCTGGATGGCGATTTTGAACTGCAAGCTCCGGCTTCGGGCGGCAGCAAGGGGGTGCTCGTGTCGCCTTGGGTGTATGACGGCCCCATTGCTGTCACCACCGAGGCACAAAGCCCCTTCAAACACCGTTACCCGGGTGGCCGCGTCGGGGCGTCCATTCCTGCGGGTGCCCAACCGTGGCACCTGGGCCAAGCCTTGCACCGGTTAGGGCGATCGGTTCGCGATACCTCCCGTTTATCAATCAATCTCGATTTGAAAACCGTGCCCGATCCGATGGGGGGCTCGGGTTCACACCGCTTCTGGTTGGGACATGACGGCGGCAAACCCGCTCTGGAAGTACTCATTTCCGCTCAGAGCCTGTCCCTTCGCACCGATTCAGGGGTTCAGGTGCCTCTGGGACCGCTCACCCCGGGGTCGTGGGTGAATTTGCAACTCGACCTCGATAAGAAGGCCCGCACGGTTTCGGTTCGCCTGGGGACGCCGGGATCCATTCGGTCGGTGGGTCCGCAACGGTTGGCCCGCGACTGGGATGGCGTCATCGACTTCATGGGCCTAGATTCCGGGGCCGCCGAGGCGGGCGCTTTGACGGGAACGGCCGCCGCCGCTGCGCGTCCTGGGCTTTATTTGGACAACCTGGCGATCCAACCCGAGCGGTTTGCCCTGGTGTCCACTGAGGTGGCTTCGGCGCCCCTAGCGTCGCCCTTGGAACAGTCGCTTTTAGAGCGCGATGCGCTGGAGCGGGAGTTGGCCTCCTTGCGCGGCATTGATGGCGGCTTCGAAGGCCAGAAGGCTGGATCCCCACCCGCTAAACCGTGGCGTCCCGGGCCCAATAGCCGCGTCCGGATCCGAACCGAGTCCCAGAGTCCCGTTGCTGGGTTGCTGCCCCGGGGAGGTCTAGGCATTCACATGCCGGGAGGTCCGGCCTACGACGGCTTTGGTCAGAGCCTCTCCCCGGCCTGGAAGCGCGATCAAACATCGCGACTCCACGCGGCTTTTGATTTCCGGTGTGGCGAGGTTCCGGTCGGTGGCGGCGGAGAACCCGAAGGCACCTGGCGATTTTACCTCGGTCACGGCGCGGGCACCTCGGCGGCGGTGGAGCTCTTCTGGTCCGGCTCGGAACTCTTTCGTATCGATGGAGACCGCAAGGAACTCGTCGCACCGCTGCGTCGCGGCCAATGGTATCAGGTGGGATTGATCCTCGACTTGAAGGGCCGCCGCTACGAGGCGACGTTGCGAGGGAACGGAGCCGGGGAAGGGGTCGCCCCGGTGGTCTTTTCGGGCGCGCTTTTCTCGGGTTGGGATGGCGCGATTGATGATGTCTTTATCGACAGTTATGGGCATCGACCCGGTCCGAAGCCGGCGCTGGATGCTGATAATTTCGTGGTTCAAGAAGCCCCGCTATCGACCGGTGCTACGGCGGTGACGGTCGCCGAAAATTCAGGAGCCATAGAACGCCGTGGCCAGCGACTGGCCGAGATCGAGGCCCGTTTAAAAACCCTTCAGGCAGGAGCCGAGGCGGCGGCCCGTGAATTAGAAAAGCTCTTGGTGGAAGGTCCTTTTCCGTTGGCCTATGGCGTGTCCGAAGGCACTCCTCGAGATGCCGTGGTTCAGGTGCGGGGCGAACCCGACCAACCGGGCCAGCGGGTGCGGCGTGGAGCCCTGTCAGCACTAGGCTTGAAAACTATGGCTCCGGCTGTGGCCACGAGTGGACGATTGGAACTGGCCCATTGGTTGACGGACCCGACCAATCCGCTTCCGGCGCGAGTGATGGTTAATCGAATTTGGCAGCAGCACTTTGGTCGCGGCCTGGTGACCTCGGCCAACGATTTCGGCCTCCGGGGACAGGCTCCGAGTCATCCGGAGTTGTTGGATTATCTGGCTTCGGAATTCCGTCGTTCAGGCGGGTCGATCAAGGCCTTGCATCGACTCATCCTGGCAAGTGCTGTGTATCGGCAGCGCAGTGAACCGGAGCCGCTGAGGGCGGAAGGTTCTCCGGTGCGATCCGTGGCCGACGCCTCGTCCTGCCCGGTGGACGATCCCGCTTCGGCCGGTGCACTCGCTGGGGTTCGCGGCGGTTCCGCTGCAGGGGATGCCGGTGACGGGTTTTCGCCATTCCCGCGCCGCCGCCTGGGTGCCGAAGAAACCCGGGACGCCATTCTAGAAGCCTGTGGTGATTTGGATTTGTCGGTCGGAGAGGGACATCCGTTTCCGTCGCCCACCCGATGGGGGTATACCCAGCACGGCCCGTACGCGGCCTCGTACGATCACCACCGTCGCAGCGTTTACCTCATGACCCAGCGCATCCAGCGGCATCCGTTTTTGGCGCTCTTTGACGGGGCCGATCCCAACGCCAGCACCGCGATCCGCCGCACCACCACGGTGCCTTCGCAGGCACTGTTTTTTCTTAACGACCCGATGGTGCATCGAGAGGCCGAAAACCTCGCCCGTTTAGCCCGGACTCACGAAACTGCGGAGTCGGCTCAGGCGGCCTGGGTATTTCGGCGAATTCTCCGCCGTTCTCCGGAAGCTGCTGAAATGGCTGATCTCGCCGGATTTTTGGCTCAGTATCGGAACGCCTTGAAATCACCGGGCTCGCCGGACGCCAGTGCCCAAGCATTGTCCGCGTGGATTCGGGTCCTTCTCGGAAGTAATGAGTTCCTGACCGTGGATTAGCCCGAGGCCCCGTCCCCCTGATTTGCCATGAACCCTCACGCAGCCTTTGATCCCCGCCGTCGCGGCTTTTTGCGCTCCATGGTCGGTGGCTCCCTGATGTTCCCGGGCATTGTCGGAGACCTTCTGGCTCGAGAGGCGGGTCTTGGGAGTGCCAGCTCCGATCCGCTCAGTCCCCGCGCGCCGCATTTCACCCCCAAGGCCAAGCGGGTGATCTTCCTCTACATGAGCGGCGGGGTTTCCCATGTCGATTCGTGGGATCCCAAGCCCCGGTTGTTCGCCGATGCCGGCAAGACGGTCACCGTGGATGAGTTCCAGGGGCGCAAAGGCAACTTCACCATGTACGCCAAGCGGCCTCAGTGGGATTTCGCCCGACATGGCCGCTGCGGCACCGAAGTGAGCGGTCTTTTTCCCCACATGGCCGGCTGTGTGGATGATTTGTGCGTGATCCGGTCGATGACCTCCGACCACACTAACCACTACGAGGCCACCCTGGGCATCCACACCGGTTCGTTTACTTTTGCCCGCCCCAGCATCGGATCTTGGGTCAGCTATGGCCTGGGCACCGAGAACAGCAACTTGCCGTCCTTCGTGGTCATCGCGCCCAAGAGCCCGTATGCCGGAGGGCAGGTCTGGGCTAGTGATTTTCTGCCCGGGGCCCATCAGGGAACTTGGGTGGTACCGGGCCAGGAGCCGGTGGCCAATTTGCGCAGGCGGTCCCCGTCCGAAGAACTTCAAGCGCTGGAAATGGCGGCCATGAACCGCATGAATCTCCGACATAGTGCGGCCCGTTCTGCAGATCCCCTTCTGGCGGCCCGGATGAAGTCCTTCGAGACGGCCTTCGGCATGCAAATGGAGTTGCCTGAACTCTTCGACTTGTCCCGCGAAAGCGATGCCACCCACGCTTTGTATGGCCTAGAACGGGGGAGCACCCGGGGTTTCGGTTGGCAGTGTCTGGTCGCCCGCAGACTGGCCGAACGCGGTGTGCGGTTCATCGAATTAATTGATTCCGGTTCTTCCGACAACTGGGATGCCCATGGCGACATGACTCTCCATAGCCCCTTGGCGACCAATGTCGATCGACCCATAGCCGGCCTGCTCAACGACCTGCGTCAGCGCGGCATGCTCGAAGACACTCTAGTGGTCTGGACGAGCGAATTTGGCCGGACTCCCTTCAATGCCACGGCCGATCACCGGGGGCGCGAGCATCACCATTGGGTCTTTTCGTCGTGGATGGCCGGGGCTGGAGTGAAGGCCGGGACGGTTTATGGAGCCTCGGATGATCTGGGCATCCGGGTGGCCACCGACCGTGTCCATGTGCATGATTTTCACGCGACCATCCTCCATCTCCTGGGGTTCGACCATGAGCGGTTGACCCATCATCACAACGGTCGGGATTATCGCCTGACCGATGTGTCAGGCGAGGTGGTAAAGGGTGTTTTGGCGTGAGGATGGACCCAGCGAAGACGACGGTTGGAGCCGAGTGATAAATTTTGACGATTTACGCTCCCTTTGGGCCTCCGCGTTTGACATTGTTATCAGCCCTTCCTTAACTCACCCGCACTTCTTCCCGAAGCCATCGCTTTCCTGAGCGTGGCCGACGGAAAATCCAGAGGACACCGTGGCTGCCAAAGACGATTTTCTGCTCGAAACCATGCTCGACATGGGTCTCACGACTCATGATGCCGTCGAAGAGGTGCGTCCCGAGGCGGAGTCCTCCGGCGAAGGCGTGGTGGACACCTTGGTCAAGACCGGACGGCTGGAGGCGTCGCTCGTCGTCATGGCCAAATCGACCTACTTCGGCGTCGAGATGGTCACCCTGTCGGAGATTCGTCTGACCGATGAGGTGATTAACGCCGTCCCTCGGCACGTGGCCCGCAAGTACAATGCGGTGCCCATCGCTGAGCAAGACGGCACCGTGGTGGTGGCCCTCTCCGATCCGTCGGACATCGAAGCCATCGACGGACTTCAGGTCTCTCTGGGTAAGACTCTTGAGTACCGCGTGACCAGCGAGGCAGACCTCACGGCCGCTCTCGACAAGTACTACGGCAGCAGCAGTTCCGGTGGACGCGGCGATTCTGACATCGCCCGGATGATTCAAGACATCACCGAGGGTGAAGTCGAGGTCAGTGCGCTGAGCGGCGATGTGAAGGCCGATAACGAGGCCGTCGACGCAGACGCGCCCATCATTCGACTGGTCAACCAGATCATCATCGACGCCTTCAAGCTCCGGGCTTCGGATATTCATCTCGAGCCCATGGGCAAGCGTTTTCGCCTGCGCTACCGCATCGACGGCATGATGACCGAGATGAAGGATATCCCGAAGCGCCTGCAGGCCCCGGTGATCGCCCGTCTCAAGATTTCGGCGGCAATGAACATTGCCGAGAAGCGTATTCCTCAAGACGGCCGTATCCAGACCAACGTGGGCGGCAAGGTGATCGACCTTCGCGTTAGCGTCATTCCCTGTTCCCATGGCGAATCCATCGTCATGCGTATTTTGGACAAGTCCGGCCTTCGGCTAGGCTTGGCCGAGTTGGGGTTCATGGCCGACGATCAGGCCAATTTCGAGCGGATGATCGCCTTGCCCGATGGCATCCTCTTGGTCACTGGCCCTACTGGTTCGGGTAAGACGACCACGCTTTACAGCTGTCTCCACTATATTAACCGCCCGGACCGCAAGATCATCACCGTCGAAGACCCGGTCGAGTACATGCTCGCGGGCATCAACCAGGTCCAAGTCCACGAGCACATTGGTTTCACGTTCGCCTCGGCGCTGCGATCCATGCTCCGCCAGTCGCCCAACGTCATCATGTTGGGAGAAATCCGCGATATGGAGACCGCGACCATCGCCATCAATGCGTCACTGACCGGTCATTTGGTTTTTTCCACGCTGCACACCAACGATGCGCCCTCGGCGGTGGCTCGTCTCATCGACATTGGCGTGAAACCCTTCTTGGTTGCGTCGTCCGCACGCTGCCTGATGGCCCAGCGTCTGGTCCGCAAGGTTTGCAAGAAGTGTGCCGCGCCGCACACTCTGACCGAGCAAGAGATCGCTGGCTTGGGCTTCACCTCGGAGCAGGCCGCCGCGGCCACCGCCCGTAAAGGCAAGGGCTGCCCCGAGTGCAACAAGACGGGTTGCAAGGGGCGTTTCGGCCTCTTCGAGATCTTCAACATCAACGACGAGGCCAGAAAGCTCATCTACGACAAGGTTCCTTCCAACGTGCTTCGCAACCGCGCCCGCGAAATGGGCATGCGCACCCTCCGTGAAGACGGCATGCGCAAGGTCTTGGCGGGTGTCACCACGGTGGATGAGGTTGTCCGGGCAACCGTGTCGGAACACTGATGCGACCGACCAAAACCATGACTGGCCCTGCATTTGCTCTATTATTTAAGGCGGCCCCGGCCCTGATGGGTCTTTTTCGCCCCCACCGATCTTAAGAAACTTTCCGAACCGACCCATGTCCTACCAGATGTCCGATCTGTTGCAGTTGATGGTCTCCGAAGGCGGAGCCGACTTGCACATCCGGGTGAACATTCCCCCCGTCATCCGCATCCACGGCATTCTTCAGCGCGTGGATGGTCCGCCGCTGCGCCCGGAGGACACCGAGGAATTGATGCGCTCCATCACCTCCGAAGATCACATCCAGCAAATCCGTGAAAAGGGCGGCGCCGACTTCGGGTTCGCCTTCGGTGAGTTGGCTCGCTTCCGTGTCAGCGCCTTCAAAGAAAAGGGCAACTTCGCGTTGGTGCTCCGGCAAATTCCTTCAAAGCTCCTGACCATGGAGCAAATCGGTATCCCGGCCACGGTTCGGGCCCTGATTAATAAGCCCCGCGGTTTGGTTCTGGTGGTGGGTCCCACCGGTTCGGGCAAGACGACCACGCTGGCCTCACTCCTCAACATCCTCAACGAGGAGAAGGACGAAGCGCACATCATCACCATCGAGGATCCCATTGAGTACTACCACAAGCACAAGAAGGCGGTGGTGACTCAGCGGGAGGTCAATGTCGATGTGCCCTCCTTCGCCGAGGCCCTGCGTCGCGCGTTGCGTCAAGATCCTGACATCATTCTGGTGGGTGAGCTTCGCGACTTGGAAACCATGGAAGCGGCCATCACGGCGGCCGAAACGGGTCACTTGGTCTTCGGAACCTTGCACACCACGGGGGCAGCCAAGACCATCGACCGTATCGTCAACGCCTTTCCCCAGAGCCAGCAAGAGACCATTCGCATCCAGCTCTCCACGGTGCTCCAGGGGGTGATTTCCCAGTTGTTGGTACCTCGCGTTGACAAACCCGGCCGGGTCGCGGTGTTCGAGATCATGATTAACACCCCTTCGGTGGCGGCGCTAATTCGTGACAACAAGACCTTCCGTATCCAGTCCGATATCCAGACCGGTTCGAAGTACGGCATGGTTACCCTCGACAGCTTCCTCATAGAAAAGTGGCAGGCGGGTATGATTTCCGAAGAGGATGTTGTCACCAAGTCGATGGACCCCTTGACCATTAGTCTGAAGCTGGACGAATTCCGCGCCGCCAAGGCCGAGACTCAAAGCCAGACCCGTAAGTAACCACTCACCGACCCCTCACCCGCCATGGCCGAAGCAATCTCCCATCCACTCATCGCGCTCATCCGAGAGCGCGGGCTCTTGGACGCCCTGCAAATCGAGGAGATCGGTCAGGAGGTGCAGCGCAGCGGCAAGTCGGTGGTCCAGATCCTTCAGGATTACGGGTTGCTCGACCTCGATTCCATCCTCCAGATCATGGCCGACCATCTGGGGACCATGGTGGTCAGCCTCGAGGCGGACCCCATTCCTCCGGAGGCCATCGAGGCGGTGCCCAACGAGACGGCCCGGATGTATCAGGTAGTCCCGATGGCCCTTTACGGCGACACCCTGCAAATTGCCTTGGTCGACCCGCTCAATCCCCAGACAATGGATGAGTTGGGCTTCTCCCTGAAGTACACCTTGCAGGTGGTCGTGGCCAATCCGGCCGAGGTGGCGGCCTGCATCGAGAAGTTTTATCCGGCACAGGCCGATCTTGGTTATACTTCCCTGCTCAAGGAACTGTGGGTGGACGTCGAGGGTACCAAGGAGGAGGAAGGCCCCAAGGGCTTGTCTATTTCCTTGGACGACGCGGTCAACGACGTCCCCGTAGTGAAGTTCGTTAACCTGGTCCTGATGCAGGCTGTGCAAGACCGGGCCTCGGACATCCACTTCGAACCCTTCGAAGACGAGTTCAAGATCCGCTACCGCGTTGATGGTGCCCTCTACGAAATGGCGCCGCCACCGAAGCATCTGGCCACGCCCGTGACCTCGCGTCTGAAGATCATGGCCAACCTGAACATCTCCGAGCGCCGGCTCCCGCAGGACGGGCGCATTAGCACGGTGATTTCGGGCAAACAGGTCGATCTCCGTCTCTCCACGCTGCCGACCGCCTTCGGTGAGTCGGTGGTGCTCCGCGTTCTGGACCGAGGGGCTGTGCAGTTGGACCTCAAGACTTTGGGTCTGCCCAAAGATGGCTACGACTTCATCATCGAGACCATCAACCAGCCCAACGGCATCTTCACGGTCACCGGGCCCACGGGCTGCGGCAAGACCACGACCCTGTATTCCTGCCTGCGGCACATCAACCAGATCGACACCAAGCTCCTCACGATCGAAGACCCGGTAGAGTTCGACATCGAGGGGATCATGCAGGTGCAGGTCAATGAATCGGCCGGCATGACCTTCGGCAAGGCCCTCCGCGCCTTCCTGCGTCAAGATCCCGATATCATCATGCTCGGGGAAATTCGCGACTTGGAGACCGCCCAGATCGCCGTCCAGGCATCGCTGACCGGTCACTTGGTGCTGTCCACGTTGCACACCAACGACGCCTCGGGCGCCGTCACCCGTATGGTGGACATGGGTGTGGAGCCCTTCCTGATCTCCTCCACGCTGCTGGCGGTTCTGGCTCAGCGTCTGGTCCGCCGCATTTGTACGAGCTGCCGCACACCGTTCGAGCCGAGCGAGTCGCAGTTGCAGAACATGAGTTTGTCGGCCCATGACATCGGCGACAAAGTGTTCTACTACGGCCGCGGTTGTCCCAATTGCAACGACACCGGCTACAAGGGACGCAAGGGCATTTACGAGTTGTTGGCCGTCTCTGATGCGATTCGCAACCTCATCAACGACCGCGCACCCACCGTCGTGGTCCGTCAGAAAGCCATCGAACTAGGCATGGTAACCTTGCGCGAAGACGGCCTCCGCGGTATCTACGCCGGCGAGACCACCGTCGAAGAAGTGCTGAAGTACACCTGATTCTGTCTGGATACTCCGACGAAACTGATTTCACGAGGATACCGATATGGCCAAATTCAACTACGTTGCCATGGACAGCACTGGCAAGGAGACCAAAGGAGTCCTCGAGATGGGCAGCCAGACCGAGGCGCTGAATCGGCTTAAGGAAATGGGCTTGCTGCCAACGAAGGTCACCGAGGTGGCGGCGCCAAAGTCCGAGGGCAAGGGAGGCAAAGGTTCGTCTTCTGCCGCCGGTGGCAAGGGCCAGAAAAAGGGCGCGGGCCAAATCAATCTCAAGATCCCTGGGTTCGGCGGCAAGGTGAAGCCCAAGGTGCTTTGTACCTTCACTCGTCAGTTGGCCACCCTGGTGGAGGCCGGTCTGCCGCTATTGCGCGGTCTGCGTGTGCTGGAGAAGCAGGAACGCAACCTGGTCCTCAAGAAAATCTTGGGCGATCTCTCCGTCTCCATCGAAGGCGGTTCCACCTTCTCTGAAGGTCTGGCCCAGCACCCCAAGGTCTTCAATCGACTCTTCGTCAACATGGTGAAAGCAGGCGAACTGGGCGGTGTGCTCGAGGTTGTCCTCAAGCGTCTGGCCGAGTTCATGGAGAAGGCTGAGAAGATCAAGGGCAAGGTCGTCGCGGCCATGTTCTATCCCATATCGGTCATGGTTGTGGCGGTGGGTATTGTAGCGCTGCTCATGATCGTGGTGGTGCCCAAGTTCAAGTTGATCTTCGCAGACTTGCTCGGCGGCGACGCCGGCATGCCCGAATTCACACTGTTCGTCCTGAAGATCTCCGAGACCCTCAGGGACAACACCGTCATCTTCCCCGACTGGTTCTTTGGAGGCATGCCCTTCCCGGGTCAGGTGGTCTGGGGCATCGCGATCTTCGTCACCACCTTCAAGTTCATCATCAAGACCAAGAAGGGCATGTGGTACTTCGACAAGTTCAAGCTCAACATGCCCGCACTCGGTCCGGTCATCAGCAAGGTGTCCATCGCCCGCTTCACCCGAACCTTGGGTACCCTGGTTCAGTCGGGTGTGCCCATCCTTCAGGCTCTCAACATTGTCCGCGAGACAGCGGGCAACGTGGTCGTGGCCAAGGCCGTGCTCGACATCCATGAGTCGGTCAAAGAGGGCGAAACCATCACCGCGCCCTTGGAAAAATCGGGAGTATTCCCGCCGATGGTGGTTTCCATGGTGGATGTCGGTGAGCAAACCGGCGCTCTGCCGGAAATGCTCCTGAAGATCTCCGACAACTACGACGAAGAGGTGGACAACGCGGTCACGGCCATGACCTCCCTTCTCGAGCCGATCATGATCGTCTTTCTGGCGGTGGTCGTCGGTTCCATCGTCATCGCGATGTTCCTGCCGCTCATCAAACTCATGGAAACCCTTGGCGGCGACTCTGGCGGTGGCGAATAATCATCACTCCTCGAGGTTTCTCGGTAAGGCTGATAATTTTTGACCGGATACTCGAAGCTTCCTTGACCGGTCTAGTGTGCGGGTGTAAATACAAAGTAGTTACATTGAATGCGCATTGGCCATACTCGGATGGACTGGATGGACTGAATGGAGTTCGACTGGAACAATCTGCCCTTCGAACCCGACGGCTCGATTTCAATGACCGGAATCGAGGAGTCGTTCGAAGATCCGTTTGCCATTCGCTTGTTGCCCGACTCGTCGCGCTTCGGTGTTCAGGCTCGTTTCTTCAATTTGGGCAAATCGGCGGCGGGGCAGGGGTTCTTCAGCGTGTATCGAACCAATGGCAAGGTGATCCGGGTCATTCTTTCCCGGCCGTTCAGCGAGTCCGAGTCTTACTTTTATCAACGGCGGATGACTCAATCGCTCTCGACCTAGCCGGAACGATTCAATTGGATCGGTCGCGCTGGCTGCGTCTTCTTCCGCAAGAGCGTCGTTGTTCGCTCGATCCGGTCTCAACCATGGGCCTTCCATCGGCCCGCGCCTCGCTCTCGCCTCGTCTTGCCAAAGAATCCGCCACGCCATCACTTTCCTCCCAACTGAATCGGTCCGGCCGAGCCCGCCCCGTCGGCCTTTTCTTGGCCTGCTGCCATGAACCTTCAAACCATCCAGTCCTGGGACGATGTCCCGCTCTTCGACAGCGAGCAGGCCGAGGCCGATTTCTGGGCGGAGAACCAGGTCGATGCTCGGTTAATGGAGCTTTCGGCCACCGCCAGTTCCGAGCAGTCCGAATCGATCACCATCACCCTGCGCATGGATCCCCGGATGCTCAGTCGGATCAAGCGTTTGGCCCGGTCCCGGTTCCTCAATTACCAGAGCATGATCAAACAATGGTTGAGCGAGCGCATGGAAAAGGAATTGAAGGACCGCTAATCCTTCGGGAAAGTCCGCCCTCCCGTGTGAACCCATGAGATCTCGCAGTCCATCCTCTTCCTGCCCTCCGGCCCTTCACCGGAAGGTGGCTGCGTTCACCTTGCTCGAACTGTTGGTGGTGATGTCCATCATCGGCATTCTGGCGGGCATGGTCGTGGGTTTGGCGCCGGCGGCGGCGGCCAAGATGAAGGAAGCTCGGGTACGCGCCGAACTCCAACAATTGGTAACGCTGATCGAGGCCTACAAATCCCGCTTCGGAGTTTATCCGCCCGATGGCGTCCGAAGGGTTTCGATCGCGGGCCAGGGTTTTCAGACCTTGTCCAATCCGGCCTTGAGTCCCCTCTTCTACGAATTGTCCGGCGTGTACCTGACCAACGCCAACAGCGTTGATGGTTACTTTATCCCGCGCGCCGATGCCGACGATAGTGACGGCATCCGTTCGGCCGAGTTGCAGAACTGGTTTGGTCGTGAGGGCATCCTCAACGCCAAGCCGTATGAGTTGCGCAACCGGTTGTTCGTCTCTGATTTCAAGGAAGGTCAATATGCCGAGGTCTTCCGCAACCGCTCCGACGCCGGGTACGCCGACATCGAGGTGCTCACCGTGGGTTTCTCCTCCGATGCCTCCGGAAAGCGGCAAAACGGTCTGGCTTGGCCCAACAACCGGACCGACCACCCCGTGCCCTCTAACAAGGGGCTCAACCCGTGGCGGTACGTCTCGACCAACCCGACCAATAATTCGGGCGGTTTCGATTTGTGGGCCGAAATTCCTGTCGGCCGTGAACGAGTGAAGATCATCGGCAACTGGAAGGAATCCAACTAGTGGCCTCCCTCTCTTTTCGTTCCCCAAACACCGCTTTTCCGAACACCCTTTTTTTAGCAGCGCCAGAGAACCTATGAAGACTCGAACGACCGTCCAACGCCGGAGCGCCTTCACGCTCATCGAACTCCTCGTCGTCATTGCCATCATCGGCATCCTTGCGGCCATGTTGCTGCCGGCCATTGCCTCGGCGACCACCAAGGCCAAGTCGGCCAAGGCCAAGGTCGAGGTCACCGGCATTGTCGGGGCGATCAACTCCTACCAGGCCGATTATTCCCGCCTGCCCGCCACCAAGCGGACCCGCGATGCCCACGGGCTGCCCGCCCGTCCGGCGACCGGGCCCGACTGGATCTTTGGCAATGCGAACACGCCCGACGCCAAGGGCCTCTTGCCCACCCAGACGGTGGCGACCAAGACCGGCTATCAGCAGGTGCGCGACCCAGGCAACAGTGGTCGCGACGCCAACAATTCTGAGATCATCTCTATTCTCACGGCACAAATCGTTCCTGATGTGCAGGGCGGCATGGACGATGCCGTCAATCTCAACAACAACCAGAACCCCAAGCGCACGGTGTATCTGGCCACCAAGGCCGTCGGTCGCAATCAGCCCAACGGCGTCGACGACCTGGGCGTGTACCGCGACCCGTGGGGACATCCCTACATTTTCATCCTGGACCTCGACTATGACAGCCGCGTGCTGAGCCCGTTCCCGCTGGTGGCCACGGGCCGGCCGGCCCAGGCCCGCTTCATTCCGGGCAATGCGCTGGTGATGTCGCTGGGACCGGACGGCAAGGCCGACTTCAACGCCGACCAAGATCACCCAAACAATCGCGACAACATTTACAGTTGGAAGTAAGCGGGCTCCCTGACCCTCGCCCACGGCGACCCCACCCCCATGAAGCTCCAAGGACCCACCGGTTGCAGAATACCACTGGCCCCACGCCAGCGGTTTGCCGCCTTTACCCTCCTCGAGCTGCTGGTGGTGGTGGCGATCATCGGCCTCCTGGCGGGCGTTACTGTACCGGCGATTCGCGGCATGGTGCAGGGCAAGACTTTGTCGAGTGGGCACCGACAACTCACCGACGACCTAAACCGTGCCCGACAAGAGGCACTGCGTTTGCGAACCACCGTTTATGTGGTTTTTGCCCCGACCAATGTCTGGCAAACGCGGATGGCACTCGATGCCCAGATTGAGTCGATGGTGGTGGAGCGTCAGTTGGCCCCGCAGCGCTTCCGCGAGCAGGCCTTGCGCAGCTTCACCAATATCGCTCTTGGCGTGTTTCACTCTTATGCGCTGTTGGTTGAGCGCGAGATCGGCGCCCAACCCGGCCGCAGCCACACCCGCTACCTCGGGCCTGGTTGGCAGACCTTGCCCGATGGTGTCATTCTCTCGCCCAAACTCTTCCTCCCAGTCCCACTGGCTGCCACCGACCGGCGGGATCTAGTCCTCCACGAATTGCCGCAGCGGCCGTTTCGATTTCCGCTGGCGGAGTTCCCTGGCGACACCTTGCCGCCCATCCCCATGCGCTTCGTTGCTTTTGGTCCCGACGGCCGTTTGGCTCTGGCTGAGATGAATCGCTATTGGGTCATCAATGGTCGGCCCGAGTTACAACTCCCGCCCTTGTCTGAGCTCGCCCTCGGTGTGGGGCAGGGCAGCGTCTTTATCTCGCGGGACGCCGCCGGTCGGGTCGACCCCACGGTCATGCCCGATGCCATCGAGACCCCACGCGACAACGCCACCAACAACCGGGTGATCGTCTCTAGCCTCACTGGCCGCTCCCGGATCCTCAAACCCGTCCTCCGCTGATGAGAATCCCCGGCCAACCTGTCGCGTCTGTCTCGTGGAATCCCTTGCGGCTGCGGTTCCACGGTGCCCCCTCCCGGTCCCTTCGCACCACGGCGGCCTTCACCATGATCGAGATCGCCCTGTGCATCGCCGTGGTGGCGATCGCCATGGTGGCCATCATCGGTGTGCTTCCGGCGGGGCTCAATGTTCAGAAGCAGAACCGCGAAGAGTCACTGCTGACCCAAGATGCCGAACTCCTACTCAACGTCTTGCGTGGCGGGCAAACTCGGCTGCAAGACCTGCTGAACTATGCCGATCGCGTCACCCTCGTCCGCCAGTATCGCGACCGGGCACCGGCACGGACCAACCATTTTCATGGGCCGCTCGTCCAGAGCACTCCGGCTGGTTCTGATCCGCTGGTCGATGCCTTTCAAGTGTTGGGCCTTATTAGTCGACCCAAGTACACCCAAGAGGCTTCGTCGGTCAGTCGGGGCAATCCTGTGGCGGTCACCAACATCGTCCGCCTGGAGATGCGCTCCATGAGCGGTTCGATGGCCGACCATCCCATCATCCGAAAGAGCGAGCGCCGGACGATGCCCAATGACAAGCGCATCGACTTCGCCTTCCGCTACCTAGTGACTCTCGAGACGGTGACTCGTCAGTCCGTGTTGGTGCCGGGAGCCACTCAGTTGCCCACCGACGCCATGGCCGGCAGCGTCTCCGAGGTTCGCATGATTTTGGAGTGGCCTCTGCAACGCACCGGCACCGATCCCAACCAGTACCGCTTGGGATTCAACCGCCGGGAGTTCCGCACCGAGGTGTTGGGCCAACCGACGCGCTTGCGCGGCAATGTCCCTCAAGATCTCAGCTACTTCGGAGACATCGCCTATCCCTTCAATCCGGTTCCGGAGACTCCGGGGCCTAACGTGATTCACTTCTACCGGTTCCTGCCGGGTGCCCTGTGATCCTATGAACCTTTCCCTTGTTCAAACGGGCACTGTGATGCGCTCCGACTTCCGGCAACCTCGGCGTCGCACGGGAGCCTTCTCCTTGCTGGAGTTGATGATCGCCGTGGGCTTGCTCACGATCATCGTCGCCGCGCTTTATGCGATGTTCGACCAGACCCAGAAGGCCTTCCGGCAAAGCTTAAATCAGGCCGACTTGTCCGAGGGCGGTCGCTCGGCCCTCGACCTTATGGTGCGCACTATTGAGCGGGCCGCCTCCCCGCAAGTGGAGGACGCGCTGCACCTAGTGGTACGCCCCGCCAACGCCACCGGCTACGAACTGGTGTTTGCCGGGGATGCCACCCAGGCCAATCGCACGCAACCGCTGCGCTTCGACGAACTGTTTTTCACTTATCCGGCCAGTGCAGGACGTTGGCATGTGGGCGGTCTCTTCATTGGCACTCTCGATGCAGGTCCCGTGGTCTCCACGCCGGTGACGGGCCTGGGTTCGCTCTACCTCTACGACGAGGCGTTGCCCAATTCCAACCTCGTCCAAGTGCTCGACGGCCAAGGTCGCCTGGGGGCTCGTCTGCGAGATCTGGCCTCCCCGGCCACCGTTCCGCCTTATCGACTCACCGGCACTGCGGCGCTGCGGACCAACCTCATCACCGATCGCCTGTGGGTTCCGACGTATCCCGCCGGCGAGACCCGCGAAGCCCGTCGCGATGCGGTCAAACTGCTGGAAGGGGTTCTTCAGTGCCGCATTACTGCCTTTGATGCTGATGGCCGGCCCTTTGATGCCAATCATCCGGTGCTTTACGATGTGAATTTCCCTCGGGTCGGTGTGAATACCAACGTGCCGCGCCACTACCCGGTCACCCCGGTTGCTTGGCAACTCCAAGGCACCAATCGTGCGGGTAATGCCTCCCGCCCACTGCCCATCGAGGTAATTAACGTCAACTCGGACACCGCTCAGGTGAGCACCCTCTTCCGCGGACCCAATCTTCCGGCCTCCATCGAGATTGAAATCACCTTGCTCGATGGCAAGCAGTTGGATCAGTTCCGCTCCCTGCCGGACAATGTTCAAGCCCGCAACCGGTGGCTGGCGAACAACGCCGGCGCCCTCCAGACCCTCCGCCAACGGGTCGTCCTCCGCACCGCGCCCCAATGAAACGCCTTTCCCCCCAATCCAGCCGGCGCGGTGTGGCGCTGGTCATCACCCTGATCATGCTGTCGGTGGTGACCATCACCGCCGTCGCCTTCCTGATGGTGGCCCGCCGCGAGCGATCCGCCGTGGCCGCGGCCGGTGAGCAGGCTGACGTTCGCATCGCCGCTGATGCCGCGCTGAACCGCGCCCGCGCCCGGATCTTGGCTCAGATCGCTTCGTCAGGAATGCGAGAGTCGCCCACGCTGTTCGTCTCCACCAATTTCATTGCGCCCTTTTATACTCGGGGCTTCACCGCCGCCGGCCAGGGGTTGCCGTTGGGTGCCGCTCAGTCCAATCAATGGTACTCGGCACTGGCCAATGTTTCTTACCTGTACCAGGGCCGCCCGTTCGACCTGAACAACACGGCCGAGATCCTCGAATACCGGCGGATGTTGGCCAATTTGTACTACGACCCGCGAGTCCCGGTGGTCGCTCGCATTGGGCGCATGGACACTCGGGCCGATTCGTTCGAAGACCGCTTTTACCTCGACCTCAATCGCAACGGGCGCTTCGAAACCAATGGTTATATTCTTCAGCGTGAAGCTAATGGAACGCCGTCTCGAGATAAGGCCGGCAAAACGCTTCCACCGGTGTGGCACGTGGGTGATCCCGAGTGGATCGGTGTGTTGGCCGATCCCGACCGCCCGCACTCGGGCAACAATCGCTTCTTGTACCGTATCGCCTACCTGGTGGTTCCGGCCGATCAGACGGTTGACCTCAACTATTCGCATAATCAGGCCCGCAATCCGGATGCCACCACCAGTCAGTTCTTCCGCAACCAAGGCGTGGCGCCGTGGGAACTCAACATGGCCGGCCTGTTCCGGGACCTGAACACCAACCTTTGGCAGACATACGCGTACTCCACCACCGCGGCGAACACCGGCCTCACCTTCGAGCATGCCCTCAACCTGTGGACTCATCGCCGAGTGGCGACGGTCGCACGCCGAACCACCGTGCAAGACATCCTCGCCGAAGACTCTCGCTCGCAGTTGGGTGGAGCCGGAGACACCGCTGCGGTCTTGCGGATAATGACCAACGGTGTCGACGACCTCTCCGATGGCCCGCTCATCCAGAGCTTAGCCCAGGTGCGAAATCCTAGTGTGCTCAATGACGGCGATAACGTCACCACTCTCACCAGTCGGCGTTGGTCTGGCGGTGATGTCGCCAATCCCTACCTGACACCCTTCTCGCTGCTGAGTGATACGACGTTGCTCCCGCTGGGGGCCAACCGAGTCATTTGGACCAATCTGGATACCCGTCGCACTGCGTTTGCCGGCCAATTGGTCTCGACTGTCCAAGCCTCCAATTCTACCTACAACGCCTACACCTTTTACCGACTGCTCGGGTCGGTGGGCACCGACAGTTCCGATGGTCGCATTGAGGTCGGTGTCGATCTGGCCAATCGCTACTACCGTCGATCCAAGCTGAACCTGAATTATCAGGTGCTCGATCCGGCCGGGTCACAGCCCTACAGCGCCAACCTGGTCACCACCAATGCCGGTGCCACGGCATTGGTGCCCTGGACCGCCCGCACATGGGTCTCGTTGGCGGGCGATCGTCTGCTGCGCAAGGAGTTCTCCAACGGTCTGCCCGAGTTGGGCAATTTCAATTTC